>CAZDSO010000006.1:4204-12548 GCA_964508045.1 uncultured Planctomycetia bacterium | reverse complement strand
CGCTCGCGGTTGGGCTGGATCCGGCGGCGTTTCCGGATCGTGTCGATGCAGAGGTCGGAGAGGATCTTGAAGAAGAAGGTGCGGAACCTTCCCCGCTCCACGTACCGCTCGAGCGTGTTGAAGACGTTGACCAGGCCCTCCTGGACCACGTCCTCCGCCTGCTGGTGATCGCCGAGGATGCGCGTGCAGTAGCGCAGGCCCGCGTTCCAGTGCCGGTAGATCAATTGTTCGAAAGAAGAGATGTCCCCGCGGCCCGCGCGCCGCATGAGCAGATCGTCGGTGACGGACGCCATGATGGACTCCCACGCTGTTCGGCCCGTGAGATCCAGGGGGCGGTGTAGACAATGCGCGGGAAGTATTTCAAGCAAATGCCATACCTGGAACCCGGTGAACAAGATAACCGGATTGAGGGAAGACTGTTACGAGAAAACCGCCGGACACCCCTGCCGAAAAATCGGCAACCAGGTTGCCGATTGCTGTGGTAAGTTGGTTTCCGAGAACGAGTTGCGAACAACTCATTCTCCCGTGCCCGGACCCCGTCAACCCCATCCAAGATCCCCACATTCGCGAAGTGGTGGATCGACGGACGAACATCGTGTTACGCTCTCGCCGGCAACGCGAGTCGGAGGTGCCCATGCCGCTTCGCAAGAAACTTCTCCTGTCGATGTTCCTTCCGGCGCTGCTCTTGTGTTTCGTCGGAGGCATCGCACTGGTTTCGCTTCGCCACCTGGAAAGGGCCGCTGGGAGGATCCTTTCCGACCATTACCGGAGCATCCAGGAGGCGCGATCCATGTCCCGCGCCCTCCTGCGTCTCGAAACGCCGGAGTACGGCCTTCCGTTCGAGCGTTCCCCGGAAGCCGTCCGCCGCAAGTCGCTGGGGAGATTCGAGCAGGGCCTCGCGCGTTGCGAATCCAACATCACGGAGTCGGGCGAGAAGGAGATCATCCGCCACATGCGCCTTTCGTGGGACCGGCTTCGCCCCGCCCTGGAGGCGTCGCCCGCCGGGTCCTGGCCGGCCGATTCCGAGGAGATCCAATCGTTCCGCGAGCTGCACGAACAGATCGAATCCCTGGTCGCGGTCAACGAGGAAGGCTTGATCACAACCGAGCAAGAAACGCGGCGCGTGGCCCGGGTGATGCGGGGCGCCATGACCCTGTCCGCCCTGTCCGCGCTTGCGGCGCTCGCGCTCTTCGCCATCGTGAGCGCGAACCGCATCGCCAATCCCGTGACCGAAGTCTCCGACCGCCTTCACCGCGCCCTGAACCCGGATCCCGGAAGCGGCCCCGTGCCCGACCGGCGGGGCGTGGACGAGATCGCCCGCCTCCGGAGCGAGCTGGAAGACCTGCAGGAGCGTTTGCGCCTTCACGAAGACGAGCAGAACCGGCAGTTGAGCCATCTCCAGACGCGGCTCGCCTTCGTCATGAACAAGGTGCTCGAGGGAATGGTCCTGCTGGACGCGGACCTCCATATCGTCTCCGCGAACCGCATCGGACGGACGATCCTTCGCCTGGCCGGCGATGCGGGAGGAGCGCTCGGCGATCTGGACCTCTCGGACGACGTGCGCCGTGTCCTGGCTCCCGTGATGGACGGGGCGTTCCAGCCGGAGCGCGATCTCGGCGAGTTCGGGTACCGCGTCGGCGACGAGGAGCGCGTGTACCGCCCGAGGGTGCTCACGGTTCCGCGCCTGGACGGCGGTGTGGAGGGCTATTTGCTCCTCTTCTGGGACGTCACGGAACAGCGCCGGTTCGAGGCGTCTCGCCGGCGGTTCATCTCGATGCTGTCGCACCAGTTGAAGACGCCCATGACGTCCCTTTCCATGTCGGTCAACCTCCTCCGGGAAAAACTGTCCGGGACGGGCGACGATCGGGACGAGCTGCTCTCCATCGCGTCCGAGGCCTGCCACAACCTCTCCACGCTGGTGTCGGACCTGATCGAGGCTTCCCGGGACATGACGCCGGACCTCTCGCTGAAGCCGCGGAGGGTGGATCTGGTGCGGCTGCTCAACGCCGCCCTGCGCCCGCTGGTCCCCCAGGCGGAGGAGAAGGGCATCGATTTCCGGCTTCCGGCACCCGACCAGACGGCGTACGCCGACGTCGATCCGGTGAAGTTTCCGTGGGTGGTGATCAACATCGCGGGCAACGCGCTTCGCTATACGCCCCGCGGAGGGCGGATCGAGGTGGACGTCCGGGCCGCGGCCAACGGGCTGGAGGTCGCCGTGAGCGATACCGGAGCGGGCATCGAGCCGGAGAATCTCGAGAGCATCTTCCAGCCCTACGTGTCGACGGACCGCGAACCCGAACCCGGGACGCACGGATTGGGCCTGGCCATCGCCCGTGAAATCGTGGAAGCTCACGGGGGCGGCATCGAGGCCGGCGGAGAACCCGGCCGTGGCGCGAGCTTCCAGATCCGCCTTCCCGCGAATCCGGAGCGGAAACCATGAGCCCTATCCTGGTGGTCGACGACGACCCCCATATTCTGAGAACCCTGGAGATCATGCTCCGGGACGACGGGTACGAGGTGACGACCGCCTCGAGCGCGGAGGAGGCGCTCGAACGTCTCGCGCAGAGGTCCGTCTCCATCGCCCTGATCGATCTCATGCTTCCGGGGATGGGCGGGGCCGAGCTGCTCCGGCGCATCCGGGACCAGCACCGCAACGTGGAATCGGTGATCATCACCGCCCACGGATCCATCGAGACCGCCGTCGAGGCCATGAAGGAGGGCGCCTTCGATTACCTGACGAAGCCCTTCTCCCCCGAGCAGGTCCGCCACCGCCTGCGCCAGATCGAGCGCGTCCGCTCCCTTCAGGACCAGGTCGCAGGTCTGAAGCGCCGCGTGCAAGACCTGCCCTTCCGCGGGGGGTTCCTCACCCAGAATCCCGCGGTGCTGCACCTGCTCGAGATCGCGCGCACCGTGGCCGCCACGGAGGCCACGGTCCTGCTCACCGGGGAGAGCGGGACGGGAAAGTCGCTCGTGGCGAGGCTCGTCCACGAGGCCTCCGAGAAGCGCGAGGGGCCTTTCGTCACCGTCGACTGCACCTCCTTCCAGGAATCGCTTCTCGAGTCCGAGCTGTTCGGCCACGCGCGTGGGGCCTTCACCGGAGCCCTGGCCGACAAGCCGGGCAAGGTGGAGGCGGCCCAGGGAGGAACGCTGTTCCTGGACGAGGTCGGCGACGTGGCGCCCTCCATGCAGGGCAAGCTCCTCCGACTTGTCGAGGACCGCATTTTCGAGCGCGTAGGGGAAACCGCTTCCCGCCGCGTCGACGCCCGCATCATTGCGGCGACGAACCAGGACCTCGAGGAAATGGTCCGCGACAAGACGTTCCGGGAGGACCTCTTCTTCCGGCTGAGCGTCGTCGATCTTGCGGTGCCGCCTCTGCGCAACCGGCCCGGGGACGTCCTCCTGCTCGCCCGCGAATTCGTCTCCTCGTTTTCCGCCGCACACGGCCGGCCGGTGACAGGATGGGACGATGCCTTCGAACGCATCCTCGTCAAGTACCCCTGGCCCGGCAACGTTCGCGAACTCTCCCACGCGATGGAGCGGGCCGTCCTGCTCGCGCCCGGACGCACCCTGCGGCCCGAACACCTCCCCGGGCGCATGGCGAAGCCCGCGCCTTCCCCCGACGGACCGGAGGCATCCCGCTCGCTCGCCGAGATGGAAGAAACCTGCATCCGGCAGGTGCTGGCGCTCGGCCTCTCGCAGGAGGAGACGGCGCACCGCCTGGGCATCGACCCCTCCACCCTGTGGCGGAAACGCAAGAAGTACGGCATCTGACCCCCCCCCGGCGCTTCCCTTGCGAAATGCAAGACCCCTTGCAGGATGCAAGCCCTCCCTCGCTCTTCGAGGCCTTCCTGCTCTTCCCGGCAACGTTTTGAAGACGGCACGGCGCGTGCAATACATCCAGGGAGTGTCATCCGTGAGGCGAAGACTTGAAACTCTGGACGAAGAACGGGAAGAGGCAGGGCTGGAAGCCCTGCACCGACATCCTCGAAGGGCTCGAACGCCTGTCGCTGTCGGAAACGGGGGAGGCGTTCCTGTCCTGGGACGGCTCCCCCGGACTGGAACGGACCGTGCTCGCGGCGGTCCGCCTCTGCCGGCGCCTGGGTCCGGAATCCGTCCGCGTGGAAGTGGGGATCGTCCACCCGACGAGGGATGCGCTGCGACGGCTCCACGAAGCGGGGGCCGACGCGGTCTTCCTCCTCCCGAAACCGTCCCGTCCCGGGGAAGGGGAGCCGCGCGCCGGGGCCCAGGACATCCTCGAGGACCCGTGCCCCTCGCTGCATGCGACGGGCGACGAAGACGCGGTGCTGTCGGTCTGCGGCCTCGTGGGCGACAAGCTGGTCCTGCCCCGGAAGGTCCTCGCCGGCCGGTGCCTGGGCGATTTCCGCGACTGCCCGCACCGCCGGCGGAAAGGGCGCGACTGAGATGATCCAGCGATTCGGCGCCATCCTCCGTCCCCGCGCGCCCGAAACCATGCTCGTCTCGGGCTTCGCCGGCGCGATCCTCCTGACGGCCCTCGCGCTCCTGCTTCCCTGGTCCCACCGCGGATCGCTCGGGCCCCTCGACGCCCTGTTCACGGCGACGTCCGCCGTCTGCGTCACAGGGCTCGCCGTCGTCGATACGGGGTCGCGATTCACGGCCCTCGGCCAGGGGGTGATCCTCGCCGCGATCCAGGTCGGCGGGCTCGGCGTGATGACCTTCGCGGCGCTCGCCTTCAACCTGGTCGGGCGAAGGATGTCGTTGCGCGCCCGCACCTCGCTGGCCGATTCGCTGGTGCACCGCGACCTGGGGGGCGAGCTGCGGTCGCAGTTCCTTTCCATCCTCCGCGTCGTGCTCCTGCTGGAGGCGGGAGGCGCGATCCTCCTGTTCGCGGGACTGGTTCCGGCCATGGGGTGGCCGCACGCCGCATGGTCCGGTCTCTTTCACGCGGTGTCCGCATTCTGCAATGCCGGATTCTCGCTCTACGCGGACAGCCTGACCGGGCTTCGCGCCAACCCCGTCGTGTCGGCGACAGTGATGGCCCTCATCGTCACGGGAGGCCTGGGCGTGCCCGTGCTCTGGGATCTGAAGAAGCGCCTCCGGCGCATCGCGAGCCGCGCTCCGGGAGACCGCTTCGCCCTTCACACGCGGCTCGTGCTGTGGACGAGCGCGTTGCTGATCGCAGGCGGCGCGCTTTCGCTCCTCGGTCTCGGGCCGACCGGCGAGTCGTCGGGCGCGGGGGTGAGCCTCTCGGCGGCCCTGTTCCAGTCCGTCACCGCGCGCACCGCCGGATTCAACACCGTGCCGATCGGCGCGCTTCCCCTGGCCTCCCTGTTGGTCCTCGTCCTCCTCATGTTCGTGGGGGGGTCCCCCGGCTCGTGCGCCGGGGGGATCAAGACCACGACGCTCGCGCTCTGGGGCGCGAGCCTGGCCTCACGCCTCCGGGGACGGCGTCACGTCCGGATCCTCGACCGGTTCGTTCCCGAGGACCGGATCCGCCACGCCTCGGCCGTGATCGGGCTGTCCGTCCTGTGGAACATCGGGGGCGTGCTGATCCTCTCGGTGTCGGAAGGCGGGGCGGGGACGCCGCTCCGCGAGATCGTCTTCGAGCAGGTTTCGGCCTTCGCCACGGTGGGCCTGACGACGGGGTTGACGCCGGATCTGTCCGCCAGCGGGCGCCTCTGGATCGTGGCGTCGATGTTCGTCGGGCGCCTGGGCCCCCTCACGATGGTGATGGTCATGGTCCGCAAGCGGCCCGCGGAGGTCCGGTTCCCGGAAGGAAAGGTGATGATCGGATGAGGAGAAACGGCAAGCAGGTCTGCGTGATCGGCCTCGGGCACTTCGGGGCGGGCCTGGCCCGCACCCTGGCGGAGCACTGCGAGGTGCTCGCCGTGGACAGCGACATCCAGCGGGTTAACGACATCGCCGACGATGTGCAGAGCGCGCTCTGTCTCGACGCCCGGGAATTCCACGCGCTGTCGGCGGCGGTCACGGCGGACTTCGACGAGGCCGTCGTGTGCATCGGGGAACAGATCGAGGCGAGCATCCTCTGCTCGTTGCACCTCCGGCGGATCGGCGTCCCCGTCGTCCGCGCCAAGGCGGTGGGACCGGACCATGCCGAGATCCTCCGCGCCATCGGCGTGACCCACATCGTCTTCCCGGAGCTGGAGACCGCCCGCCGGCTTTCCCTGCAGATGATGAACCCCAATCTCCTCGACTTCATCCCCCTGGCGGGCGACTATCGCGTGATGGACATCGCCTCTCCCCCGGGATTCGTGGGGCACACGTTCGAGGATTTGCGGATCCGCACCCGCCTCGGCCTGCTCGTCATCGCGGTCAAGACCGACGGCGGCAAGGGCTTCGAGTTCCTGCCCGGACCGGCGTACGTCGTCAAGGAAGGAGACGTCCTCGTGACGATCGGAAAGGAGTCGGACCTCTTGAAACTGCGGGACGCGGAAGGAGCATGAGAAGCGCCGATCCGGAACGCATGAACAATCGTCAACGCGCCCAGACTCAAGAATTCATGCTTCACGTAATTGCCTGGCTCGCGCCGCCTCGAACCAGAAGCAAAGGGAATGAAGCTGGTTTCCAAAACGGTAGGAACCCCTTCCGCCTTCGGGATCCGTCTTGATCACCCCAAGTTCCCTCATTCTACGCAAGAAGTTGTAATGTCCCTCTTCAGCCTATTCCTGTAAATGTTTTTGTCGGTTCCCGTATTTCACTTCTTCTCCCAGCGGAGCAGCTCCATCACCTCCGACAACGTGGAGGCCGCGCGGATCTCCGCGCGAAGCCGGTTCTCCAGCTCCAACACCCCCATCGCCCGGTTCGCGATCTCCACCGCCCGGCGCCTCGGGACCGCCATCACCCCGTTGTCGTCCCCCACGATCCAGTCGCCCGGCTCGATCCGCCTTCCCGAAAGCTTCACCGGCACGCCGATCTCCCCCAGCCCCTTGGGCTCCCCCGCCTCCGAGGAGATGATCCGGGCGAAGGCCGGAAACGCCAGGCGCCGGATGTCCGGCACGTCGCGGATCGCCCCGTCGATGACCACGCCGGCGATCTTGCGGTTCACCGCCGACTCCGTGGCCAGCTCCCCCCACAGCGCCGGCGCCACCCCGCCCGCCTCGATGACCAGCACCTCGCCCGCCTGGCAGTGCTCGATCGCCTCCACGGGCTTGGCCCAGTCGCCCGGAAAGGAGCGCACGCAGCAGGCCGGGCCGGCGCAACGGGCGCCAGGGGTCACGGGACGGATGCCCTCCAGGCAGGGCTCGCGGTGCATGGCGTCGGAGACGTTGGGCGTCGAGACCTTCAAGAAGGTCTCCGCCAGCCCGGCCGCGTCGACGCGCTTGTAGAGCGACGTCTCCACCGCCTCGCCCGTCTCCATGGCCCTCTTGATCGCGGCCGTGGCCTCGCGCGCGTCCTGGGACTTCGTGATCGCCCCGCCGACGATGACCACGTCCGCCCCCGCCGCGACGACGCCCGCCGCGGATTCCGAATGGATGCCCCCGGCGGCCGCCAGCGTGATGTCCGGCGCCGACTTCCGCACCGCGCGGACGAGATCCAGCGGGTCCTTGCCCGACATCTGCGCGTCGATCGGGATGTGGACCGCCAGGAAATCGGCGCCGAGATCCTGGATCCTCCCCGCAAAGGCCGGCGCGTCGGCCACGCCGAGCGTGTCCACCCCGACGCCGATGCCGAAGTTCCGCCCCGCCTCGATGCACTCGCGGATCGTCGACTCGTCCGCCGCGCCCATGACCACCGCGAAGGAGGCCCCCGCCTTGGACGCGATCTCCACCTCCAGGCGACCGACGTCCATGATCTTCATGTCGGCCACGACGGGAAGCTGCGGGAACCTCTGCCGGAGCGCTCGCACGGCGTCCAGGCCCTCGCTCTTGATCAGCGGGGTCCCCGCCTCCAGGATGTCCGCGCCCCCCTCGACCGCCTCGGCCGCGACCTTGAGCGCCCGCTTGAGATTGATGAAATCGAGAGCCACCTGCAACTTGCCGGCCATGGCGCCTCCTTTCCGATAGGATGGGTCCTTGTCCCTGGTCAGTGGGATACACCTCGGCGCGAAGGGGATCAAGAATTTTCACCACGGATGTCACGGAGGGAGGACGCGACGGATGCGCCACAGATGACACGGATGACACGGAGGGAGGACGCGACGGATGCGCCACAGATGACACGGATGACACGGAGGGAGGACGCGACGGATGCGCCACAGATGACACGGATGTCACGGAGGGAGGACGCGACGGATGCGCCACAGATGACACGGATGTCACGGAGGGAGGACGCGACGGATGCGCCACAGATGACACGGATGTCACGGAGGGAGGACGCGACGGATGCGCCACAGATGACACGGATG
>CAZDSO010000006.1:0-4104 GCA_964508045.1 uncultured Planctomycetia bacterium | reverse complement strand
GACACGGATGACACGGAGGGAGGACGCGACGGATGCGCCACAGATGACACGGATGACACGGAGGGAGGACGCGACGGTTGGCAAGGCCCCGCCCCCAAGGTAGAATCCATCCGACATTCCATTCCGCGTCCTTGTTGAGCGAGCGTTTCATGACGATGGCTCCGATCGCCGTCGAGGATCTCGAGATTCTCCTCCCCGAGAAGGACATCCAGGCCGAGGTGAAGGCCCTGGCCGGGCGGGTGGCCTCGGCGTACGAGGGCAGGCCTCTTCTCCTGGTGGGGGTGCTGAAGGGAGCGTGGGTCTTTCTCGCCGACCTCGTCCGCCACATTCCCTTCAACGTGGACGTGGACTTCATCAAGGTCTCCAGCTACGGCAACGCCACGGACTCCTCGGGGGAGGTGAAGTTCGAGATGGACTTCTCCCATTCCATCCAGGGCAAGGACGTGCTGATCGTCGAGGACATCGTGGACTCGGGCCTGACGCTGAAGTACCTGAAGAAGAACCTTCTCACGAGAAAGCCCGCGTCCGTGCGCGTCTGCGCCCTTCTCGACAAACCGGAACGGCACCAGACGGACGTCGAGATCGATTACCGGGGGTTCGAGATCCCGGACCGCTTCGTGGTGGGATACGGCCTCGACTGCGCGGGCTTTTTCCGCAACCTGCCCTCCGTGGCCGCCCTGACGCCGGAGCAATCCTCCGCGCTCGTGCAGGCCCGGCGCTGAAGGGAGGCGCTCCCCGGCCGTTCAACCGCCCCCGTTTTTTCCTTCGTCACCGGCGTTTCCGGGAAGAAAGGCAACGATCTGCGGCGGAACCTCCCTGGCGGTCTCGTAGACCCATCCAAGCGGCGTGTAGTACTCGCAAGCGTCGTCGCGGCCGGAACAGCGGTAGCATCCCGCGTCCAGAAAACCCGCCGCCATGGTCCCCAGGGCCTGAAGCTCCTGGAGCGCCATGACCCGGTTCGCGCAAAATTGTAGTGCCTTGGGGTCCATGTCCGCGCTCCAGGAAAAAGGATATCATAAAGGAAGGAAGCCTACCCCGCTTTTTGGAGTTTTCCCGGCTCCGGCGAAGCCGGGTCCCTCGCGGATCATGGAGACGAGCGGGATGCCCGATCTCCCCCTGGAGACGAAATGGTACGCCCTCGAGACGTCGGAGGGGACCGTGCTGGAGGTGCCGGCGCGGGATCTCGACGACGCCCGCGCCCTGCTCGACGGCGCGCGGACCGACCTCCGCGTCGCCCGGGAGCTCCTCCTCCTCCGTGATCGGTTCCAGGCCCCCTCCATCCAGAAACGGGCGCTCGAGCTGTTCGAGATCTACGAAAAGGCCCGCCGGCGGAACGCGAAGGACGAAAACGCCCTCCGCCGGATCGAGCGGCGGTGGGGCGTGTCGGTCTACCGCGACTACCTGGTGCTGGCCGTCTGCCGGAAGGGGACGTTCGCGCTCACTCACGATCCGGACCTTCGTGGAGAGGCCCTTGCGTCCGTCTTCCGCATGGACGAGGACCTCTCCCAGCAGCTCGACATCCTGGACAAGGCCCTCTTCCGCCTCCGCTTCGCCAACCGGCAAGGCATGCGCTTTCTCACCGACGAGGAGTGGGACGACGCCGCGCCGGAGCCGTAAGGGGCGGGCCTTCAAAGGGATTTCAGATTGCAGCCGTCAGATTCCAGCCGGCTGGGTGATGCTGAAATCTCAAATCTGCCAATCAGCCCTGGTCGCTTCCCGTGCAGTAGGCATGGATCGCCCGGGCGGCCTTGCGGCCGGCGCCCATGGCGAGGATGACGGTGGCGGAGCCGGTGACGATGTCCCCGCCGGCGAAGACGCCCGGGATGCTGGTGGCGCCGTTCTCCTCGTCCGCCTCGATGTAGCCCCACTTGTTGCGTTCCAGCCCTTTCGTGACGTCCAGGAGCAGGGGATTGGGGCCCGAGCCGATGGCGATGACCGCCGCGTCGATCTCCACCTGGAATTCCGATCCCTCGATGGGGACGGGCCGCCGGCGTCCGGAAGCGTCGGGCTCGCCCAGTTCCATCCGGATGGCCTCCACGGCCTTCACGTTGCCTTCCTCGTCGCCGAGGAAGCGGACGGGGTTGGTGAGGAAATCGAAATGGATTCCCTCCTCCATGGCGTGATGGACCTCGGCGGCGCGGGCAGGCATCTCCTTTTGCGACCGGCGGTACATCAGGTGGACCTCGGCGCCCAGGCGGCGGGCCGTGCGGGCCGAATCCATGGCCACGTTGCCGCCGCCGAAGACGGCCACGATCTTCGCCCGTTTCAGCGGCGTGTCCGCCTCGGGGAAGAGATATCCCTTCATGAGGTTGGAGCGGGTCAGGTACTCGTTCGCCGAGTAGACGCCATTGAGGTTCTCGCCCGGGAGCTTCAGGAACATGGGCAGGCCCGCGCCCGTGCCGATGAAGATGGCGTCGAAGCCCCTCTCCTTCATCAGCTCCTCCACCGTCACCGTCGCGCCCACCACCTCGCCCGTGACCACCTCCACGCCGAGCTTCGAGAGGTAGTCCACCTCCCGCTGGACGATGTCCTTGGGCAGGCGGAACTCCGGGATCCCGTACACCAGGACGCCGCCGGCCTTGTGCAGGGCCTCGAAGATCGTCACGTCGTATCCCAGCTGGATGAGGTCGCCGGCCACCGTCAGGCCCGCCGGCCCCGACCCGATGACGCCGATCTTCTTGCCGTTCTTCGCCGGCATCTCGGGCAACGCCCCCGCCCCCTCGGCCGCCTCGTAGTCCGCCACGAAACGCTCCAGGTTCCCGATGGCCACCGGATCCCCCTTCTTGCCCTTCACGCATCGCGCCTCGCACTGCGCTTCCTGGGGGCAGACGCGGCCGCAGATCGCCGGAAGGACGTTCGTCTTCTTCACCCGCCGCGCCGCCTCGAGGAACTTCCCCTCCTTGACCAGCGAGAGAAAGCCGGGGATGTCCACCTGGACGGGACAGCCTTCGACGCACTTGGGCTTCTTGCAGGCGATGCAGCGCTCGGCCTCCTTCACCGCCTCCTCCGGCCCGTAGCCGAAGGGGACCTCCAGGAAGTTTTGGATGCGCTCCCCGGACTCCTGTTCCCGCATGGGGGTCCGGGGGGCCTTCGAGGGCTTGGGTTTGCTGGATTTCTCAGACTCGGGCATGCCGCGTCCCTCCAGTGGCTTCCAGATAGCGGTCCAGGGCCGTCTTCTCCTCCTGCAGGTACTGGTTCTGCCGGGCCATGAGAAGATCGAAGTCCACCTCGTGGCCGTCGAACTCGGGGCCGTCGACGCAACAGAAACGCGTCCTCCCGCCCACCTCCACGCGGCAGGCGCCGCACATGCCCGTGGCGTCGACCATGATCGCGTTCAGCGAGACGATGGTCTTCACCCCGAAGGGTTTCGTGGCCCGGGCCGCGAACTTCATCATCACCGCCGGGCCGATGGCCAGCACCCTCTCGACGCTTCCCTTCTCGCGGTCGAGCACTTCCACCAGCGGTTCGGTCACCAGCGCCCCGCGGCCGTAGCTGCCGTCGTCGGTGCATACGATCATCTCGTCCGAGACCGCCTTCATGCGGTCCTCGAAAATGAGCAGATCGCAGGTGCGCGCCCCGATGATGGAAATCACGTGCGCGCCGTTTTCCTTGAAGCCCCGGGCGATGGGGTAGACCGGCGCCACCCCGATCCCGCCGCCCACGCATACCACCTTCTCGAATCCCTCGATCTCCGAGGGCCGCCCCAAAGGACCGATGACGTTGAGAAAACGGTCTCCGGTCCCGAAGGTCCCCATCTCGTAGGTCGACTTGCCCACCTCCTGGAACACGAGGGTCACCGTGCCCTTCTCCCGGTCGAAATCCGCGATGGTCAGCGGAATCCGCTCCCCCATCTCGTGGGACAACACGACCACGAACTGGCCCGGGCGGGCCTTGGCCGCGATCTCCGGCGCAGAGACCACCATGCACTTGATGTCCGGACAGAACGTCTCCTTGGAGAGGATCTCGTACATGTTCACCACCTCGCTTGGGGTCGAAGAAACCCGGGAAACCTATCATGACGGGAACCGGAGCGCAAGCCCGGATCGGATCGAGCGTTTCGCGGTGTACGTAGGTCATGTCCCTCCCTTCCTTTTCGTAGCTCAC
>CAZDSO010000005.1:0-49761 GCA_964508045.1 uncultured Planctomycetia bacterium | reverse complement strand
TCAGATCCAGAAAGACCAGCGCCGGCTCGAACGTTTCCACCAGACGCCCCGCCTCGAACCCGTCGCCCGCCCCCTTCACCTCCCAGGCGCCGTCCAGCGTGCCGATCAATTCCCGGAGCACCTTCACCATGATCTCGTCGTCGTCCACCACCATCACGCGCCGGGTCTTCTCCGACCGGCGCCCGAGATCGCCCGGAATCCCGAACGCTTCCATGAACGCCTCGAGATCCGAGCGCAGGATCCGGCGGTGGCCGCCCACCGTCCGGAACGCCTTCAGCTTGCCCGCGCGGATCCACCGGCCCACGGTGATCGGCGCCACGCCGCAGACCCTGGACACCTCGTGGCTGGTGAAACAATCGCCGTGCCGGTTCGATTCCGTGGAAGCCATGGCGCGCAGACAAGGAAAAGGGCCTGGATCGCCGGGATAGGGACGTTCGCGTCCCCGAGGAAAGAGTACAGGACTGCACCCGTCTTTGCAATCGGAGGAGGCGGAGAGGCTTTCGCGGTGCAAGAAGGCACGAAGGCGGGATCGCCGTGGTCCCGGACCGTGTGTCCGTGTGGCCCGGGACACACGCCTCCCACAAACAAGGGAGTGCCGGCCGGCTTGCGTTGCGTGGTTGCGTGGGTGGGTAGGAGATAGCCGCCGCTAAAATCCCCAATCTACAATCTACAATCCCTACACGTCCCCGCTCCTCCGGCTGAAATCTGAAATCTGTCTTCGGTGACAGCGCGCAGGGCTCAGCTCGCCTCGGCGCCGCGGTACTCGGCGAACTCGCGGACGGAGACGAGCACCATCGAGAGCAGGAGGAAGCAGGCCGCCGCGCCGAGGAGCGTGGAGGCCGAGAGGGTGGGCCCGGTGAGGTCGGCGAGGCCCAGGACGCGGTCCATGTCCTGATCGCCCACGGTGCCCGTCCGGGACAGGGCGATCGAGCGGATGTAATGCATGAGGGTGGCTTTCCGGATGACGGCGGGCACGAGCGTGAGCAGGAACTCGCTCAGGAACCCGTAGGCGATCCCGAAGATCAGGGCGCGCTTCGAGACCAGTCCCACGAAGGTGAACACGGCGCTGTAGGCGAGAACGCCCAGCACGCCGGCCCGCAGGAAGCCGCCCAGCGCCCCCGCCCAGTCGTACGCCACGCCTTCCGGCCGGCCGGGCAGGGTGAAGCCCAGGTGGAAGAGGCTCATGCCCGCGACGATCAAGAGAAGCGAGATCAACAGCGACGCCACGAACTTGGCGAGAAGGACCAGGGATCTTTGCAGGGGCCGGGTGAAGAGGTAGACCAGTGTCCCCTCGTCCGTCTCCTCCCGGATCAGCGAGGTGGAGAGCAGCAGGGGGATCAGGATGGCCAGCGTGTGGAGGAAGAGGAAGGTCATCATGAAGAGGTAGAGGAGCGGCCAGGTCTCCGGCCCCGGATCCCGGGCGAACCGGCGCACCAGGTAACCGAGGCACGCCGCCCCGGCGACCAGGAGCGCCGCCGCCAGCACCTTCTTCCCGTGAAGGACCTGCCGCACCTCGAGGCCCGCGACGGCGAGAAAGGCTCCGATCATCCCCCACCTCCCGAAACCAGGTACCGGAACACGGCGTCGAGGTTGTCGTCCTCGGAGTACATCTCCCGCACCTCCGCCCCGTTGTCCAGAACCAGGCCCGGCAGCTCGGCGAAGAAGGCCCCCGGGTCCTGCGTCTGGACGGTCAGCGTCTCGCCCGAGGAGGCGACCTCCACACCCACGACGTGCGGCCGCTCGACCAGGACGGACGCGAGGCCCCGGCCGTCCGCCGACCGGATGCGGATGCGATGCGGGTAGGTGTCCATGAGATCCCGGATCTCGTGGAGGTTGCCCGAGGCCACGATGCGCCCGCGGTGGATCAGCACGATCGTCTCGGTGAGCGCCTCGACCTCGTAGAGCACGTGGCTCGAGATGACCACCTGCTTGCCGGCGTCCGCGAGCCCCCCGATCAGATCCCGCAGGTCCCGCCGCCCCACCGGGTCGGTTCCCGTGAGGGGTTCGTCCAGAACGACCACGTCCGGGTCATGCACAATGGCCTGGGCGAACTTGGTCCTCTGCCGCATGCCCTTGGAGAATCCCCGGATCTTCCGGTGCAGGGCCCCGCCCATGCCCACCGTCTCGAGGGTCTCGGCTGCGCGGTGCGCCGCCTCGCCGCGGGGCAGGCCGGAGATGCGGGCGAGCGTCGTGACGAACTGCAGGGCGGTAAGATGCCCGTAGAAGGCGTCCTCCTCCGGGCAGAAGCCGATCCGCGCCAGCACGCGGCGGTTGTTCCAGACGGGTTCGCCGAAGAGACGGATGGACCCCTGGCTCGGCTTCAGCTGCCCGGTCATCAGGCGGAGGAAGGTGGTCTTCCCCGCGGCGTTGGGCCCGAGCAACGCCGTCAGCCCGCCCCCGACGGTCACGCTCACGTCATTGAGCCCGATGACCTGCCCGTACCACTTCGAGAGGTGTTCCGCCTCGATCATGTCAGAAATCCCAAGGCGCAAAGCCGCAGCCAAAAGGGCAAACAAACGGATGCGGCAAGTCTTTCGACCCTGATCGACATGATTTCCATTCTGATCGACATGATCTTGACTGGAGGGCCATTCCTTTACGGAAAAATCATGTTGATCAGAAATGGATCCTGTGAATCAGGCTCGAGAAAACACCGCAGCACCTCCAATGTCCTTGCGGAAACACGATTCCAGATCCCAGGTTTCCGAAGCCTGCACCCCCCTCAAGACCGACGACCGTTCACGTGCCCGCCTCGCCCGGGCGCCCGACGCGGCGGAAGACCACGACCGCCGACAGCGCGGTCAGCGCCCCGATGATGAGCAGGGACCACCCCCAGGCGTGCCCGTACGAGAGATTCTTCAAGAGCGCGTCCGCCCGGTCGCTCACCGCCGCGACCGGCCCCAGGAGACGTTCGATCTCGAACAACCGGACACCGACAGCGTCGAAGTTCGCCGAAAAGGAGACCAGGCCGGTCCAGTTTCCTTCCGTCACGGGCCCCTCCCGGCCGAAAGGCGGAAAGAAGGTCAGGGAGAGGATCCGGGAGGCCACGGAACTCATCACCCAGAAGCCGGCCCAGACGAACCCCAACAGCCGGGCGTTCGGCGACAGCGAGGAGAGCGCCAGCATGATCGTCCCGCACCCCGTCATGAGGAAAAGGGAATAGAGAAACACCTTGGGCACGATCCCGAGGGTCTGGACCAGGGTCTCGAGACCGGGGGAGAAGAGGATGCTCACCGCGTAGAGGACGAGGGAAGGCAGGAGGGTCACCGCGCCCACCCAGAAGGCCACCACGGCGAACTTGCCGAACAGGTAGTCGATGCGCCCCAGCGGCTTGGAGAAGTACAGGGACAAAGCGCGCGATTTCATGTCCTCGCTCACCAGCTTCGGTCCCACGATGGCCACGATGATCATGACGCAGAAAATCTGCGTGTAGTGCATGAAGAAATGGACGAGCAGCGACCAGATGAGGGGACGGAAGGAAGCCGGATCCTCGGCGAACTTCTCGGCCAGCGGGCCGCCGAACATGTCCTCCATCATCCGGAACTGCCAGTACTCCCGCGCCTTTTCCAGGTTCGAGACGTCGGTCATCTGGCCGACGGCGAAAAAAATCAGGCCGTAGTACAGGAGCGGAAGCCAGGCGACCAGCGCGAAGCGCCGCACCCACTTCCCCTTCCAGCTGAGGCGGATCCCCTGCTTCGCGATGGTCAGCCACCGGAAGACGCGCCCCCGCATCTCCCCGTCCCACCGGCGATATCCCTTCTCGAAGATCGGCATCCGCTCGAGCCTCCCGACGACGTGGATGATCGGATTCCGTTATTCGTCAACCGTTCCCATTTCCCATGCCCCATTCCGCATTCCAGAATCCCTCGATTCGTAATCCCTCAAGTCGATTTTCCATGCACCATCCCCCTCGCCCCCTCCCCTTCCAGCGCCTCGATGAACACCTCTTCCAGCGTGGATTGCACCGGCCTGAACGAACGCAGCTGGATGCCCGTCTCCCTCGCCGCCTCGAAAACCGGCTTCCACGGCGCTTCCTCCCCCGTGTCCGAGGGAAGGACCCGGACACGGCCCGGGGCCGTCTCCTTCACGGAGAGGCCCGCCTCCTGCAGGCGCTGCAGGAATCCCTCCTCGTTTCCCTTCAAGCGGACCTCGAACCCTTCCCGGCGCCCCTCCTTCAACGCCTCGATGTTCCCCCGGGAGAGGACCTTTCCCTGGCGGAGAATGAGCACCTCCTCGCAGACCGCCTCGACGTCGCCGAGCAGGTGGCTCGAGTAGAGGATGGAGATCCCGTGGCTCTTGCCGAGGTCGCGGACCAGATCCAGCATGTTCGCCCGCCCGGCCGGGTCGAGGCCGTTGGTGGGCTCGTCCAGAAAGAGCAGTTCCGGGTCGTGGACCACCGCCTGGGCGAGCTTCACCTTCTGCTTCATCCCCGTCGAGTAGGTGTCGACCAGCCGGTAGCGCTCCTCGGCGAGCCCCACGTAGTCGAGGACCTCGTGGGCGCGTTTCCGCGCGTCCTTCGACGGCATGCCGGCGAGTTCCCCGGCGTAGGCGACGAACTCCGCGGCGCTCAGGCCGGGAATGTGGCAGTCCACTTCCGGCAGGTAGCCGACCCGTTGCCGCACGGCCAGGGGGTTGGAGGCGACGTCCAGGCCGAGGACGGCGCCGGCGCCGGCGGTGGGTTTCACGAGGCCGAGCAGGCACTTGATGAGGGTGCTCTTGCCGGCGCCGTTGGGCCCGAGCAGGCCGACGCGCCCCGTCTCGATCTCGAGGGAGACGGCGTCGAGGGCGCGCACGGGCCCGAAGTCCTTGGTCAGCCTCGAAGTCTCGACGACGGGCACGGGGAACCTCCCTGGCGGATCGTCAACGGTACTGGATGTCCCCGGGGACTCCAGGTTCCAGATTCGTTCCAGGCCGCACGGAAAGCATCGTTCATGCAAACCTGGTGCCGGAGTGCAGCCAGAATAGGAAGAAGGAGGCGTTCGTGCAAGCCGTTCCGGCGAGAGGCCTTAGGTCGGGAAAAAGCGTGCGGCCCTGACCGGGCCGTCCGGGCGAGTCTGAAAGCTTCTTTCAGGGATTGGAAGAAATCCCAAACCATGAAGCAGCAAAGCCGCGCCAAAGCGGATGAAAGATGAAGCCACAGAGTCACGGAGCCACGGAGGGAGAGCAGGGGAAACGCAAAGGACACGAAGGACGCAGAGGATAGGAGATGTTCATTTTGGGATTTTCACTGATATTGTTTTTGGATAGGCTCTACGTTGACGGCTATACGCGCCTCCGTGGCCCTCCGTGATCTTCGTGTCCAAAGCATCGAAACCGAGGTGCTGCGGGCTGGAAGCCCGCGCTCCCGGCCGCGGCGTGCATGGTTCGAGGCGGGCCCATGGGTCCGCCCCTCAAAGACTTTTCCTGCGCTTTGCTGAAATCTCAATCCCGAAATCCCATTCCCCTTCCTGAGTTCCTGAGTTCCAGATGTCTTCGTTCCTCTCGAAAAGGCGATATTCCCGATCCCGGATTCGCGGAGAGCTGCGCTTGCGCGCTCTCAGGCGAAGTTGAACGTGATGGAGGTCTGGAAGCCGAAGAGGGTCGCGCTGGAGGCCGAGTCGGCGAGCGTCTCCAGGGCGCTTCCCGAGACGGAATCGGGCTCGCTCAGGTTCCAGAACTGGAACTGGAAGGAGAACCCCACGGTGCGGGACCGGTATTCCAGGCCGAGGTTGAGCCGGACGACGGTGAGGTTCTTCGAGCTGAAGTAGTCGTGGCTCGTGTCGGTGAAGGTATCGCGGGCGTCCAGGCCGCTGTGGCCGGCGATGCCGACGTCGAGCTCGAGGTAGGGGATCAGCCCGCGGGATCCGGCGCCGAAGGCGGTCCAGAGGCGCGGCGGGACGTTGACGGGGAACTGGAGGCGGAGGCCCGCGAGGAAGTCGAGGAAGGTCCAGAGCGGGCTGTCGGGCTCGAGGCCGGTCGCGAATTCCCCCTTGGTGGCGAAGAGGAAGAAGCCCATGTCGGCGTGGAGGTTGACAAGGGGGATGATCTGCCATCCGAATTCGAGTTCCATGCCCCACCCGGGGGAGAGGATCTCGCTGTAGTCGGTGTCGACGGAGCCGAGGTCGGCGGCCTTTCCGCCCGTGAAGACGAGCATCTCGACGGGGGAGAGGTGGAGGCTGATCTTCCCGCTCACGGTGGAAGGGTGCAGGGGGACCGGGGAGGTCTGCGCGTACTGGGCCGTGGGGACGAAGCCGGCGGCGGAAGGGTCCTCGCCCGCCGGGTCCAGGGAGAGGTCCGCGAGATCGATCTCGGCGGAAGCCGTGGAGGCGAGGGCGACGAGAAGCAGGGCGGGCAGGACGAGACGAATCTTCCGTGACATCGGCGCGATCCTCCAAGAAACCGTACGGCCAGCGTAGGGCAGAAGACGGAAGGCTTCAACATGAAAATCGCCCGGCCTGGTGCCTTGGGAAGATCTCGATTCGAGCCACTCGCGGGGGATTTCAAGGAAGGTGAGCCACGAAACGGAAGGGAGGACCACGACTTATTTGCAGCGCGAAACGCTCACTTTGGGCGCGCCGCTTGACGGTCGGAGGGCATCGGCCTACAATCCATGCAGCCCTGAGAGACCGGAGACGGTCGGAAAGGACCTCGTGATCACGATCAACCTGCTCGGGAAAACGCTCGACAGTCTCGAGCTGGAATGGGAGATCAACGACATCCTCGCGGCGAGAAAAGGGCACGAGCGGTGGGGGTGGGTCTTCGAGAACCGTCCCAACGAGCGGTTCCCCTACTGCATCACCGGCGAGAGCGACGCCGGCCGCATGCGGTACCTGTTCGACGAGGACGAGGTCCTGCTGGAACTCGCCGGCGCGGACGGGACGCTGGTGGAGATCGAGGGGACCCACGACCCGAAGGGGGACATCCGCGTCCGCGTGGGGGGCGAGGAGTTCGATTCCCGGGGGATGCTGCTCGACCAGGGCAACCCCTTCCTTCCCGAGAACCTGTACGGTCTGATCACGCTGGCGATCCGGGCGTCGAGGATGCCGACGGAGTCGGACGTGGAGGCGTATCGGCAGAGGCTGGCGGAGGCCGTCCGGTTCGGTCGCAAGAAGCTCCGCGCCGTGAACCGCTATTTCGCGGCGGTGGTCAAGAAGATCATGCCCGCCCGCAAGCAGAAGAAGAAGACCGTCCCCGAGTTCCGCAAGATCCTCAAGTCGGTGGACTTCCCGCTGGGAAGCAAGTGACCCGCTTCCAGCGCAGGGACGCGCAGGGTTTTCAGATTTCAGCCGGAGGAGCGAGAACGAGTAGGGATTGTAGGTTTTCGATTGCGGTCTGCGGGTGTGGCGATTGAAAAACCCCGGACCTCGCCCTGTTGTCAGGCGAGCGCTGGATTGTTTGTAACCAGTTATATGCTGTGGGTTGCTTGTGCTCTTGGCAAAGCACAGCCACACGGGTTACGGATCACAGGTTACAGACACCGCCATGCACCGCGAATGGCCCCGCCGGGTACCTCCTTGCCAGGGCGCATCGGATCCGGTATGAATAAGCCTCCGTGGCCCCGTCGTCTAGCCAGGTCCAGGACACGAGATTTTCGATCTCGCGACACGGGTTCAAATCCCGTCGGGGTCACCAGCGCTAGCGGAACTCGTAGATCTCCTCGTCGATGCCGCTGTTGACCTTCACGCGGACGCCGTCCTCCGGCCGTCTCACGAGGTCGGCGAAGAGGAACTTCTCGAAGTCTTCCGTCTTCGTCTCGGCGAAGACCTCGATGTGCGTGGGCAGCTGGACGCCCTGCACGGGCACGAATTTCGAGAGGTGGATGAAGAAGATGCCCCGCACGTTCAGGAAGTGCCACACGCCGATGCAGACGGGCTGTCCGGTATCGGGGTGGAGGTAGAAGTACATCAGCTCCTTCGGGTCCTTGTCCACGGGCGTGCGCTTGACCAGGTCGCACACGGGAGCGTCTTCCTTTCCCTTGGGCTTCGCCTTTTCCATGTCCTTGAACACGATGCCGGGCGTCTTGTGGTTCTTCAGGTAGACCAGGCGGACGATCCTCACCGCCTCGCGGATCATGTCGATGGTCTCCGCATCGTCGTCGATCTCCGGGTTGAGGTACTCGCCCCTCTCCTCGGTGGCGCCCGTGCGCTTGTAGAAGGCCTCCCCGTCGCTCCAGTACTGCCTCCACCAGGCCTGGGTGGCCACCTCGAACCAGATCTTGTCCGGGGCGGAATGCCGGAGCTTGAACGTGCCCTCCACCTCGTTCTCGCCCCACAGCTTGAACTCGATCCGGTCGACGCGGAAGTCGAAGAAGACGCCGTCGTAGGTCTCGGGTTCTCCCTGCCAGGCGACGGCGCGGTCGAATCGTTCGACGGCGATCGGATCGGACGTCTGCTTCTTGTCTTCCTTCTGCGCGACGGGCTTCTTCTCTCCCTCCTCTTCCGCCTTTTCCCCGGCCCGGGCGGGTCCGGCGAGGGCGAAGAGGAAGGCGGCGATCGCGGCCAGATGCAGGATGCGTCTCATTCCGGCTCTCCTTCCTGGGGGTTCCAGCGTCTCGAATCGGGGGCGCTCGCGTCCGGGCCCCCTCCGGGGCCAACTGATTGTAGGAACCCGCCGCGGCCATTGCCACCGCGGCGCCGAAAGAGGCTTTCGCGCTGTGGCTGTCTTGATTGGGCGCGGGCTGACGTTCGTAGTGAGCCACGGAGCGCAAGCGGAGTGGCGGAGCAGCGTTGCCGAATAGCAGAAATGCTTCCAGCACTCCTCTTCGTTTCGTGCTTCCCTTTGACGGTTGCAATCTTCCAAGGGTCACCCCGGGGTATTTCCATCGAGACGGGCTACGGAAAGAAGGGGAGGACCACGACCTGCTTGCACCGCGAATGGCGCCGCCCCCTCCCTTGACCGCGGCGGCGCCCCGCGCTAGGATGCCGGGTTCGCGCCTCGATGAAACCGAGGGAAAGGAGCAGCGGGTGAGCAAGAAGAAACCATCCCCCTGGACCGCCGGGGATTTCTACAAGTTGAAATGGGTGGACGAGGTCGTCCTCTCCCCCGACGGAAAAAAGGCCGCCTTCACCGTGCGCGAGGTCGACCGCGACGAGAACCGCTACGCCTCCTCCGTGTGGATCGCAAACGTCCCGAAAGGGCGCCCGCGAAGGCTCACCTGGGGCGGAGGCCGGGGCGATCGCCAGCCCGTCTGGTCCCCCGACGGGAAGCGCCTCGCCTTCACCTCGGCCCGGTCCGGCACGGACCAGATCCACGAGATCGCCCTCGCCGGCGGAGAAGCGCGGCCCGTCACCGACATGGCCCGCGGCGCCCATTCCCCGGTCTACGCGCCGGACGGCAAGCGCATCGCCTTCCTCTCGAAGGTCAACGAGGCGGAGAGACTGGAGGCGACGCGCAAGGGAAAGCGCCCCGGCAAGAAGGAGCGCGAGCGCCTGGAAGCGGAGCGGCGGGAGGCCGAGGCAAGGGCGAAGGATCCCCGCGTCATCCGCCGGCTCCTCTACCGGACCGGACAGGTCTGGCGCGACGGCCGCTGGACGCACGTGTTCGTCCAGGACCTCGGGAAGAAGAGCCCCCCCCTCTCCCTCACCGAAGGCGACTTCGACCACGGGCGCCCGAAATTCCATCCGAACGGCGCCTTCGTCTTCACGCTGTCCGAGCAAACCGGCACCGAAGGCCACGAGGAAGTCTACGACCTCCTTCGCATCCCGGCCTCGGGCGGCGAGCCGGAATTCATCACCCGGAAGATCTGCGTCACGTCCTTCGACCTCTCGCCCGACGGGCGGTTCCTCGCCTACACCTCCGTCCCCTCGACGAAGTACTTCAAACACCCCGTGGTGGCGAAGGTCCGGGACCTGTCCGACGGGACCGAGAAAGAGGTCTCGAAGGCCCTCGACGCGGACACCGAGGACGTCTCCTTCTCGTCCGACGGCAAGACGATCTACTTCCGGGCGCCGTACCAGGGCAACGTCTGGGTCTTCGCCGTGCCGCCGGACCGCCCGCTGGCCCTCCAACCCGCGGTCGAGGGCGATCGCACCGTGCTGGCCTACGACGTGTCCCCCCAGGCGGAGACCATCGCCCTCGTCGTCTCCGCGCCCGACATCCCGGCCGACCTCTTCTTCCAGACGGCCGCCGGCGAGACGCGCCGGGTCACCTCCCTGTGCAAGGACCTGGTCTCCCGCCGGTCCACGATCCGCCCGGAGGAGATGCGCTTCCCCGGCCACGGCGGCCTGGAAATCCAGGGCTGGGTGATGCACCCCCCCGGCCGCCGGGAGGGCGAGCCCGGCAAGCTCGCGGTGGAAGTGCACGGCGGGCCCCACATCATGTGGGGAAACTCCTTCTGGCACGAGTTCCAGGTCCTGGCGTCCGCGGGCTACACGGTCTTCTTCTGCAATCCGCGGGGAAGCAACGGCTACGGGCTGATGTTCAAGTCGATGCTCTACCGCCACTGGGGCGAGGACGATTCAAAGGACGTGCTGGCCGGCGTGGACAAGCTCGTGAAGGCGAAGGTCGCCGACCCGAAGCAACTCTACCTCGCCGGCGGCTCCTACGGGGGCTTCCTGACGGCGTGGATCGTGACGCACGACAAGCGGTTCCGGGCCGCGGTGGCCCAGCGGGGCGTCTACAACCTGGTGAGCATGTACAACGGATCGGACGCCCAGTGCCTGCTGGACTGGGAGTTCGACACGGCGCCGTGGGACGACCCGATGCTCCTGCTCAAGCACTCGCCCGTGCACTTCGCCGACCGCGTCGAGACGCCGACGATGATCATGCACGCCGAGTGCGACTACACGGCCACGATCCCCTCCGCGGAGGAGTTCTACAACGCGCTGAAGCGAAACGGCGTGGACACCGTCTTCGTCCGCTACCCGCGCGAGGGTCACGAGCTGAGCCGCTCGGGCGAGCCCGCGCACCGGGTGGACCGGATCGAGCGAATCGCGGGCTGGTTCGACGCGCACGAGGGAGCCTAGCAGCCCGTTGGAAAATCCGATCGACTGCGATCGGCTGCAATCGCCGCCGGCTTCGGGATTCCGGGTTTCAGATGGGAGATTCCAGCCGGGTCGCCGTCCCGCCCTGTTGCAGAAACGTCAACGTCAGACCAGTTCCCAGCACAGGTCGAGGCAGGTGTTGGTGGCCTCCTCGCCCGTGCGGAACTTCGCCCGGACCTTGTCCCCGATCTTCACCTTCTTGTCCCGGTTGAGGAGCCAGCTCTTCACGATCGTGCAGACCCCCGGGATGCGGACGTCGATCTGGTAGTAGGGGCACTCGATCTCCAGCCCCGTGCCCCCCCGTTCCACGAACGTGTAGGTGTAGATCGTGCCCTCGGGCTTCTCCACTTCCACCCACTCCATCGGCTGGTGGCAGTCGGGGCAGTCGGCCCGCGGCGGAAGCCACATCTCCCCGTTCCCCTGGGCGATGGGGCAACCCGGGTTGACGCACTTCGTGGCCATCAGGCGCCCTTCCGTGAGCCCCTTGAAGTAGGGCGTCAGGAGGCCGTAGGTGTGGCGGTGCGTGCCGCGCTCGTCGCCGACCCGCGGCCACATGAGCACCCACGCGTCGCCCTTCTCCTTGATCTCCGACTTGACCGTGTCCAGTTTCACGAAATCGCTCATGGCGCTCTCCTTTGTCTCTTACCAGGCCTTCTCGACGACGCCCGTGGTGACGTGGCTGCCCACGCCCGCGTGGGAGATGTAGACCCCCCGCCTCGGGTCCTTCACCTGCAGGCTCCGCCAGTCGTCGGGCTTCTGCTTGCCGTACCGTTCCCAGAGCTTCGGATCGCCGTGGAACTGGTCGTACTTGCCCTGGACCTGCCAGAAGGTTTCGGCGCAGGAGAAGATGCCGGTGGCGCCCACCGCGTGCATGGTTCCCAGGAGGCCGCCGGAGAGGTTCGCGGGGCACTTGCCCGGCTTGCCGGTGTGGGGATTGTCCAGGTAGCACTCGCCCGACTTGATGAACTCCTGCTCCTCGCCGTAGAGGGTCAGGCCGATGTCGCCGTAGGTCTGGAGGTCGGAGATGGTGAAGGCGTCGTGGGTCTCGACCAGGTCGACGTCCTCGACGGGATCCTTCACGCCGGCCATGTTGTAGGCCAGGTAGGCGGAGAAGCGGGTGGCGCCGAAACTCTCGAAGCCGGGCCACCGTCCGTCCGTCTTCTCCATCTCCTTGTAGAGCTTCTCGTAGTCGGAGGCGGTCTCGTTGGGCAGGAGGGGGATCTCCATGTGACGCCGGTCGCCCGTCCTGAGGGTATGCGTCCCGCCCGCCGTGTAGAGCCGGCAGGGATTGTCGGTCATCTTGTAGGCCAGTTCCTCCGAGCAGAGAAGGAGGGCGGCCGAGCCGTTGGACATGGCGCAGCACTCGAGGATACGCAGGGGATCCGAGACGACGGGGCCCTCGAGGACCTCCTCGATGGTGTGCTTGCCCGCCTGCTGCGCGAACGGCGAGCTGCAGGCGTAGCCCCGGTTCTTCACGGCGATCTCGGCGCGGATCCGCTCGTCCACGTCGTACATCTCCTGGAACCGCCGGGCCATGGGCGCGTAGTAGGAGGTGTAGTTGCGCGCCAGGCGCGTCTCGAAGTCCTTGCACGCGGCGTTGGCGATGTAGTAGTTGCCCGTCCAGGTGATCACCTCGTCCATCCGCTCCCAGCCGAGCGCCAGGCAACAGTCGGCCAGCCCCGAGGCGACGGTGGTGGCGGCCATCAGGATGGTGCTGCCCCCCGTGGCGCCGCCGGTCTTGATGCCCACGTTGTACAGGGGATCGAGGCCGAGATAGTCCTGCACCTTGGCCTCGCAGAGGAGCTGGTCCTGGAAGTGATCGGCGAACTCCCCCAGGCAGGAGAAGTTGATGTATCCCTTCGCCTCGAGGGGGTCCATCTTGAGGTCGTTCTCCTCGAGCAGCATCCGGAAGGCCATCATGGTGAGTTCCTCGAGCTTCTTCTCGGGGTACTGCTTCCGGAAGTCCGACATGCCCGCCGCGACGATGTACACGGGCCGCGTCCACTTCGGAATGCGTAAATTTCCCTTGCCGAACTTGATCATGGAAACCTCCTGGAACGGTTTCAAATTGCTTCCCCTCGTTGCCGGAGCAGCCATGCCCTCCGGCCCGAGGGACGTCAGCCATCAGAAGGCGGATTATACCCTCCGCTCGATCCAGATCCTTCGAAAACTTGAAATTCGAGACGCCACGCCCGTTCCCATCGCGCCCCAGGCTCGAATTTCCTTGCCCGGTCGGCTCCGAGCCATAAGAATATCCTGGATTTTGTTCCGGTCTTTTCCCAGGACGGTCGACGATGAAAAGAGGCCACGGATCCCGCTCCACCCATATCCTGGCAGCGGCATGCCTCGTCGCGGCCCTCGCCGCGCCCGCTCTCCAGGCCGAGGAACCTTCCCCTCCCGCCGGGGAGGAGACCGGGGCCCCCCCTCCCGGAGGGGAAGCCCCGCCCCCTGCCGCAGGCGAAGCGCCGGCGCCCCCCGTGCCGGACGCGCCGCCCGTGCGCGACGTGCCCCCGGCGCCCCTGCCCGGCATCGAAACCGTGCCGCGGGGCCTGTCGCCGTCTTCCTGGCGGACCTGGGCCATGGACCAGGACGTCTCTTCCCTCCCCCGCATCAACCTGCGCCTCTCCTCCGCCTTCGCCGGCACCGTCTCCAACATGGCGGGAAGCGGACAGGATGCCCCGCTGTACGAGGAGATCTTCGAGCCCGGGCCCATGCTGACGCTGGAGTTCGGATGGACGCTGACGCCGACGCTGGAGCTGGCGCTGGGGTCCTTCTACATGAGCCAGGGGGGGAAGGAATACGAGGCCGAAATCTCCGGCATCCACCAGTGGTACGATTTCGAGGACCTCAACGCGTTCGGGTTCTTCCTCGCGGCGAAGATCCGCCTCCCCCTGTGGTATTCGTCCCGGCGCCTCTTCCGCTTCTCCCGGGCCGAGGCGGTGACGGGATTCTCCCTGGTGTGCACGCTGGGGGCGGGATTCGTACACATCGATGATGTCGGCGTGGAGTACGAGGACCCTCCGATGAGCGGGTTCTGGACCTGGAAGACCTACTTCGATTCGTCGGAGAACCCGGTACTGCTGGGCCGGCTGGGCCTGGAGTACCGGTTCGTCAACTTTGCCATCTTCGTCGACGGGGGCGCGATGGATCTGGGGACGCCGACGCCCAGTTCCGATCCGGCGTGGGCGGAGGACTCCAAGGCCGACAGCCTGTTCGTGCCGGTGTTCCACGTGGGCATCAGCATCCAGTTCTAAGGGGCGGTTCATGGCAGGCAACCCATTCATCGGTCGTGAATTCGCGGGCTTCACGATCACCGACGAGCTCGGCAAGGGCGGCATGGGCGTGGTGATGAAGGCCGTCCGGGAGTCCGACGGCGTGGTCGCGGCGGTGAAGCTCATCCAGGAACACGAGGCGAAGGACGCCCAGTACATCGCCCGGTTCGAGCGCGAGGCGGCCGTGCTCCAGGGGCTCCAGCATCCCAACATCCTCAAGGTCTACGACCACGGCCGGAACGAGGACGGGGTCTTCTACATCGTGATGGAGTTCGTCGACGGCCCCTCGGTGGGGGACGTGATCCACCGCTACGGGCGGATCCCGCCCGCCCAGGCGATGCGGATCATCCTGGACACGTCCAAGGCCCTCAAGAGCGCCCACGGGCACAACGTCATCCACCGCGACATCAAGCCCGACAACATCCTGCTCACCCAGGACGGCAAGGTGAAGCTGGCCGATTTCGGCCTGGCCAAGGACACCACCGACAACGCGCGGCTCACGCTCACCGGCCAGGTGATGGGCACCCCCGCCTTCATGAGCCCGGAACAGGGCCAGGGCGAGAAGGTGGACTTCCGGAGCGACATCTACTCCCTCGGGGTGACCCTCTACTACATGCTGGCCGGGGAGCGCCCCTTCTCCGGAAGCACGCCCCTGGAAGTCGTGGTGAAGCAGATCCAGGACGACCCGCCCGATCTCCGCGAGAAGGTGCCCGGCCTCCCCCCCCCGCTGTGCGCGCTGGTCGAGACGATGATGGCGAAGACCCCGGACGACCGGCAGCAGGACCACCAGGAGGTGGTGGACGCCGTGGTGGACATCGCCAAACAGGAGGGGTGGAGCCTGAAAGCCGGCCCCGGAAGCGAGGCGGGCGACGCGGAAGGCCTGACGCTGGACGACGCCAACCTGGGCGCCATGGTCCGCCAGGCCGTCGAGGGCGAGAAGACCGTGGACACCGTCCCCGCGGACAAGGCCGGGAAGGCGGAGAAGCTCGGCACGGACGAGATCGTCGGCGACGCGGGCGACGCGATGGTCGGCGAGGTCATCGGAGGCAAGTACCTCATCCGCTCCAAGCTCGGCGAGGGCGGCATGGGGAGCGTCTACCTCGTCCGCCACACCGACCTCCAGCAGGACTACGCCCTCAAGGTCCTCAACCCCGACATCGCCGCGAACGAGGCCTTTCGCGAGCGCTTCCTGCGGGAAGCGAAGGCGGCCTCCGCCTTCACCCACAAGCACGCCGTCACGATCCGCGACTTCGGGCACGACGGCGACGCCCTCTACATGACCATGGACTTCTCCCGGGGACGGAACCTCAAGTCCATCCTGGACAAGGAAGGCACGATGTCCGAGGCGCGGGCCGCGAACATCGCCCAGCAGTGCCTGCTGGCGCTGCGCGAGGCGCACGCCGCCGGCCTGGTCCACCGGGACCTCAAACCCGAAAACGTCATGATCGAGACCCGCAACGGGAAGGATTTCGTCCGGATCCTCGATTTCGGGGTCGCCAAGATGGTGGGCACGACGGAAGACGCGGAGGATACCGAAGCGCCCACGCTCACCCGCACCGGCACGGTGGTCGGAACCATCCAGTACATGTCCCCGGAACAGGCCTCCGGCGACCCGGACATCGACGCCCGCTCCGACCTCTATTCCCTGGCCGCGATCTTCTACGAGTGCGTCACGGGAAAGCGGCACATCGAGGCCGCGAATTCCCAGCAGATGATGTTCAAGCTGGCCACCGAGGATCCCCCCCCCCTCTCCACCCACGTCAAGGGCGTCTCGAAGAAGGTCGAAAAACTCGTGATGAAGAACCTGGCCCGGGACCGGAAACAGCGGTCTCCCGACGCCGAGCGCTTCCTCGCCGAGCTCGAAGCCTGCGCCGGCATGCTCCACTCCTCGGTCGCGATCAAGCGCGGGGGCATCCCCCTCGCCGTCCCCATCGCCGCGGGCGTCGCGGCCGCGACGGTCGCCGTGGTCCTCTTTCTCGTCCTGGGACCCCTGGCCGGCTCCTCCTCCGAAAGCGACAGCCCTTCCTCCACGCCCATGACGGCGACCCAGGACCCGGAAGAAGACAAGGACAAGAAGTACGAGGCATTCAAGAAACAAGGCGACGAGGCGTTCGAGAAGGAACAGTGGACCGAGGCCCGGGACGCCTACACCAAGGCCCGCGACCTGCGCGCCACCGGCGAGATCCAGGACCTCCTCAAGAAGTGCGACTACCGCATCGAGACCGCGGCGTACGAGAAAGCCCGCGCCGGCAAGGACTACCTCAAGGCCCTCCAGCACATTTCCTTCGGCATGATGGAAAACGCCACCACGGTCCAAGAGAAAAGCCGGGCGGAAACCCTCGAGAAGGAAATCAAGGCGATCCTCGACCGCGCCAGGGCGCTCTTCGCCGAAGCGCGCGCCTTCGACGAGAACGGAAACTACATCCAGGCCATGCCGAAATACGGGGAGTACATCGCCGACTTCCCACGCGGCGAGCACTTCGATGCCGCCCGGAAACGCTACGAAGAGCTGGAAAAACTCACCCGCTCCTTCCAGGGCCTCCTCGTCAAGTCCGATCCCCCGGGCGCCGAGGTCGTACTCGACGGCGTCGTCGCCGGACGCACCCCGCTCATGATCGGCGAGGTCGACAAGGGCCCCCACCGCCTGCGCATCGAAGCCTCGGGCTACAAACCCCTCGACGTCGAGATCCGCTACGAAGGAAAACGCATCACCCTCGAAAAAACACTCCAGAAGGAAATCTTCGGGAACATCCGCGTCCGCTCCGACGTCCAGGTCGCCGTCCGCCTCGACGGCGTCCGCCGCGGCACGACACCCGTCGAGATCGACAAGGTGAGCCCCGGCAAGCACACCCTCGAAGTCACCGGGCCCGGCGATGTCCGCTACGCCCTCGAGGTCGAGGTCCAGGGGAACGAAACCGAACGCCTCAACGTGAACTTCCAGGATCTCCTCGAGAAGGAACGCGCCGCCTTCGAGAACCTCCCCCGGGCGGACTCCCCGAAGGAGGCCAGGGCGGCCTACGCGGGCTTTATCGAGGCCTACCCCGCAGGAAAATGGGCCCCGCAAGCCCGGCGCATCATCGCGGACCTCGACCGGCTCCTCCAGACCTGGGCCACCATCGTCAAGACGGCGGATACGGAAAAACGCCTGAAGGCCCTGAACGACTACCTCGGGACCTACGGCGATGAGGACTACCCCCTGCACTGGCACGTCGACGAGGCCCGGAAGAAACGGGACGACATCCTCTCCAGCCTGGAAGACAGGGCCTATCGTGCCATCCTCCAGGCCTCCTCCTTCGCCGGAAAACGCCGGGCCGCCGAAGCGTATTTCGACGCGTCCCCGTCTTCCCCGAGGGCCTCCGAGGTCCAAAGTCTCCTCGACAGCCTGGACGTCGAGGAAAACCTGTACACGTCCTTCCAGCGGGCCTTCGCCTTCGGCGACAAGCTGCGCGCCGGCAAGGCGTACCTCCGCGCGTACCCCAAGGGCCTGAAGGCCGGCGCGGTCTCGCAGAAAATCGCCGAGATGGAAAAGGCCGAGACCGAAGCGTTCGAGGCGTTCGTCGCCCTGGAAGACCCCGCGAAGATCGTCGAGGCGGGGGGCGCCTACGCCAAGACCTTCCCGGGCGCCGATCGACAAGAAACGGTGGCGGAAGCAACCCGGAAGGCGAGCGAGGAGATCAACGCGTTCGAGGCGACCGCAGAAAACGACCGGGCCTGCCGGGACTATCTCGAACGCTACCCGGAGGGCTGGTTCCGGGACGCGGTCGAGACCCGCCTCGCCGGATTCGGCTGGAGCGAAAAGGAAGGACCAGCCTCCTTCCAGGGCAGACTCCCGGCGGGACTCAAGCGGGGCGCGAAACCCGGGGAATACGCCAACAAGTGGGACGACGCCGTCATGGTCTACGTCCCCCCCGGCTTCTTCCCCATGGGCACGGACGACTTCTTCGCCAGTTCCGAGGAACGGCCCGAGGTGATGCTCTACCTGAGCGGCTTCTTCATCGACAAGTACGAGGTCTCCAATCGCCAGTACGGCGCGTTCCTCGAATGGTGGAAGAAAACCGACCAGAAGAAGAAATTCAGCCATCCCGAAGAACCCCGGGGCCACGACCACACCCCCGCTTTCTGGAACCATCCCGATTTCAGCAAGCCCGATTTGCCCGTCGTCGGCGTGAGCTGGTTCAGCGCCTGGGCCTACGCCCGCTGGGCGGGAAAGACCCTTCCCACCGAGGCCCAGTGGGAAAAGGCCGCCTCCTGCGATCTGTCCAGGAACATCAAGTCGAAATACCCGTGGGGAGACGGCCCCCCTCCGCAGGGCGGATGCAACTTCGGCGGAACCCGGGACGTTCCCCTTCCCGTGGACACCGGCTCCGGAGGCCGCTCGCCCTTCGGCGCGATCAACATGGCCGGCAACGTCGCCGAGTGGTGTCTCGATTCCTGGGAGGGGGAACTCCTCGAGAGACTTGCGGAACAACACCCGGAAAACAGCGGGCAATGGGCCGTCAATCCCGCCGGCCAGGGATCCGCTTCCGGCCCGAAAGCCGTCCGCGGAGGAGACTGGGATAGCGATCTGGAAGATCTCATGGTGACCCGGCGGAGGGCCAGGGCGGAATCCAGCAAGAAGGTGGGGTTTCGGTGCGCCGTCTGGCACGTGAAAAACCGTTGAACGAACCCTTCCCGTCCCGGAGAGTCGACCGGGATCTCCACCAGTTTTCCACATTTTCCAGGAAATCTCCCAGAGCCTTTGTTTATCAAGGGTTAACGAGAAGCTCGGAGGACGCTTCCTGACGGAAAAAAGAACGGATGTCTTAAGGTAATGTCATATAATGGTTTGGGATTCCCCTCTGCCGCTTCTTCTTGGAAAGCCCGATGCGTCGGACTTTCAAGGGAGGTTCCGCCTCGGAGCTCGAATTGATGGGCCTTCCGGGGAGTGCTGATATTTCCACAAGTTTTCCACATTCGTCCAGGTCTCGTGGATCGAGAAGCCATGGCCCTGCTTGAAGTCCAGAATCTCGTCAAGTCGTACCGGCGCCGCCGCGTGGTGGACAAGATCTCCTTTTCCATCGGGGAAGCGGAGATCGTGGGCCTTCTGGGGCGGAACGGCGCCGGAAAGACGACCACTTTTCGAATGATCATGGGCATGATCAAGCCGGACGACGGCCAGGTCTTCTTCCGGAACCGCGAGATCACGCAGCTGCCCATGTACCGCCGGGCCAGGCTGGGCATGGGCTACCTTTCCCAGGAACCTTCCGTGTTCCGCGGCTTGACGGTGCGGGAGAACCTGCTGGCCGTTCTGGAGACGCTCCCGCTCTCCCGGGCGGATCGGAAAGCCAGGCTGGAGGAACTTCTGGACGTGTTCGGGTTGACCCCCCTTTCGGATGCCCGGGCCTCCACGCTTTCCGGGGGGGAGAGGCGCCGCCTGGAGATCACGCGGGCGCTGGTCCTGGAGCCGGCCCTGATCCTTCTGGACGAGCCGTTCGCGGGGGTGGACCCGATCGCGGTGGCGGATATCCAGGGGAACGTGAGGGCGTTGAAGGACCGGGGGATCTCGGCCCTTCTGACGGATCACAACGTGAGGGAAACCCTGTCGATCACCGACCGTTCCACGATCATCGACGAGGGGAAAAAGATCGCCGAGGGCCCTCCCGCCTCGATCATCGAGGATCCCGTGGTTCGGGAAACCTATCTTGGAGAAGGATTCAAGTTATGAGACGGCTTCTGGTTGTTGTGTCTTTTCTATGGGGTTGTGCCTCCCTGGAAGCGGGAGAGGGGGCATGGTTCGAGAACGCGGCCGGGCGGGCGGGGATCGGGGGCGTGAAGACGCTGAGGTGCCGGTTCGCCGACATCGACGGCGACCGGTGGCCCGACGTGGTGCTGGGGACCGATCGCGTGTATCGGAACGAACCCCGCGAGGCGGGTCCGGGGGGGCGGGGGTTCGAGGACGTGACGGAACGGGCGGGTTTCGAGCGCATCTTCCGAAGTGATGAGGGGAGGGGGCCGGCATCGTTCTGTCTCGCGGGGGACGTGGACAACGACGGGGACGTCGATCTCTTCGTGGCGCGGAACTGCGAGCCGGAAAAGCCGGCCCAGGGCCCCGGACGGAACCTGCCGGCGGAGAAGGAGGGACGGATGGTGGTGGACTGGAAGGATCCGGGAGTCCGGTCGGCGATCCTGCTGAACGACGGTCGGGGCCGGTTTTCCGCGCTTCCGTACGCCGGGGTCGCCGAGCCGGCGGAGACGACCTGCGCGGCGGTCTTCGTGGACGTGGACGCCGACGGGCTATTGGACCTGTTCACGGGGAACTGGTACGTGAGTTACGGATGGTCCTACGAGGCCTATCCGGACCGCCTCTTCAAGGGGGTGGGGGGAGGTCGCTTCGTGGAGACGACGTCCCGCGCGGGGTTGTTCACGGTCCGGCGACCGGGGTACCGCAATTCCAGCCGGCCGACGTACGGCGTGGCGCACTGCGACTGGAACAACGACGGGCGGCAGGATCTTCTGGTCTGCGCGTACGGCCGGCGGTGGAACAATCTGTGGCGAAACGACGGGGACGGCACGTTCACCGAAGTGGGTTTCGAGACGGGTTTCGACGGCGACGCGGCGAGGTCCGGGGCGTATCCGGAGGGCATCCGCCGCTCCAAGGAGGCGCCTTTCCGGGCGAACGGGAACACGTTCTCGGCGGCCCCGGCCGATTTCGACAACGACGGCGACATCGACGTGTACATCGGGGAGATCACGCACTGGTGGGCGGGCCCGAGCTCGGACCGGTCCGAGCTTCTCGTGAACCAGGGTGCAAAGGAGGGATGGTCGTTCTCGCGGGAAGGCGAGGCGCGCGGGATCGTGCGCGAGCATGCCACCGGACGCTGGAACCAGGGCGATCTCCACGTCGGATGGCTGGACGCCGACAACGACGGTCTGCTCGACCTCGTCATCGCGTCCAGCGACTATCCGGACGACCAGTTCCTCCGCCTGTTCCGTCAGGATGAGGACCACCGGTTCGAGGACGTCACCTCCCTGGCGGGGTTCGACTGGCGGAATCCGACGGGGATGTCGTTCGGGGATTTCGACCGGGACGGGCGGACGGACATCCTGTTGGGCAACAACAACATGCGTCTGACGAAGGAGCAGAAGAAGGGCCGGGTGCTGGAGGCGGCGCTGTTCAGGAACGTGGCGGGGACCGGGAACCATTTTCTGACGGTGAGCCTGGCGGGGAAGGGGGAGGGGGCGTCCAACCGCCTGGGGATCGGGGCGCGGGTCGAGGTCCGCGCGGGGGGACGGGTCCAGGTGCGGGAGATTCGCGGGGGCGGGGGCCACTGCGGGCAGCAGGATGAACCGGTGGCGCATTTCGGTCTCGGTCCGGCGGACCGGGTGGAGACGTTGCGCGTCCGGTGGCCCGACCGGGAGGGCACGGTACAGGTCTTCACGAACGTCGAGGCGGACGCGTTCGTGCTGGTTCGCGAGGGCGACGACACCCTCGAGATCCTTCGGCGCGTCCCCCGGGCCGGGGGGGAGGGGGGAGAGGAAGGCTTTTGAACCGGTCTCGTTTCCTCCGGAATCGCAAGGTCTTGCGCGACGGGAATTTTCTTGAAATCCGAGGGGCCTCCGCCTACGATCCATCGTTTCGAGGAAAAAGCGTTTTTCGATTCCCCGATGGTTCGTCGAGGGCGTCGGTCGTTCCAAGGAGGAGGGATCCATGAACATCATCGTGTGCATCAAGCGGGTTCCGGACACGGAGACGCGGATCAAGGTCGGGGAAGACGGCGTGGCGATCGACGTCACGGGGGTGAACTACGTGCTGAACCCCTATGACGAGTACGCGGTGGAGGAGGCGATCCGGATCAAGGAGAAGGACAAGTCGACGAAGATCACCGTGATCTGCTACGGGCCGGGGGAGTCCACCAAGGAGATCCGCACGGCCCTGGCGATGGGCTGCGACGACGGCGTGCTGATCAAGGACGAGGGAGCGTCGGCGCGTTCGCCGGACGCGGTATCGTCGATTCTCTCTTCCGCGATCGAGGGGAGGGAGTACGACCTTCTCCTGTTCGGCAAGCAGGCGGTGGACGACGACGCGGGGGCCGTGGGCGCCATGACGGCGACGCGGCTGAAGCTGCCCTTCGTCGCCTCCATCAACGCGCTGGAGCTGTCGGAGGGCAAGGCGGTGGCGAAGCGGGACGTGGAGGGTGGGGTGCAGACCTTCGAGGCGCCCCTGCCGGCGTCGTTCTCGGCCCAGAAGGGCCTGAACGAGCCGCGCCTGCCCGCCTTGAAGGGGATCATGAAGGCGAAGAAGAAGAAGATCGAAGAGCTGGGTCCGGGGGAAGCGGAAGACAAGATCCGGGTCCAGAAGATGGAGATGCCTGAACAGAGAAGCGGCGGCAAGATCGTCGGTGAGGGCGCCGAGGCCGTTGTGGAACTGGTTCGCCTGCTTCGCGAAGAGGCAAAGGTCCTGTAAAGGAGGAACAGAATGGCTGGCTGTGTTCTCGCCTATGCCGAGTGCCGGGAAGGCAAGATTCACCCTTCGACCTTTGAAGCCGTGCGCGCGGCGGGCTTGCTCGCGGAGCCGCTCGGCCTTTCCGTGGCCGCCATCGTGATCGGGGACGGGCTGGACGACGACGCGGGGGCCCTCGGCGGCTACGGCGCCGCCAAGGCCGTCGTGGTCGAGACCACCGGCGCGCCGCCCGCGCCCTCCCGCTGGGCCCGCACCGCGGCGGACGTCGCCCGCGCCGAGCAGGCGGCCGCCGTCGTGCTTCCCGCCTCCATCACGGGCAAGGAACTCGGCCCCCTTCTCGCCGCGGAACTGGACGCCGGCTACCTGCCCGACGTCACCGGGCTTTCCGTGGAAGACGGCGCCGTCGTCTCCAAGCGGCCCGTCTACGCCGGCAAGGCCTTCGTCACCGTGAAGGCGGTCTCCAGCCCCGTCGTGGTCTCCATCCGGCCCAAGGCGTTCGCGGCCGGCGAACCCGAGGCCGGCGCCACCGCCGAGATCGCGAAGGCGGAACTCGCCGCCGAGGAGGCCCGTGACGCGAAGCAGACCGGCTTCGAGTCCAAGGGCGGCGGAAAGATCGAACTCACCGAGGCCGACATCATCGTCAGCGGGGGGCGGGGCATGAAGGGGCCCGAGAACTACGAGATCATCGAAACCCTCGCGTCCCTGCTCGACGCCGCCGTGGGCGCCTCCCGCTCCGCCGTGGACGCCGGCTGGCGCCCGCACGCAGACCAGGTCGGGCAGACGGGAAAGACCGTTTCCCCCGATCTCTACATCGCCTGCGGGATCTCCGGCGCCATCCAGCACCTCGCCGGCATGGGTTCCTCCAAGACCATCGTCGCGATCAACAAGGATCCCGAGGCGCCCATCTTCAAGGTGGCCGACTACGGCGTCGTCGGCGATCTCTTCGATTGCGTGCCCGCACTCACCGAGGAGGTGAAGAAGGTCAAGGAATGACGGCTGCGGTGCTTTTTCGAACCTGATTCACATGATCTTTTTCTGATCAACATGATTCTTTCTAGAAAAGAAGGGTCCCCCAGCTTGTCATCATGGTCATCAGAAGAAAAATCATGTCGATCAGGGTCGAAAGACGTGCCGAATCCGATTGCTAAGCCCCGCCCAGCTTCTTCACCTGCTTCGGGATCTCCTCGTTCTTCAACCAGTTCCGCATGATCTTGAACTTGTCGTCGAGGAGTTCCTTCATCTCGTCGCTGTTGAGAAACGAGGTGAACAGGTCGGATTCCAGGATCTCCTGGACCAGGTTCTCCAGCGTGTCCTGGCCCATCATCTGCTTGAGGAAATCCTGCCCCTGGTCCGAACCCGGCGCCAGCGCCCGCCGGATCGCCTCCTGGACGCGCTCGGAAACCTCGGCGTCCATCCCTTCCATCACGTCCCTTCGCAGCGCCTCGGCATCGATGGCCGGCGCCTCCCCTTCCCCGCCGGCCTGCGCCGCCAGCGCCTTCACCTCTTCCCGGCTGGGAACGTCCGCCAGCTTCTTCCTGAGCGCCGCCTCCACCGCCTGATTGATGGCCGGCGGGATCTTCTGCGCCATCGCCTTCACCCCCGACAGGGCCTCGGCCATGGACTTGCGGATGATGGCCTTCACCTGGTCCTCGGACAGCCGCCCCCCGCCTTCCCCTTCTTCGGCCCCCGCCGGACGCGCTTCCAGCGCCTCCACACGCGCGGCCAGATCCGACACCGCCGCCTGCGCCTCCTCGCGCGCCGCCTCCGCCGCCGCCTCGCCGCCGCCTTCGGGCGCCTCCGGACGCGTCTCCAGCGCTTCGAGCCGCCTGCTCATGGTTTCGAGTTCCATCCGGATCATGTCCCCCTCGGCTTCTCCTCCGGCGCCTCCCGCCCCTTCCTCGACGGCCTGCAGGCGTTCCGAAAGCCCCTCGATCCGTTTCCGCACGCTCTCTTCCATCTCGCGGACGGCGGATTCCAGCATCGCGTCCACCTGATCGGGATCGATGCCGCCGGACGTGGAAGGGGCGGATCCGATCTCCTCGATCAGGGGGCGAGCGGTCGTTTCGAGGGTGTCCCGGAAGGCTTCCGTCTCGGCGAAGGCCTGGAACGCCCGCTTGAGCTTCGGTTCCAGGTCCTGGTCCATGTTCTTCAGGGCCACCATCCAGCCCTCTTCCATGGAGGCTTCCGCTTCCATGCGGATCTTCTCGAGGAGGGGCTGTCCGGCTTCCTTGAGGGCTTCCTTGGCGGCGTTCTGCGTGATCTCCCTGAGGATGCCGCGAAATTCCTTGGAGGTCGTGGCCTCGTTGACGGCGACGAGGACCTTGCCCTCCAGGCTTCCCTTCACGCGGGCGAAGAGGTCGTTGGAGGCCACTTCGAGGCCTTTCTTGACCTCGTCGCGGATCCGGTCGAGGCGATGGTCGAAGGAGGCCTTGACGGACCCCTCGGCGGCCCGCGAGGCGGCTTCCTGGAGGATTTCGCGGGCGTCCTCGCCCTTGAGGAGGGCGCGGAGGGCCTTGACGGGATGCGAAATGTCGCCGGCTTCGGTCTGGAGAACGCGGATCTCGCCCCGCAGCGTGTCGATCGTGGATTCCAGCTCGTCGATCCGGTCCTGGGCGGAGTCCTGGCGGTCCTCTTCGTCCCGCCCGATGTCATCCCCGTCGCCGGGGCCGGACGATTCATCGTCCGGAGACCCGGAGAAGTTGTCTTCCTCGGTCATGTCTCCTCCGCCGGAAAGGCGTCTTCGCCGCTATCCGAGAAGCCCGCTCTTCATTTCCTTGTACTTGGCGATGCTCGAGAGGAATTCCTGGCGCCTTTCCTGCAAGGCGTCCACCTCCTTCTGGAGGAGGTCCTTGTCCCGCTGCAACCCGTCGAGTTCCTTCGCCAGGACCTCGTTGTCGATTTCGAGCCGGTCGATCTCGGTGGTCAGCTTGCGGATCTCCTCACGGATCCCGTCGTTGCTGTCGGAGGTTTCCTTGCGGAGCCGGGACTGCTCTTCCCTCTCGCCCCGCAGGCGTTCGCAGGCGTCCCCGAGATCGTCGTTGACCCGCTTCAGATCCTCGATCTGCTTGTCCATCTCGCTCTGGAGCTTCTCGAAGCGGTCCGTGGAGGAGGCGGCCTCCCCGGCTTCCGCCAGGATCTCCCCGTTTCGACGGACCGTTCCCTCGGCGCTGTTCAGCAGGGTTTCCAGCTGCTCCATCACGCGCGTGAGTCCCTGGGAAACCACGACGCGGTATTCCGTGATCCGCTGGCTCTGCCCGTGGAAGACGGCCGTGAGTTCCCCCTTGAGTTCCTCCAGGTCTTCGGTGATGTTCTGGTCCTCGACGCTTTCCGACGTTTCTTCTGCCATGCCTACCCTCCGCGAAAATCCTTCCGCCCCGCTGGGCGTGTCGAAGGCGGCGGGGCCGACGGTACGCCGCCGCCGGAGCCGGTATCCGGGCGCCCCGCCCCGGAATCCGTCTCCATCCGGATCAATGGTATTTCGCGCGTATCGCCGGTCAAGGAAAAACCCCGGCGCGAGACGCCCTTGCGGGCCGGCCGGCCGGCGCGTATCATTCCTCCTGCCTTGCAAGGTGCACCGTGGACAAGATTCAATCCAAGCTCGACACGCGTTCTTCCACCTTCCGGGAGAGGTACGAACACGGCAAAACGCTGATTTCCCGTCTCTCGGAACGCCTGGAATCGGTACGCCGGGGCGGACCGCCGAAAGCCCACGAACGCCAGAAGACGCTGGGCAAAATTCCGGTCCGTGAGAGGTGCGAACTCCTCCTGGACGCCGACGCCCCCTTCCTCGAGCTCAGCCCGATGGCCGCCTGGGAGATGTACGACGGCCGGGCCCCCGGCGCGGGCATCCTCACGGGCATCGGTCGCGCCGCCGGCCGCGAGGTGCTCCTCATCGCCAACGACCCCTCCGTCAAGGGCGGGACCTACTTCCCCATGACGCTCAAGAAGCACCTCCGGGCCCAGGACATCGCCCGCGAAAACCACCTCCCCTGCATCTACATCGTCGACTCGGGGGGGATCTATCTCCCCATGCAGTCGGACTCCTTCCCGGACCGGGAACATTTCGGGCGGATCTTCTTCAACCAGGCCCGGATGTCCGCCATGGGCATCCCCCAGGTGGCGGTCGTCATGGGGACCTGCACCGCCGGCGGCGCCTATGTGCCCGCCATGAGCGACGAGACCATCATCGTCCGCAACCAGGGGACGATCTTCATCGGCGGCCCCCCGCTCGTGAGGGCCGCCACCGGTCAGGACGTTTCCCCCGAGGATCTCGGCGGGGCCGACGTCCACTGCCGCGTCTCCGGCGTGGCCGACCACTACGCCCTCGACGCGCGCCACGCCATGCGCCTCGCCCGCAACGTCATCGAGAATCTGGGACGCCCGGAAAAGGTCCCGCTCGACAGGACCGAACCGGAGAAACCCGCCTACGATCCCGAGGAACTCCTCGGCCTCGTGCCTGTCGACCTGAGGACCCCCGTCGACATGCGGGAAGTCATCGCCCGCATCGTGGACGGCTCGCGCTTCCACGAGTTCAAGGAACTCTACGGCACCACGCTCGTGTGCGGATTCGCGCGGATCATGGGGTTTCCCGTGGGCATCCTCGCCAACAACGGCGTCCTCTTCTCCGAAAGCGCCCTCAAGGGCGCCCATTTCATGACGCTTTGCAACATCCGGCGCATTCCGCTCGTCTTCTTCCAGAACGTGACCGGCTTCATCGTGGGCCGGGAGTACGAGGCCGGCGGGATCGCCAAGGACGGCGCGAAAATGGTCCATGCCCTGGCCAACGCCGACGTCCCGAAGTTCACCGTCATCGTCGGCGCCAGCCACGGCGCGGGAAACTACGGCATGTGCGGGCGCGCCTACCAGCCGAGGCTGCTGTGGACCTGGCCCACCGCCCGCATCTCCGTCATGGGTGCGGACCAGGCCGCTGACGTCCTCCTCACCGTCAAGGCGCGCCAGGCCGCCCGCGAGAACCGCATGCTCTCCGAGGAGGAAACGGAGGCCGTGAAGGAAGACATCCTGGACAAGTACGAGCGCGAGAGCAATCCCTTCTACAGCACCGCCCGCCTCTGGGACGACGGCATCCTCGACCCCCGCGACACCCGCACGGCCCTGGCGCTGGGCATTTCCATGTCCCTCAACGCCCCCATCCCCCCGCATCGCGTGGGCGTGTTCAGAATGTAGGGCGACGGGTCGCGGCTTTGTGTATTCGTGCATCGGGAAGTTGGCATTGAAGTTTCCAAAGGGGGATTCAGGCGTGAGCGGCGAAGAAGAATACAAGAACCTCGACGTCCAGGTGGAACACGGACGCGCCTGGGTGGCGATCGACCGCCCTGCCATGAAAAACGCTCTCGATGGCGAGACCCTCGCGTCGCTCGCTCGCGCCTTCAAGTCCTTCGAGGCCGGCGGGGAGGCGAAGGTGGTCTTCCTCCTCGGAAAAAACGGGATCTTCAGCGCCGGCGCCGATCTGGCCTGGATGAAGCGAGGCCGCAGCCGGGAGGATTTCCTCCGATCCTCCCGCCTTCTCGCCGAGGCGCTCCTCGCCGTCTCCCGGTGCCCCCTCCCCACCGTGGCGCTCGCGGAACAGGCCGCCATGGGCGGCGCCATGGGCCTCTTGGCCGCCTGCGATTTCGTCCTCGCCGAGGAGGGGACGCGCTTGCGAACCCCCGAGCTCCGGCTCGGCCTCGTCCCCGCCGTCGTGGGCCCCTACCTCCTGCGACGCCTCGGAGACCGCGCCTGCCGATCCCTGTTCCTCCGCGCGGAAATGATCGTCGCCGAAGATGCCCGCACGCTGGGTCTCGTGGACCACATCACCCCCCGGGGCGAGATCGTCTCCTCGGCCAAGGCGTTCGCGCAGCCTCTCACGGAAGCCGGACCCTCCGCACTCGCCGCCTGCAAGGAGATGCTGCGACGGCTTCCCGGCCTCGATCCGGACGCGCAAACACACTATACCGTCGAACTCATCGCCGACCTTCGCGCCGGACGGGAAGGGCAGGAAGGCATGGCCGCGTTCCTGGAAAAGAGAAAACCTGGCTGGCGCGCCGGAGGCGGGGCGTGAATCCCGAGGAAAGGACATGAAGAAACCCTTCCAGAAGGTCCTGGTGGCCAACCGCGGCGAGATCGCCGTGAGGATCATCCGGACGTTGCGCGAGCTGGGCATCCCCTCCGTCGCCGTCTATTCCACCGCCGACGCCGACGCCCTCCACGTCCGCCTGGCCGACGAGGCCCTCTGGATCGGCACACCGCATCCCCTCAAGAGCTACCTCGACATCGACGCCGTGATCGGAGCCTGCCGGACCTCCGGAGCCGACGCCCTCCACCCCGGCTACGGCTTCCTCGCCGAGAACCCCGACCTCGCCGAGCGATGCGAGACCGAGGGAATCGCCTTCATCGGCCCCCCCGCTTCCGCCATCCGCCTCATGGGCGACAAGATCGCCTCCCGGAAAGCCATGACGCGCATCGGCGTTCCCGTCCTGCCGGGATCCGCAGGCGCCGTCTCCCCCGGACCCGCTCTGCTCGAAGAGGCGGAAGGCATCGGCTACCCCCTGATCGTGAAGGCCGCCGCGGGCGGCGGGGGACGGGGCATGCGCCTCGTGCGCGAGGCCACGGAGATCCTCGAGGCGGTGGAGGCGGCCCGGCACGAGGCCGCCAAGGCCTTCGGGGACGACACGGTCTTTCTCGAGCGGCAGCTCGACGATCCCCGTCACGTGGAAGTGCAGGTGCTCGGAGACAGGCACGGAGCCTTCGTCCATCTCTTCGAGCGGGAATGCTCGATCCAGCGCCGGAACCAGAAGATCGTCGAGGAAACCCCCTCCCCCTTCCTGGACGACGCCCTGCGCGAAGAGATGGGCCTGACGGCGGTGCGCGCGGCCCGGGCCGCGAAAAGCAGCAACGCCTCCACGGTGGAGTTCCTGATGGACGCCTCGGGCCGCTATTCCTTTCTGGAGATGAACACCCGCATCCAGGTGGAACACCCCGTCACCGAGATGACCACGGGCATGGACCTCGTGGCCGAACAGATCCGCCTCGCCGCGGGCGAGCCGCTCGGCCTGGACCAGGCGGACGTCGCCCGGCGGGGACACGCCGTGGAATGCCGGATCTACGCCGAGGATCCCGAGAAGGCGTTCCAGCCCTCGCCCGGGCGCCTCCTCTTCTGGAAGGAACCGGCCGGTCCCGGGGTGCGGGTGGACGCCGGCGTGGAGACGGGAAGCGAGGTCCACCTCGACTACGATCCGATCCTGGCCAAGCTCGCGGCCTGGGGCCCGGACCGGGAAACGGCGCGGCGGAGAGCGGTGCGGGCGCTCCGGGAATTCGTGGCCCTGGGCGTGGACACCAACGTCTCGTTCCTGATCGACGTGCTCGAGCACGAGGCCTTCCGGAAAGGACAAACCCACACGGGGTTCCTGCCGTCGTATTTCCGGGAATGGAGCCCACGCCGGGGCCCGAGGTTCCTCGCCGCACTCGCGACGGCGGCGGGCACGGAAGGCAACGCGGGCCGGTGGCAAGGCTCCACGGAGGCGTCCCGGACCTTCGATCCCTGGCGGGACCTGGGGCGATGGGAACTGGGGCGGGGCAGATCCCGCCTGCCGTGAGAACGCGAAAAGACTGGAACCGACAGGATAAGGACAGGGCACATGCAGGGCAACGCCGACGCGCGGGCGCATCTCGACGCCGACCGGGCCCTCTTCGAGGCCGTGTCCCGCGGCGGAGATCCCGGTTGGCGTCTCTACGTCACGGGGCCGGCGGTCGTCGTCGGCCGGCACCAGCGCATCGAACGCGAGGTGAACCTCGAGACGTGCGCACGGCGCCGGACGCCCGTCCTCAGGCGGTTCACCGGCGGCGGCGCGGTCTTTCTCGACGGGGGCTGCCTGAACTTCGCCGTGGCCGAGCCGCGCCGCGCCGCGACCCTCGACTACGGCCGGTACACGGCATGGCTCCGGGATCTGGCTTCCTCCTTCGGCGTCGAGGCGGTCCTCGCGGGCAACCGCGTGGAGGCGGGAGGAAGAAAAATCTCCGGTCTCGCCGCACGGGTATCGCCCCGCGCCATCTTCGTCCACGGCACCTTCCTCGTCTCGACGGACCTCCGCGTTCTTCGCGGGCATCTCGCCGTTCCCAGGGACCGGCTGGAGGCCCTCCCCCCCCCCGAAGGGCCGCATGTCAAAAGCGTCCCCCGCCCCGAAACGACACTGTCCCGGGAGGCGGGCAAGGCCGTGAGCATGGACGAGGTGCGGGCGCGGGCGTCCCGGCTGCTTGAAAAAGCCTTCGGCGCCCCCCCGTTCTGTCACAAACGCGTCCTGCTGCACGTCTGCTGCGCGCCCTGCGCCACCGTGGCCCAACGCCGCCTCCGCGACGAGGGGTGGGAGCCGGTCCTCTTCTTCGAGAATTCCAATCTCCATCCCCGCGAGGAGTTCGAACTCCGGCTCGCCGAGACGAAACGCTACGCCCGCGAGACGGGCCTCTCGCTGGTGGTTCCCGAGCCGGATTTCGAGGACTGGGAACGCGCCGTCCGCGGTCTGGAAGACGAGCCCGAGGGAGGGGCGCGGTGCGACGTGTGCTTCGCGTACCGGCTTCGGAGAACGGCCCGGGCCGCGGCGGAGGGCGGGTTCGACGCCTTCGCCTCCACCCTGTCGCTGAGCCCCCACAAGAAAAGCGCCAGGATCGACCGCGCCGGGGAAGCCTGCGCGGCGCGTCACGGGACAACATATTTGCCCACCGATTTCAAGAAAAGGAACGGCTTTGCGCAAAGCGCGAAGATCTCGAAAGACCTCGGGCTCTACCGCCAGGACTACTGCGGATGCCGGTTCAGCTTGCGCGAGAAAAGGCGAAGGGACAGCCAGCAGCGCGTCGACCAGCCCGTTTCGGATCGCGGAGACCGCCGAGAGGACTCGAGGGAATCGTATCCCTGCGAACCCCGGCGGTGAGGATCCTCCCGCGCCGGTTGCGCCCTGGCTGCTCAGCGTCATGAAAGGAGACGGCGATGCGCATCGGTTTTCTTCAGTTCGCGCCGAAACGGCTCGAGGTCGAGGACAACCTCCGGCGGATCCTCGCCTTCCTCGAGCCGGTCGAGGACGCGCTCGTGGTGACGCCGGAACTGGCCGTCAGCGGCTACCTCTTCCGGAACGAAAGGGAATGCCGCGACGCCGGGACGCCGCCGGACGACCCCCGCCTGCACCCCTTCTTCGCGCTGCTGGCGAAGAACCGCCTTCACGCGGTCCTCGGGCTCATCGAGCCCGCCGAAAGGGGCGTGTACAACACCGCCCTGCTCGCCGGGCCCGACGGACCGCTGGGGACGTACCGGAAGATCCACCTCTTCGACCGGGAGAAGCGCATCTTCCTGCCGGGAGAGCAACCCCCGCCCGTGTTCGAGGTCGCGGGCGCCCGCCTGGGTCTGATGATCTGCTGGGACTGGTTCTTCCCCGAAACCGCGCGGTTCCTCGGCCGGCGGGGCGCCCAGGTCGTCGCCCATCCCGCCAACCTCGTCCTCCCCTGGTGCCTGGACGCGATGCGGACGCGGTCGCTGGAAAACCGCCTGTTCACCGTGACCGCCAACCGCACCGGCGCCGAGACGCTGCGCGGCGTCGGGCTCTCCTTCTACGGGCGCTCGCAGGTTGTGGATCCGGACGGGGAGCGGATCCTGGCCGTGGGCGGGGACGCCGTGGAAGGCGTCTTCACGGTGGATCTCGATCCCGCGCGCGCCGACGAGAAGGCCATGACGCCGGGGAATCCCGGCCCCGGCGAGGCGCGGAGGGATCTTCTGGACGGCGCGCACGGCGCGGGCTAGTTTCAGATTTCAGATTGGAGATTGGAGAGGCGGCACCCTCGCACTCACGCAACCACGCAACGCAAGCTGGCCGGCACTCCCTTGTTTGTGGGAGGCGTGTGTTCCGGGCCACACGTACACACGGTCCGGGACCACGGCGATCCCGCGGCCGCGGATCCCCGAACCTCCGGCTATGCTTCCCACAACCTTTCCTTCTTCGTGCCTTGGTGTCCCTGAACCAGAGGCGACTCGCCTCGCTTGTGAAAGGGCTACGGAAAGAAAGAGAAGACCACAACTTGCCTGCACCGCGAATGCGCAGCCCCCCTCCGCGCCTTGCGGCGCCTTGCGGCTTGTGGTATCCCTTTCCGGCATGAAGCCCGAAGACCTTCATCGGCTCCTGGAGGCGGTCCGGACGGGATCGCTTCCGGTGGACGAGGCGGCGGAACGCCTGGCCGCCTGGCCGACGGCGGACCTCGGTTTCGCCCGCGTGGACCATCACCGCTCGATCCGTTGCGGATTCCCCGAGGTGATCTTCTGCCCGGGGAAGTCGGCCGAGGATCTGGTTGCCATCGCCGGGGAGATCCTGTCTCGGGGCCAGCCGCTTCTGGCCACGCGGGCCACGGAGGCGCAGTACGGCGCGATCGCAGCGCGCGAGCCGGGCGCGGTCTGGCACGCGCGGGCGCGGGCGGTGACGTTCCGCCGGGAGGCGCCGTCGCCCGTGGGGGGGGTGGCGGTGGTGTGTGCGGGGACGGCGGACATTCCGGTGGCGGAGGAGGCGCGCGTGACGGCGGAGATGATGGAGGCGAAGGTGGAGACGTTCTACGACGTGGGCGTGGCGGGGATTCATCGTCTGATGGGGAGCCTGGAGCGGATCCGGTCGTCGCGGGCGGTGGTGGCGGTGGCGGGCATGGAGGGGGCGCTGGCGGGCGTGGTGGGGGGCCTGGTCTCCGTGCCGGTCATCGGCGTGCCCACCTCCGCCGGGTACGGGGCGAATTTTGCGGGTCTGTCGCCGCTGTTGACGATGCTGAACGCCTGCGCGGCGGGCGTGGCGGTGGTGAACATCGACAACGGTTTCGGGGCCGGATACATCGCGTCGCTGATCAACCGCCGGGAGGGCGGTGGATTCCCGGATTGAGCCGTTCGCGCTGTCGCCGGAAACAGATTTCAGATTTCAGCCGGAAGATTCGCCTCCCACAACCTTTCCTTCTTCGTGTCTTGGTGTCTTCGTGCCTTTGTGTTGAAGGCACGTTGCCCCTTCGACAATGCTCAAGGTCAACCCTGAGCGAAGCCGAACGGGTTGGGGACGTTTCGGGGTGAGAACGAAACCGGCGGCGATTGCAGCCGATCGCAGTAGATCGGGTTTTTCAACGGGCGCCAGGGTCACCCCGGGGTATTTCCATGGAGCCGGGCTACGGAACGAAAGAGAAGACCACAACAACCTTACACCGCGAATGCCTCCGCGAAACGCTGGAATTGACTCTTTGGGGCCAGGCTGCTAAAATTTGTGGTTTGACGAGTTTCCCTGGAAGCGGGCGCCGGAGTCGTCTCTGGGGCCTTTTCTTGTATCGGTCCAGACGAGATATGATCACCCAGCTTTCGGACGCGGACCGGCACTACAACAACGGCGTCCTGTATTTCCTGAAAAACCAGCGGGACAAGGCTCGCGAGTGCTGGACGAAGGCTCTGGAAACCGATGCGGAACACTTCCGCTCCATGGTCTATCTGGGGCTGATCTCCTACCAGGACGGGCAGGTCGAAGAGGCGATCCTGTATTACAAGCGCGCACTGGAGATCAACGGCGACTATCACATCGCGTGCAACAACCTGGGCAACGCGTACCGGCGCAAGGGGGACGCGGAAAAGGCCATCGGGGCGTACAAGCGCGCCACGGAGCTGGATTCCCGCAACGCGAACTACTTCTACAACCTCGGTCTGACCTATTTCGACATCGGGGACTACGACAGCGCGCTGAAGGAGCTGAGAAAGGCCGTGGTCTTCGACCCCGAGGACGCGGAAGCCCAGCTGGATCTGGGGGAAACGTACTACATCCAGGGGAACAAGGAAAAGGCGCGGGAGCATTTCGAGATCTTTCTGAAACTGCGTCCCGACGCCCCCAACGCCTTCCAGGTCGCCGCCAAGGTCAAGATGCTGGCCCGGGAAGATTGACCTCCCCCCTCCCTATGGGCGGCCGGAGACGAGAGGTGGAGGCGCAACCCGTGGAGAAGGGCCCCTTGAACGCGCTGCTGACCATCCAGCACGGCGCCCTGGCGGGGCGAAGCTACCGCCTGGGCGCCCGCGTGCGGGTCGGCAGTTCTCCGTTGTGCGAGGTTCGCCTCCCGGACGCAGGCGTAAACGCCTGCCATTTCGTCCTGGAAAACCGGGGCCGCTTCTTCCTGCTCCGCGCCGAGGAGGGCGCCCCGGGCACCTTCGTCGACGGCTCCCGGGTCTCCACGCACCGCCTGAAGGACGGCACGACCATCTACGCCGGCGACGCCGTCCTGTTCTTCCGGGAGCTGGACGGCGTTCAGCCCTCGCGGGCGGAATTCCTCGATGTCGGGCAGGGCCCCGCCCTGGCCAACGAAGTGCGCCGGATCTACGAAAGCAGCGTCACGTATCTCACGGATCCGGAAGTGGACGAGGCCGGGCGGGACACGGCGCGAACGGCGCTGACCGCGCTGTACCAGGTAGGGCGCCTTTCGTCCTCGGAGTCGGATCTCGGGGTCCTGTTCGAGGGGACGGCCCGGATCCTTCTGGAGGCGCTCCGGGCCGGGCGTTGCTGTCTGTTGCTGTCGGAAGGGGACGGGCGGTTCCGGCGGGTGGCGGAGGTCTTCGCCGAGACTCACCGGGGCCGGGCCCCCTCGCCTCCCGCGGAGGTTCTGCACCGCTCGGCGGAGGAGGGCGTCTCCCTCCTTCTCCGCGACGCCTCGCGGGATCCCCGCTTTCCGCCGGGCCGGGTGGGGTCGGCGTTGAGCGTCCCCTTGAAGGCGGCCCGCAAGCGGCTGGGGGCGATCTGGTGCGACGTCCCGCCGGGAGGCGCGACGTTCGGCGAGGAGGATCTGAAGCTGGCCACGGCGGTGGGGCGGCAGGCGGGGGGGGCGATCGAGCGTCTCATTCTCGAGGAACAGCTGTACGAACATTCCCGCCAGCTGGAAGCCCGGGTGGAGGAGCGCACGCAGAAGCTCCAGCAGGCGCTGGAGGACCTGAAGGCGGCCCAGGGGCGTCTCGTCCTCTCGGAGAAGCTGGCGGCGGTGGGCATGATGGTCCAGGGAATCGCGCACAACATGGCCACGCCCCTCAACGGCATCCTCGGCTACGCCCAGGTCCTGAAGGCGCGGCACCCGGATCTGGAGGCGCTGGACGAGATCATCGCCCTTTGCCGGAACCTGGACGGCCTCATCGAGAACCTGCTGGCCAAGGGCCGCCACGACGCCCGGACCGAGCCGGAACTCGTGGACTTGAACGCGGTGGTGGAGGAGACCCTGAAGTTCTTCCAGGCCGACCTCTTCTTCAAGCACGAGGTGCGCCACACCTTCGTCAAGGATCCGGACCTTCCCCGGGTGTGGGGACTGTGGAGCGATTTCAGCCAGGCGATCCAGAATCTCGCGCGGAACGGCCTCGACGCCATGGAGAGCATCCCCCGGAAGGAGCTGGAGGTGAAAACGGGCGTCGAGGACGGGGACGTGTTCGTGGAAGTCTCCGATACCGGGCGGGGTATCCCGCCCCAGGACCAGGGGAAGGTCTTCGATCCGTTTTTCACGACGAAGGGGGCGAAGGGGACGGGGCTCGGCCTGTTCACCGTCATGAACCTGCTCTCGCCCTACGGGGCCCGGATCGCCGTGGAGGACCGGGATCCGGGGACCACGTTCCGCATCACGCTTCCGGGAAGCCTCGCCAAGGTCCGGGGGGCGCATGAAGCCTGAATCGGAATATGACAGCGCCGAACAGGACACCATGATCGGCTCGGCCCTGGAGAACTACGAGATTCTCCAGAAGATCGGCGAAGGGTCCATCGGCACGATCTACCGGGGCAAGGATCTCTCGACGGAAGAGCCGGTGGCCATCAAGTTCCTCACGCGGGAGATTTCGTCCAAACCCCAGATCCTGGCGCGGTTCAAGCGGGAGATCCAGACCGCCATCAAGATGCGCCATCCCAACATCGTCAGGGGCTACAGCGCGGGCATCTGGGAGGGCTGCATCTACTACTACGTGATGGAATTCGTCGACGGTCTGACGCTGCACGACCTTCTGTCGCGCCAGACGCTCCCGGAGAAGAACGCCGTGCGCATCGCCTACCAGATCGCGTCCGCGCTCCAGTACATCCACGAGTTCGGCATGGTGCACCGGGACATCAAGCCCGAGAACATCATGATGGATGCGGAGGGCGAGGCGAAGCTGGCCGACCTCGGGTTGGCCAAGGACATCAACGACATCTCGGGCCTCACGATGGTGGGCACCATCATCGGGACGCCGCTCTACATGTCGCCCGAACAGGCCAAGGGCGCCGCCGTGGTGGACATCCGGTCCGACATCTATTCGCTCGGGGCCACGCTGCATCACGCCGTGGCGGGGGAACCCCCCTTCCTCGGCCGGACCGCCCCGGAAGTGATCGCCAAGCAGATCGAACAGCCTCCTTCCCCCGTGAGGGACCTGAACCCCGCCCTCTCCGCCGGCCTGGAGTACACGGTGCTCCGGATGATGGAAAAGGACCCGGCCGCGCGCTACCAGACGCCCCAGGACCTGATGGCCGACCTCCAGCTTCTCCTCGAGGGGCGGGGGGACGACCGCGATCCCGATCTCCCCTGGAGCCAGACGCCCGCCCGCCCCGAGGCGGAGTTCCGCTTCGCCTTCTACCCGGGGGAAGAGGACTTCGAGTACGCCCTCACCGCCGTGGCCAACGGCCTCATCGAGAAGGAGAAGATGCGGAACATCCTGGACTTCCAGGAGGAGATGGCGCGGCGCGCCGTTCCGCTGAAGCTCGCCCACATCGCCGTGGAGCGGGGTTACATCGAAGCCGAGGCGAACCGGAAGGTTCTCGACGCGCAGGGTCGGCAGCGGGAAATGGAGGCGAGCAAGGGGATTGGCAAGCTCGCCGTCAAGAAAGGCATGGCCACCCCCGAACAAATCAAGGAGGCGCTGGCCTCCCAGAAGAAACTCCGTCAGGAAGGGAAGTACCGCCTGCTCGGCGAAATCCTCAAGAAGAACAAGGTCCTGGACGAGGAACGGGTCCGGCGGCTTCTGGCCCTGCAGCAGCACCTGAAATTCGGCAAGGAAGACCGCGACTTCCTCGCCCTGGCCCGCGACCACAAGCTGATCTCCTCGCCGGTCGCCGACAAGGCCGCTCGCATCCAGAAGAACGAACTCGCCATGAACCGCTACCGCCGCGTGGGCGACATCCTGGTGGACCGGAAGTTCCTCTCTCCCTCCGCCCGGGACGTGATCATGCGGGCCCACCGGCGCAGCCAGCTCACCGGCGAGGATCCCGGCGACCTTCTGGAAGAGAAGAGACGCGGCGCGGAAGGAAGGGCCACCGAGGAAATTCCTCCCGACGACCCGATGCTGGAGAAGTACCAGTCCTTCATCGCCGGCCAGATGAAGGCGGGAAAAGCCCTCAAGAAGCAGCGCAAGTTCCGGGAAGCCATCGACGCCTGGCGGGCCATCCTGGAAGTCCTCGTCCGTCACCCCGATGCGGAAAAGAACATCCGGGACACCGAAAACGTCATCGAGAACATGGACGCCCACCAGGACCAGGCCGAAAAGTACTTCCGGATGGCCATGCGGGAATGGGAAGGCATCCTGAAAATCGACCCCGCCTACCCCGCCGCCATGAAGGCCCTGGCCTCCGCCCGCCGGAACCTCGGCGCCCTGATCGGCGACGACGACCCCCCCACCCTCCACTCCGACGACCCGGCCCCCCACGCCAAGAAGCCTTCGGAACGCACGCGCGTCGCGTCCGGCCCCGGAAACGAGGAGGGAGGAGAAGAAGACGCCGGCGCCTCGAAGATCAAACGGCGCCTTCGCGCCGCAAAGCGGAACGAAAAACAAGGCAACGTCAAGGAGGCGCGGAAGAAATACCTCGAGGTCCTCCAGGACGATCCAAACGACGACGAGGCCCGTACAGCCCTGAGACGCCTCGACAAGGCCAGGCGGACCTCCGCCCTCCTGGGTTGCCTCGTCCTCCTCCTGCTCCTGGGGGGAGGCGCCGCGGCCCTCTACTTCCTCGTGGGCGGAGATGCCTGCTCGCGGTGGGGACTCTGGGCGGGCAACCTCTTCTCGGACTTCCTCGAACGCCTCAAGCCCTGAGAGACTGGAAAAAAATTCCCTGCTTCCGTCGCCGGTGACCCTGAGCTCTGTCGAAGGGTCAACGTGCCTTCAACACGCCTCCCACAAACAATGGAGTACCGGCCGGCTTGCGTTGAGTGGGTGGGTGGCCATGAATCCAGGTGGTTGAGTCGTTGGGTGATTGCGTGGGTGCGTGGGTGCGAGGGTGCCGCCTCTCCAATCTACGATCTGAAATCTGACGGCCCTTCGACGTACCTCGGGGCAAGGGTGAGCCAGGCCGAACCATCGAACCACTTACGCTACGCGGCTCACTACGAACGTCAGCCCGCGCCCCGAAAAACGGCCACAGCGCGAATGGCTCAGGGTTTTTCCTGGGTCTCGTGCGTGTCCCCCGGCGCGTTGCCCTCGACCCGCCGCGTGGGACCCTCGCTCGCCCGGTCCGGCTCGGTGCCGGGGGCGCCCTCGTCGAACGTGCCGGCGGGCTCCCGTTCCTGCGCCTCCTCCCCTTCCCGCCACTCCAGGCGGAACTTCTCCCGCGTCCCCAAAAGCACCTCGTGGGTCTGGTGGCGGATGTCGGTGATGATCACCTTGTCGACCTTGTTCCCGTCGATGAAACTCCCGTTGGCCCCGAGATTCTCGATCTCGACCTGGTCGGCCGCCTTGAACATCACCTTGAGATGCTTCCGCGAGACCGTCTGGAAGTGCCGGTCCCCCTTGCGCTCCTCCGGATCCAGCGCCAGGTACTTGAAGCACTTCCGAAGCGAGATGTCGCAGGACCGGCTCCGGCCCACCACCACCGTCTCTCCGCGGTTGATGCGGAACACCTCCCCCTCCACGAGGCCTTCGATTCCCGCCAGGACCAGGGATCCTTCCGTCGTTCCCGATTCCGTCGCCATCAGCCTGATTCCTCCTCGATTTGCCGCAGGATGTCCGCCGGGATGTCGAAATTGGCGTAGAGATTCTGGACGTCGTCATGATCCTCCAGCGCGTCCATGAGCGCCAGGATGCGCCGGGCTTCCTCCGCCGAATCGGTTCGCACCTGCGATGTCGGCACCAGGGCGATCTCGGCCACCCGGGGATCGAGGCCGCGTTTCTTCAACGCCTCCATGAGCGCGTCGAAAACACCGGGCTCGCACGTCACCTCGAAGAGGTCGTCCTCGACCGTCACGTCGTCCGCACCGGCCTCGATCGCGATCTCCATCAGGTCCTCTTCCTCGATCGCCGACTTCTCGATCGTGAACAGCCCCTTGCGGTCGAACATCCAGTCCACGCAACCGCTCGACCCGAGGCTCCCCCCCCGCCGCTCGAAGATCTTCCGGACCTCGGACGCCGTCCGGTTCCGGTTGTCCGTGAGCACGTCCAGCATCAACGCCACGCCGCCGGGGCCGTACCCCTCGTAGGTCAGCGCCTCCAGTTTCGTGCCCTCCAGCTCGCCCGTCCCCCGCTTGATCGCCCTCTCGATGTTGTCCTTGGGCATGTTGGCCGCGCGCGCCTTCTCGATGGCGTACTTCAGCTTGAGGTTCATGTCCGGATCGCCTCCGCCCCCGCGCGCGGCCGATATGATGGCCTTCGCCAGCTTCGAGAAGATCTTGCCGCGCTTGGCGTCGGCGGCGCCCTTCTTGTGCTTGATGCCCGCCCAGTGCGAATGTCCCGCCATGCTCCGAACTCCTCTTCGGCGTCCGCCTCGAGCCGGCTCCCCCGCGGACAGGAACCGGGGGGCACCGGGACGCCACGACATCAATGTACCACGACCACCGAGCCGCAACCAATGACCAATGACCAGGGACCCCCTTCCCCTACCCCCCCGCTTCCCGGATCCGCTCCGCCAGGACCGGCTCGAGGCGCGGGTCCAGATCCACGGCCTTCTTCAGCTGCGCCAGCGCCTCGTCTTTCGAACCCGCTTCCAGCAAAAACGTCCCGTAGAGCCGGTGGACGAAGGGGTCGGGATCGCCGGCGAGGGCCTCTCGAAAGGACGCCCGGGCTTCCTCGAGCCGGCCCCGCCGGAACAGGACGTACCCCAGCACCGCGTGAAACGCCCCCACGTCGCCCATCGCGCCCACCGCTTCCCTGGCCGCGGCCTCCGCCGCCTCGAGCCGGACGCCCCGCCGGGCCCACACGTAGGCCAGGTAATGGGAGAGAAAGGGATTGTCCTTCTCCCGGGAGGCCGCGCTCGCCAGGGCCTTTTCCGCCTTATCGACATGTCCCGTCTCGTCCAGAAGCGTCGCGTACTGGAAGGTCAGCCTGGGATCGTCGGGAAGGCGGCGTCTCGCCTCCCGATACGCCTCCAGCGCCCGCTCGCGATCGCCCCGCATCCGGTGGACGCGGGCCAGCTGCGCGAAGATCGCGCCGGAAGGATCCAGGGAAACGGCTTTCTCGAGCCGGCGGGACGCGCTCTCGAGATCACCGGCCTTCACGAGGTACGTCGCGAGCTTCACGAGGCCCTCCACGTCGCGGCCGTGCGCTTCCACGTACTTCGTTGCGGCCTCGCTCGCGCCTTCCCAGTCCCGCAAGCGGGACCGGACCTCCGCGAGCCCCAGCCAGCCGCGCGATCCGGGGGAAGCGTCCGTCGCCTTCTCGAAGGCCGCCCGGGCTTCGTCGAGGTAGCCTCGTTGGAGGAGGAGCTCGCCGGCGAGAACAGCGCCCCGGCCGGGACGGTCCTCGGGCGAGCGCGTCCTTTCGAGAAGGGACGCAGCGGCCTTCACGTCCCCGGCGCGCAGCATGCGTTCCGCGGCGGCCCGGGCCACGTCCGCGTCCAGGGGCCCGGACCCTTCCAGAAAGCGGGCGGCGAGGCGGTCCGCCTCCCCGCCGCGATTCAGGCGGTCGTAAAGCCCGATCAGGTAGAGGCGGACCTCGGCGTCTTCGCGTCGCTGGAGGTAGCCCTCCAGCAACGCGACGGCCTCCTCGCGGCGTCCCGCCTTGAAGAGGACGCGGGCGAGGGATCGATGGAGGCGCGGGGAGAGCGGGTCCTTTTCGAGGGCCCGCCGGTAGGCCTGGGAAGCACCCTCCAGATCGTACTGGTTCTCGAGCGCGCGGGCGGAATAGGCGCGGCCCATGTCTTCAGACGCGCGGCGCTCGTGTTCGGCGGAGGCGGGTTGGGGATCTTGTTTCCGGCTTCCGTCTTCCTCGCGGGGCTCCGGGCTCGGGGAGGAGGCGCAGGAGGCCGCGAGGAGGGCGGAGACAAGGGCGGTTTTCGAGGCGCCGCCGAGAGCGCGGAGCGCGCGGCGGACCCGTCGTCGCATCCCAGGCATCGGTCACCTCCCGATCGTATCGATTTCCGGACTCGGGATCCGGCGTCACTTTTTTCGGGCGGCTTTCTTGGTGGACCGGGTTTTCGAGGCGCTCTTCTTCTTCGCGGCCTTCTTGGCGGCCTTTTTCGCCGGCTTCTTGGCGGCCTTTTTCGCCGGCTTCTTCGCGGCCTTCTTGCGGGCGGAAGAGGCGCCGGTACGGGATCGGGCGGCCTTTTTTCTTGCAGGCCTGGGTTTCGCGGCCGCCTCTTCCCGTTTGAGGGTTTCCATGCCGGTTTCACAGACCTTGTTGAGTGGGCAGCGGGCGCAGAAGGTGATCTTCTCGAGGCAGACCGTGTGGGCGAGGTAGGCGAGATGTTGCTGGAACCGGAAGGCGTTCTTCCGGGAAACGATTTTCTCGAGATCCTTCTTGGCGCGGGCGAAGGCGTAATCGCCGACGAGGCCGATGCGCTTGGCGACGCGGACGATGCCGGGGGTATAATAGGGGGCCGTCATGCCGAGATTGAGGTGCAGGATGGCGCCGATGACGTGCTCGGGCACGTCCTCCATGCCTTCGAGGATCTTCTTCGTCTCCTCGGGCCTCATCGCCATGAGGGGGTCGAGGCTGATCTTGTTGAAACGGTCGAAGACGGCCCGGAGGAGATTCTTGAGCGTGATGGCCTTGTCACCGGCATCTGCGATGCCTTGTTTCTCGAGGACCTCGCCGATCTCCTTCCAGGAGGAGACGCGGAGTTCGTTCCAGTCGACGAAGCTCTTCCGGAGGCCGGCCATGGCCTTGCCGACCCGGGGGGCGGGATTGCCGGGGGCGAGAATGGCGTGAATGGCCATCTCGAGGGGAGGCATCTTGCTCCCCTTCCGGCGGGCATACAGGGCTTTCTCGGCGATCCGGAGGGTCTTCTTGAGTCTGGCCTCTCGCTTCAACTCCCTCTCTCCCCCGCATGGCGTTCAGGCGGGATCCGGGGCGCGGTCCCATCAAGGCTTGGTCCGGCCGCTGCCGGCAACGGCCTTCTTCGGTTTTCTCTTGCTCCGGGGTTTCCTTCCCGCAGGCGGCTCCACGCCCGCCTTCTTCAACAGGACGCCCACCTTCTCCGAAGGCTGGGCTCCGACCGAAAGCCAGTAGCGGGCCCGCTCCACGTCGAGCCGGATGGAGGTGGAAGGGTCTTGGCCGAAGGGGTCATAGTATCCCAGGAATTCGATCGTGCGCCCGTCCCGCCGCGTACGGGTGTCGAACACCCCGATGCGGAAGAAGGGGCGGTTCCGCTTTCCGAAACGCGCCATTCTGATCTTGACCATGGTACCTCTTTGTCGGGAAATCGCCCGCCTTCCAGGCCCGGCGGGCTCAACGGCGCGCCGCGCGCCTGGAAAAGGCCTAACTCTATCCGAAGCCGCTCCGGCCGGCAACGGAAAAATCCGCACCCCCTTCGATTTTCTCGCCGCCGGGAACGCCGGGCTCGAAAGGGACCGAGGGGCAAGGACGCCCCCGAAAAGCCCCTCGCGAGCGGAAGCAGGGATTTTTCACAGCCTCTCAGCGCTTCCGCTTCTTCTTGCGCTTCGGCCCCCGCGGGACCTCCTTCATCCGCTTGCGCTTGGCCCGCTTCATCTGGAACCCCGCGAGCTTCCCCATCAGCCCGCCCCCCTGGGTCATCGACTGGACCATCTTCTTCATGGTCTTGAACTGCTTGATCAGCTCCACCACGTCCGAGGTGGTGGTACCGCTTCCCCGCGCGATGCGGTAGCGACGGGGGGCGTCGATGATCTCGGGCGAGGCCTTTTCCTGGGGCGTCATCGACTGGATGACGGCCTTCACGCGGCCGATCTCGCTCTCGTCGAAGTCCATCTGCCCCAGCTGCTGGCTCATCCCCGGAATCATCCCCATCAGGTCCTTGAGGGACCCCATCTTCTCGATCTGGTCCATCTGCAACAAAAAATCGTCCAGCGTGAAAGAGGCCTCCTCCAGCTTCCGGCGCATCTCCTCCGCCTGCTCCTGGTCGATGTGCTGCTGGGCCTTCTCGACCAGCGTGACGATGTCCCCCATCCCCAGGATCCGCTGGGCCATCCGGTCGGGGTGGAACTCCTCCAGCCCGTCCAGCCGCTCGCTCACCCCCGCAAACTTCACCGGCTTCCCTGTCACCGCCTTGATGGACAGTGCCGCGCCCCCCCGCGCGTCCCCGTCCAGCTTCGTCAGGATCACGCCGTCCAGCGGCAGCTGGCGGTCGAACTCCCCCGCGCTCGTCACCGCGTCCTGCCCCGTCATGGCGTCCGCCACCAGGTAGGTCTGGTGGGGCTTGGTACGCTTGACGATCTCCCGGAGCTCCTGCATCAGCGGCTCGTCGATGTGCAGCCGCCCCGCCGTGTCCAGGATCACCGTGTCCCGGCCCTCCTTGCGCGCCTGCTTCACCGCCTGGCCGCAGATCTTCGGCGGCGCGGACCCCGCCTCCGCATACACCGGCACGCCCGCCTCCCCCCCCAGGATCTTCAGCTGCTCCACCGCCCCCGGACGCTGGATGTCCGCCGCCACCAGCATCGGTTGCCGCCCCTTGCGGACCAGGTACGCGGCCAGCTTCGCGCACGTCGTCGTCTTCCCCGATCCCTGCAGGCCCGCCAGCATGATCACCGTCACGCCCTTGGGGTTGAACGGAATCGTCGGATCCGTAGGCCCCATCAGCTCCGTCAACTCGTCCTGGACGATCTTCACCACCTGCTGGGCGGGATTCACCCCCTTGATCACCTCCTCCCCCACCGCCTTCTCCGTCACCCGGCGGACGAAATCCTTCACCACCTTGTAGTTGACGTCCGCCTCCAAAAGCGCCATCCGTACTTCCCGCATCCCCTCCCGGATGTTCTTCTCGGACAGCCGCCCCTTGCTCCGCCAGCGGCCGAATACGTTCGTCAGCGTCTCGGTGATCGAATCGAACATGCCTGATCCTGTATCTGAAGAATGAAAACCCGCGTTGCTTTTCCGAACCGGATCCCCCTGATCTCGATGCTGATCTACCTGATCCTTTGTTTTGGGAGAGGATCGAAAAAGAAAAACTCGCCTTTCCTGCACGTCACGCGTTTCATGGCGTGCCATCGTCCTCCACACGCTCGATGCGCGCCCCAAGCCCACGGAGCTTCTCCTCCAGGCGCTCGTAGCCGCGGTCCAGATGGTAGATCCGGTGCACGGCCGTCCTCCCCCGGGCCTCGAGACCCGCCAGCACCAGCGAGGCGCTCGCCCTGAGATCCGAGGCCATCACCGGCGCCCCGGAGAGCGCTTCCACGCCGTGGATCACCGCGCTCGAACCCTCCTTGTGGATCCGCGCCCCCATCCGGTTCAACTCGGCCACGTGCATGAAACGGTCCGGGTAGATCCGCTCCGAAACCACGCTGTTCCCCCCCGCCGTCGAAAGCACCGCCGTCATCTGCGCCTGCATGTCCGTCGGAAATCCGGGGTACGGCCCCGTCGTCACGTCCACCGGCGAGACCCGCTCGGGGCCGAAAGCCCGCAAACCGCCCCCCTCCGCTTCCACCCGCGCTCCCGCTTCCCGGAGCGTCTCGATCGTCGCCGTCATGTGCTCCGCCTTCGCACCCCGGACCAGCACGTTCCCCCCCGTCGCCGCGGCCGCCGCCAGAAGCGTCCCCGCCTCGATCCGGTCCGGAATCACCTCGAAGGTGCACCCCGAAAGCCGCGACACGCCCTCGATCTCCAGCCGCGGCGTCCCCGCGCCGCGCACCCGCCCCCCCATCGCGTTCAGAAAAGCCGCGAGATCCTGCACCTCCGGCTCGCAGGCGGCCGACTCGATGACCGTCCGACCCGACGAAAGCGACGCCGCCATCATCACGTTCGCCGTTCCCGTCACGCTCGGGCCGTGCGGACCCGCCAGGTTCATCTCCGCCCCCCCCAGCGGCCCCTCCGCCTCCACGTACCCCTCCTCCACCGCGATCCGGGCCCCCAGCGCCCCCATCCCCTTCAAGTGCAGATCGATCGGCCGAACCCCGATCGCGCACCCCCCCGGAAGCGAGACCCGCGCCCGGCCCCGGCGACCCAGAAGCGGACCCAGCACGCAGAAGGACGCCCGCATCCGGCTCACCAGATCGTACGGCGCCGTGTGCTCCTCTTCCGAGACCACACGCGTCTTCAACCGGCCCGGACCCGTCCGCTCCACCTCCACCCCCAGCCGGACCAGAAGATCCAGCATCGTGTTCACGTCCCTCAGATCCGGCACCCGGGACAGCGCCACCTCCCCCTCGGCCAGAAGCGTGGCGGCGAGGATCGGCAGCACGGCGTTCTTCGCCCCGCCGACGTCCACGGTCCCCTCCAGGGGAATCCCGCCCTCGATGATCAGCTTCTGCATGGTGCAACCGGAAACATTCGCCGGGGGTAGGGGCGACCCCGTGTGGTCGCCCCCATGATCCTGTCCGTTCGAGGGCGGGCACAGGGGCCCGCCCCTACGATGGAATCGCAAGTCGATGCGGTTTTCAAGCTCCGGTCTTCCTGGACACGCAGGTGAGGTAGCGCTCCCGCCCGGCCAGGTCCCGCTTCACCTCGATCTCCGCGAACCCCTCCGCCTCCGCGATCCCCGCGCACGCCTCCCCCTGGTCCTCGCCGATCTCCACGAGCAGCCGCCCCCCCAGCTTCAGGAGCGCCTGCGCCTGGGCGAGAAGCTCCCGCACCACGTCGAGACCGTCCTCGCCCCCGTCGAGCGCCAGGACCGGCTCGCGCCGGACCTCCGCCGGAAGGCGCGCGAGATCCCCCCGCCGGATATAGGGCGGGTTGGCGCAGACCACATCGACCGCCCCCCCCCTCCCCGCCTCGAGCAGCGGGGCCAGCAGGCTCCCCTCGAAAAACGCAACCTCCGCCCCGAGCGCGGACGCGTTGCGCCGCGCGAGACGGAGCGCGTCTCTCGAGATCTCGGTGGCCTCCACCCGCGCGAACCCGCCCTCGAGCGCGAGCGCGATCGCCACGTTCCCCGACCCCGTGCAGGCGTCCACCGCGCTCTGGCTCTCGCGACCCTCTTCCTGAAACGCAAGGTCCACCAGCCCCTCGGTCTCGGGACGGGGCACGAAGACCCCCGGCGCCACGGAAATCGGCAGGCCGTGGAACTCCTTGACGCCCGTCAACCAGGCCACGGGCTCGCCCGTGCATCGCCTGTCGACGAGACGCCAGAATCCCCGGGCCTCGGAGGGCCCGAGGGGGCGGTCGACGTGGGCGAGGAGCCGGCTCCGGTCCCACGCGAGGCACGAGGCCAGGAGCAGCTCGGCGTCGAGGCGAGGGCTGTCCGCTCCCGCCTCCCGGAGCCGCCCTGCGGCCTCTTGCAGGACCGCGCGCACCGAGGCCGGATTGCGGATTTCGGATTCCGGTTCGCGGATGCCCGGCGTTTTCATGTCCACCTGCTTCACGGGCGCGGTATCGTCGTGGTCCCGGGCCGATCGTCCGTGTGGCCCGGGACCCATGCCTCCCACAAACAGCGAAGATCCGTCAAACCGACACCGGGTTTCTTCCCGACGGTCCGGGCGGGGGCAAGCCCCGCCCCTACGCTTTGCTCCAATCTCCAATCTCCACGCCCTCATTCGCCAAGGACCAGTGACTACCACCCTTCTCCATTCTCCATCTGTGAAAGCCTCTCGGCGCGTAAAGCCCCGGTCAGGGCGTCGACGACGTCCGCAAGGTCCCCGGCGATCACGGTCTGGAGGGAGAAGTTCTTCTTGATCCGGTGGTCGGTGACGCGGTTCTGGGGGAAGTTGTACGTGCGTACCCGCTCGCTGCGGTCTCCCGACCCGATCTGGGTGCGGCGCTGGTCGGACCGCTCCTGTTGCTTCTTCTTCTGCTCGAGCTCGAACAGGCGCGACTTCATGATCTTCAGCGCCTTGGAGCGGTTCTTGTGCTGGGACTTCTCGTCCTGGCAGGAGACGACGAGCCCGGTGGGCAGGTGGGTCATGCGCACGGCCGAGGAGGTCTTGTTCACCTTCTGGCCGCCAGGTCCCGAGGCGCGGAAGGTGTCGATCTTCAGGTCCTCGGGGTCCAGGTCGATCTCGACCTCCTCGGGTTCGGGGAGGACGGCCACGGTGCAGGCGGAGGTGTGGATGCGGCCGCCCGCCTCGGTCTCGGGGACGCGCTGGACGCGGTGCCCGCCGCTCTCGAAGCGAAGCGCGTCGAAGACGCCGTCCCCTTCGACGGAGACCACAGCCTCCTTGAAGCCCCCGAGGTCGGTCTCGGAGGCGCTGAGCAGCTCGAAGCGCCAGCGGCGCGCCTCGGCGTAGCGCTGGTACATCTTGTAGAGGTCGAGAGCGAAGAGGCTCGCCTCCTCGCCGCCGGTGCCGGCGCGGATCTCGAGGATGACGTTCCGGTCGGAGAGCGGCTCCTCGGTGAGCAGGGCGTCGCGGATCTCGTCGAGGCGCGTCCCGGCCTCTTCCTTCGCCTCCTCGCCGTCGGCCTGGGCGAGTTCCTTGAGTTCCTCGTCGGCTTCCTCGTCGGCGAGGATGGCCTCGGCCTCCTCGAGGCGGGCGCTCGCCCTCTCCCAGGCCAGGGCGGGTTCCGCGAGCTTCTGCAGGCGCCGCCATTCCCTGGTCATCTTCCGGTACGCGTCCGATCCCGGGGGGACGGAGCCGTCCTGGAAGGCGGTCTCGATCTCGCGGTAGCGATCGAGCAGCCCCTTGACGACCTCGACCAGGCTGTGGGATTCCCGCGTTTTCATGTCACGCTCCGCGCAGGGAGGGGGGGAGGGGAAGGGGCGGTGCGGGTCGCAGCTACAAGAAGGCCATCGCTGTCAAGAGATCGGCCTCGGAATGGTTTACTGGCCTGATCACGCTGATCGGGTTCGGCGTTGCAGGATCGGGCTCACGCCTTGCCGGCATCCTTGGTTTCGTTTTTCTTCGGCTCTTCGGCTTTTTCGGTTTTCCCGGCCTTCGCCCGGGTTTCCGCCTCGGCTTTCGGGGCGGCTTCCGTCTTGTCTTCGGGTTTGGCCTCGCTCTTGGCCGGGGTCTTGGGTTTCGCCGCGGTCTTGGGTTTCGCCGCGGTCCTGGGTTTCGCCGCCGTCCTGGGTTTCGCCGGAGCCTTCTTCTTTCCCTTGGCTGCACCGGGCGTTGCTTCTCCCTCATCCGGCTTCTTCTCGGCCCGCGATGTCCGGGGGGGCTTGGGAAGGGGTTTGGCCTTGGGGGGCGCCTTCTTCTTCTCGACTTCCTTGACCTTGTCGTCGGTCCAGGCGAACTTCTTCTGGAACTTCTCGACCTGTCCGGCGGAGTCGACGAACTTCTGCTTTCCGGTGTAGAAGGGGTGGCACTGGGAGCAGATTTCGACGGTGATCTTGGGCCGGGTGGAGCGGGTCTTGAAGGTCTCCCCGCAACCGCACACCACCGTGGTCTCGACGTACTTGGGATGAATCTTCTTCTTCATGTCTTCGGTTCCGTATCGAAGGGTCCAGATTTTCGCCCGTGCGCGCCCCAGGCGGCAAGCAAGCGGCGCGGAAACAGGTGAGTATAATGATTTCCCGCCGTCCGGCAAGCCCAAAAGGTCGAAAGTCGAAAGTCGAAAGTCCAAGGTCCAAGACGCGGCCTTTCTGAAATCGAAAATCTCCAATCGAAAATCTACAATCCCGGCGTATGCAATCCTGAATGCATCGGGCAGGCGCTAGTGGATCTTCCCCCAGGGCTTCTTCTTCCCGTCCTCCTCCCCTTCTTTCCCGCCCTCCTTCTCGTGCGTGTGGGACAGCGGGACCTCCATCTTGCAGAGGGGGCAGAACTTCGTCTCCCCGCACCGGTGGCCGACCAGGGAGGCTTCCCGCTTGCACTTCGGGCAGAAGTGGGAAAGACCGCAGACGTGGCCCTC
>CAZDSO010000004.1:0-50345 GCA_964508045.1 uncultured Planctomycetia bacterium | reverse complement strand
CTCGAGGCGATCCGGCGCCTGCGCCGGCCCGCCTCTCCCGCCTCCCCCCCCGCCGGGGCCCCCACCGACGCCCCCATCGCCTCCGCCGACCCCCCGCCCGGCATGGTCCTGGTTCCCGCCGGCAGCTTCACGATGGGAAAGAACGCCGCCGGCGACAGCGCCCCCGAACACACGCGCGCGCTCGACGCGTTCTTCCTCGACACGACGCCCGTGACCTGCCGGGACTTCTCCGCGTTCGTCCGCGACGGCGGCTACGAGAACGAGGCCTTCTGGGAGGGAGACTGGGAGAGGGTGGACGCGTTCAAGGACGCCGCCGGCCGGCCCGGCCCGCGCGCCTGGTCCGGCGGACGATACCCGTCCGGACGCGACCGTCACCCCGTCACGGGCGTCAGCTTCTTCGAGGCCCGGGCCTACGCCCGCTGGGCGGGCAAGCGCCTGCCCGCGGAGGCCGAGTGGGAGAAGGCCGCCCGCGGGGACGGGCACCACGACTACCCGTACGGCCCGCGCTTCGATGCGAAGCGCTGCAACACCAAGGAATCCGGCGCCGGGGACACCACGAGCGTGAACCGGTACGCGCGCGGCGCGAGCCCCTTCGGCGTCCTGGACCTCTCGGGAAACGTGCTGGAGTGGACGGCGAGCTTCTTCAAGCCCTACCCCGGCAACGAGGATCCGAACCCCGCCTTCGGGGAGTTCTACCGCGTGCTCCGCGGGGGCGCCTGGTACTTCAAGGCCGAGGCCGCCCGGATCACCGTCCGCCACTACCTCCGGCCCGACCTGCGCCTGCCCTACGTGGGCTTCCGCTGCGCCAGGGACCTCGGCGCCTGACGCCCGGCGGCGGGAAGGACCGGTCCCGCATGGCGGGCTACGAGGACGCCGCGTCGAGCGGAGGCGAGCATCACGTGGTCGTTGAACGCGCGTTGACGCGGGCGGCGCTCGATCGCCCACGCGAAATCCGCCAGCGACGAATCCGCGCGTGAGCCGGGCCTACCCCCCCCGCACGAGCCGCCGGAACACCTCCTCCAGGTCGATCGCCTCCTCGCCGAAGCGGGTCACCGAGAACCCGCCGTCCGCCAGCGCCCGGGCCAGCGGCGCCGGGTCCTCGCGTCCCGCCGCCAGCGTCGCCAGGATGCGGGCGCCTTCCCGCTTGCAGCCTGCGGTTTCCGCGAGTCCGGCCAGCGCTGTTTCCGCCTCCGCCGCGCGCTGTCGCACCTCGACCACGACCATCTTCCCTCCGAAGGCGCGGGCGCGGGCCTCCTCGAGGGTGCCGCAGAACTTGAGCGCGCCCTCGTCGATGATGGCGATGCGGTTGCACAGGGCCCCGAGTTCCCAGAGGATGTGGCTCGACAGGAGGATCGTCTTTCCCATCCGGGAGAGTTCCTCCAGAAGGCTCCGCATCTCCACGCGGGCCCTCGGGTCGAGTCCGGAGGCGGGCTCGTCGAGGAGCAGGACGGCGGGATCGTGGAGGAGGACCCGGGCCACGCCGAGACGTTGCTGCATGCCCCGGGAGAGGAGGTCGACGTACGCCTCCGTCCTGCTTCCCAGATCGCACAGCTCGACCACGTCCTTCACGATGCTCTCCCGTTTCTCGCCGTGGATGCGATAGGCGGCCGCGAAGAAGCGGAGGTATTCCATCACCGTCATGTCCTCGTAGAGCCCGAAGAAGTCGGGGATGTAGCCGATGATGCGGCGGACCTCCGCCCGCGCTTCCCGCACGGAATGCCCGCCGACCCTCGCCTCGCCCGCCGAGGGTTCCAGGAGGGTGGCCAGGATCTTGAGGGTCGTGGTCTTGCCCGCCCCGTTGGGTCCGATGAACCCGAAGAGGTCCCCCTGCGAGACCGTCAGGTCCAGCCCCTGGAGGGCCACCACGTCGCCGAAGCGGTGTCGAAGATCGCGGATTTCGATCACCGGGTTCACCTCACGAACGAATAGAACCGTTCCTTCAGGACGTTCAGGATGCGGCCGGTCAGGAGGGCGGTGAACGCCACGCCGGGCAGGGCCAGGATGAAGAGGAGGAAGGGATCGAAATCGCCCAGGGGAAGGAGGGCGGAGCCCGGCAGGGCCGCGGGTCCCGGCCGGACGCCCTGGAAGGCGAAGGGGAAGGGGCAGGCCGGAAGCAGGAGGAACCACGGATGGGGGACGACCGCGATGCCCAGGAGCCCCGGGAGGAGGCAGGCATGCATGGCGATCAGGCCCATCGTCTGGGCGCCGAGGACGGAACGGGCGGCCACGGAGACGAAGAGCCCGAGGGCGGTGAAGAAGGCCACGAGGGTCGGGGCCGCCGCGGCGAAGATGAGAAGCGTGGCGGGGGAGAGGCGCCCGGCCGCGGTGAAGAAGAGGATGTGGAGGAGGGGAACGGCGAGCGGGATCCAGAAGAGGAGGGTCAACGCGTACATCTTCCCCTTCAGTACGGCCTGGGGCCGGATCGGGGCGGTCAGCAGGATGTCGAGGGTGCGCGTTTCCTTCTCCTGGGCCACGGAGGTGGACGCCAGGATCGTGGCCCCGAAGCAGATCAGGTAGAAGGCGCTTCCCAGTACGATCTGGTGGGCCCAGAGGTTTTCCCAGAAGGACCACGTGGCGAACCACAGCGGCAGGGACAGCAACAGGAGCGCGGCCGTGCCGGAGACGACGCTCACGAGCCCGAACCGGGCCGAGGCGAAGAGATCCCGCCAGGCCACGGGCTGGAAGACACCTTCCGGAGCGCTCTGTTCCAGGCCGGGCAGGAGGCGCCGCGAAACCTGCAACGCCGCCCTGGCTCTCGAAACCAGGGTTTCCAGCCGCTTGCGGAAGCGCCCGTAGTGGAACGGGTCCAGGAAGTAGGAGGCACCGCGGAGGAAGGGGAACACGGGAAGGAGGAAGAGTCCCGCGCACAGCGTCCAGCGCCCCCATGCGCCGCTCCCGGCCGCGAGGGCCCCCTCGATCGAGAACATCTCGGAAAGCACGTCGGGCGGGGTCGGGGGACGAAGGCCCTCGACGCCGAGAACGGCGAACAGGGCGCCGAGGACCGGTCCCGCGCCGAAGAGCGCGCCGAGCGTCGCATAGGAGCCCGTCAAGGCGGCCAGCGAACGTTCCGTGCAGGCCGACCAGAAAAGGCCCACCGAGGTCCCGAGGATGCCGACGCTCAGCACGATCAGCTGGGACACCAGGATCTCGACCCAGGAGATGCTCCCGAAGATGATCCACAGGATCAACACGGGCAACGCCGAGAGGACCACCATGACCAGGTAGGCGGCGCGGGGCACGAAGGTCCCGTTCACGATCTCGGTGACCGAAAGGTCGGTCAACAACAGGGTCCCGAGCGTCCGCCGGCGTCTTTCCGTGTTGAGGCTTCCCGCGGTGAAAACCGGCGCGAGGAAGACGATGAGACCGAGCTGGATCCACAACAGGATCAGGAAGGCTTCCCGCGTCTCGAGAGCCGTGGCGTTTTGTCCCACCAGAAAGAGGGGAAGGACCAGCGAAGCGACGTAGCCCGAGCGGACGCCGAAGGTGCGGAAGCGCCGGAGGTGCGTCCGGAATTCCTTCTCCACGATGGGATTGCCGAACATCACGCCACCTCCCCGCGCGTGAGCTTCAAGAACGCCTTCTCCAGGTCCGGCGTGTCCTCCGAAAACCGGCGCACCGCGACGCCTCCCTTGACCAGGGCGGCAAAGAGGCGGCCGGGGGACTCGGGGTCCCCGCCCAGCGTCACGACGAGCCCCTTCGCCGTGGATGTCACGTCGGCCCCCGGAAGGTGCCGGCGCGCCAGCGCTTCGGCCTGCGGAATCTCGCGCCTGTCGAGAAGGACGCGGAAGGCGCGGGGCGCGCCGCCCAGTTTCAGCACCAGATCCGCCAGGGGGCCCTGGAAGAGGAGTTTCCCCTTCTCGAGGATGCCCACCCTGTCGCAGATGCGCGCGATGTCGGACAGGATGTGGGACGAGACGAGGATGGTCTTGCCCAGGCTCGAAAGCCGGGTGAGCATCTCCCGGAGCTCGATCCGCGCCGAGGGATCCAGGCCCGCCGCCGGTTCGTCCAGAAGCAGCACTTTCGGATCGTGGATCAACAGGCGCGCCAGCGAGAGCCTCTGCTGCATGCCCAGCGACAGATCGGCGATGCGGGACTCCCGGCGCGACGAAAGATCCATGAGATCCAGCGCCTCCCGGATCACGCCGCGGCGCGCCCCGGGCTCGACGAGATAGAGGGCCGCATAGAAGGCGAGGTACTCGCGGACCGTCATGTCCTCCTTGATGCCGGTCGAGTCCGGCATGAAACCGATGTTGATCCTCACGAAATGCGCCCGCTTCCTCACCGAATGGCGCATCACGTAGACCTGCCCCTTGGAGGGCGGCACCAGCGTCGCGAGAATCTTGAGAAGCGTCGTCTTCCCCGCCCCGTTGGGCCCCGCCAGCCCGAAAATCTCCCCGCGGCGCACCGTGAACCCCACCTGGTCGAGCGCCCGCGTCCGCCCCCAGACGTGCGTCAGGTTCCGCACCCGGACCGTGCAATCCGGGTCCTTCATCATGTCCCAGTACGTTTCCGGCTCCGCCGGCACGTTCCCGGATTTCTTCACGAACCCCTCCTCCCCGGAATCACCTTCTGCTCGAACGTCACCTTCTTCGTCACCCGCATCCGGATCCACCGGCGCTTGAGCACCGTGCGCGTGCGCCGGTCCGGCGCGGAAAAGACCGCTTCGTCCTCCTCGATCCAGCCGGTGAAAAACACCTCGCCCCCCTTGTGGAGGGCGTCTCCGAGATGGAGACCCCGGCGGATGTTCTCCTGGTTCTCGATCTTCTGCCCGGCCGGCCGGCAGAAGGAGAGGAAGGGAAGGACCGTGTCCGGCGCCGTCCCGTCGCCGTCCTGCAGGTCGTCGAGTACCTGGTGTATCTCCTTTTCGATCACGGTCGTACCCTCGCTTCCGAAGACCTTGGTCTCGTGCGGATCCACCGATCCCGAAAGGACGAGGACGGAGGGCCCCAGCGGGCCGAACGGCCCGGAGTAGACCGCCATCCTCTCGAGCGGCCGGTCGAAACCGTTTCGGACCTCCACCCGATAGGCCGTCTCGATGTGACGCCAGTCCTCGTCGACGATCTCGGTCTTTTGGATCCGGACGGCCAGCGGGGGGACGACGCGGTTCACGATGCCCGCGTCGCGGAAGAAACGGGTCCCGCCCACGTGGATCCGGGCGCGCAAGCGCCCCTCGGGGCGGAACGTGCAGGGGAGGTCCTTGTCGGCGGCGAAGAGGAGGCGCGGGGGAAGGAACTCGCTGAGGAAACCGTCCCGCCGCGACACCAGATCCACTTCGGCCGGCATGGGGCTGTAGACGCCGGCGTACGTCTCGAACACGGCGTCGCCGCTGCAAGGGTCGACGTCTTCCACCGTGATCTCCATGAGCGTCGTGACCTTGCCCTTCATCTCCCCCACGGACCAGACGGCCGCCGCCGTGGCCAGAAAGACCACGAGCGGAAACGAGACCATCGTCCAGTGGGGCCGCCGAAGACGTTTCCAGACGACGTATTCCACGGGCCCGATCACCGCCGCGTAGCCCAGCACGGCGAGCATGACGATCAGCACCGGAGGGTGCGGGGCGCCGCGCTTCTTCAAGACGGCCGCGATGGAGGCCTCCGCGCCGCGCCACGCGGGCTCGCCCGCCCGCTCCAGCCCGGAGGCGAGCCAGCTCGCCAGAAGCCTGCGGAAGAACAAGGGGCGTCCCTTCCATTCCGAAAGGCCCGCCTGCGAGGGGTCGAACGCCAGAAACAGGATCATCCCCCGCCCGTAGGGAACTCTCGAAACGAGATGGTTCCTGGGCCCCCCTCCCTGGAAGACCAGCGTCTCTCCGCGCCCCGCGGACGCCGGCACGCGGCGGAAGACGCCCGGCGCCGTCTTGCTCCTCGCCCAGCGCTGAAGGGAGCGCGATCCCGCCTCGTTCACCGGGGCGGACATCTCGAGATCCAGGGCAACCGCCGCGAAACTGTTGCGCCAGACGTCGGCCTGCATGTCAGCGCACGCCACGAGCGCCCCGCCCCGCAGGACCCAGTTCCTCAAGGCTTCCTGGCGGGTTGCGGAAAGGTTCCGGTAGGTGGAGGATCGGACCACCAGGACGTCGTACGGGTCCAGACCCTCCCAGAGGTCCGGGAGATCCTTCGCGTCGAAGGCCACCCGCCGGTTCAGGGCCCTGAAGTCCTTCGGGAAGATCGTCTCCTTCAAGCCGGCGTCGAAGCGCTTGCCCACCACCCCCAGAAGACAGTGGCATCCCGAAACCCGACCCTGGACCGCAAGACGGTCCAGAGAAGTCCCTTCCGGACCGAACAGGGCGAGATCCCCCTTCAGCGATCCGGGGGGGCCGGGCGCAAACGGAAGGAAGTACCGGCGCCGCGAGTTCGGCGGAATCGTGACGGGGTGGCGCCGCGAACGAAGGCCCCCTTCGGGACGGTAGCGGAGCTCGCCCGCGAAGCCGGGGCCGTCGTTTTCGACGTCGACGGCGAGGGCCGCGGCGCGCCGGCCCCGCAAAGACTCGCCGGCCGCGAACGCCGCCCGGATCTTCACCGCGCCGGCCGGGCCGGCCCGCGCCGCCCCGGGAAGGAGGAAACAGACCGCGAAAAGAGCGCGGACGACCGACGGCATGAGGGGGGGATGGTTCATGTCTCGTTTCCATGACCCGGTGTCCGGGCGGAAAACCGGCCTCCTATGATAACGGAAATCGTCCGCCGATTGTTTTGGGCAGGCCGCAACGAAGAAATCTGGTTGACAGCCTCCCCCGGGAATGCCGACCATAATACTAGGAGAGAATCTTTCCGGCGATGAGGGGGGGGCGTTGCGAATGTACGTTCTCGTCCGTGAACACGGAGGAAGGGGTGACGTCCATGGCATCGGCGGAAAGCCAGAAATTTTTCAATGTGGCGGATACTTTCGTCGACCGGAACGTTCGCCAGGGACGAGGGCACAAGGTCGCGGTCTACACGCGGCACAGGAATTACACCTACAACGACATCCAGAAGATGGTGAACAAGACGGCCAACGCCCTGATCGATCTGGGCGTTCGGATCGAGGACCGGGTGATGATGCTTCTTCTGGACGTCCCCCAGTTTCACGCCATTTTCTGGGGCGCGATCAAGATCGGCGCCGTGCCGATCCCGGTGAACACGATGCTCACCCCGGAGGACTACGAGTACTACCTCAACGACAGCCGGGCCCGCGTGCTCGTGGTGAGCGAGGAGATTCTGCCGGTCATCAATCGGATCGAAGGCGATCTCCATTACCTGCGGGATCTCATCGTCATCTCCGAGGTCCACGGCGCGCGCATTCCGTTCCGCCAGAAATACAAGCGGGCGCCCGCCACCGTGAAGACGGCCCGCACGTCCAAAGACGACGTGGCCTTCTGGCTCTACAGCTCGGGCAGCACGGGGTCGCCCAAGGGGGCGGTCCATTCCCAGCACGACATGGTCGTCACGTCGCGTTCCTATGCCAAGGGCGTGCTCGGGCTGACCGAGGACGACGTCTGCTTCTCCGCCGCCCGTCTCTTCTTCGCCTATGGGCTCGGCAACGGCCTCTACTTCCCCATGGCGGCGGGGGCGTCGGCCGTGCTGAGCCCGGACCCCCCGAAACCCGAGGGGGTGTTCGCGATGCTCCGGGACTTCCGGCCCACCGTCTTCTTCGGGGTTCCCACCCTGTTCGGGCAGATGCTGGACTGGAAGGCGGCGCGGGACCGGGAGGCCGGCGTCGAACCCGATCCCGACGGCGACCATGAGCTCTCCTCGGTGCGGATCTGCGTCTCGGCCGGCGAAGCCCTGCCGCCCTCGATCTACCGCCGCTGGAAGGACCGGTTCGGGGTCGAGATCCTCGACGGCATCGGCTCCACCGAGATGCTCCACATCTTCCTCTCCAACCGGATCGGCGAGGTCCGTCCCGGCTCGACGGGCAAGCCCGTCCCGGGGTACGAACTCAAGCTCGTCGACGACGAGGGCGACGAGGTCCCCCAGGGGGAGATCGGCACGCTGCTGGTCAAGGGCGAGTCGGGCGCCCAGCTCTACTGGCACAAGCGCGAGAAGACCCGGCGCACGATGATCGGGGAATGGGTCAACACGGGCGACAAGTACTTCGTCGACGAGGACGGTTTCTGGTGGTGCGCGGGGCGATCCGACGACATGCTCAAGGTGGGCGGCATCTGGGTCTCTCCGGTGGAGGTCGAGAATCTTCTGGACACGCACGAAGCGGTCCGGGAGTGCGCCGTCGTGGGCGCGAAGGACGCCAAGGGTCTCGTCAAGCCGAAGGCCTTCGTCGTGTTGAAGGAGGGGTACGAGCCCACCGAGGCGCTGGCCGGGAAGATCCAGGCCTTCGCCCTGGAGAACATGGCGAAGTTCAAGTACCCGCGGTGGATCGAGTTCATCCCGGAGATCCCCAAGAGCACCACGGGCAAGATCCAGCGATACAAGCTCCGCGAGAGGACGGGGGCGGAACCGGGAGACCAGGCGGTCGCATGAGCCTTGGCCGCTCATGCGGCGTTTCGGGAAGACCGGGCGGGACGCCGGGTCTTCCCTTGGAAAGGCGCGCCGTGGAAGCCTACGTGCTGGAGACGGGCCGGGCGGTCTGGGACGTCCTTCGCGAAATGGCGCCCTACCTGCTGTTCGGCTTTCTGGTGGCGGGAGGGCTCGCGGTCTGGGTTCCCCGGGAAGCGGTGGAGCGCCACCTCGCAGGCCCCGGTCTTCTCGCCGTGGCCAAGGCGGCGGTCTTCGGCATTCCCCTGCCGCTTTGTTCCTGCGGCGTGATCCCCGTGGCCGCCTCCCTGCGGCGGCACGGCGCGGGGCGCGGCCCGGCCACCGCCTTCCTCTTGTCCACGCCCCAGACCGGCGTGGACAGTGTTCTCGTCACCTTCAGCCTGCTCGGCCCCGTCTTCGCGGTCTTCCGCCCCCTGGCCTCGCTGGCCAGCGGACTTCTGGGCGGCATGATCGTCTCGCGTTTCGGCGGGGCGGGGGGGGAAGAGCCGCCGCCTCCCGCCTGCACTGCCGCCTGCTGCGCGCACGGGGAACCCGGGAGCCGCTGGACGAGGGCGTTTCGCTACGGGTTCCGGACCCTTCCCGACGACATCGGGCCGGCGCTTCTTCTCGGCATCGTCCTCGCCGGCCTGCTCACCGCCTTCGTGCCGGAGGATTTCTTCGCCGGCCTTCTGGGCGGGGGCATGATCGCCATGGGCGTGATGCTGCTTGCGGGCATCCCCATGTATGTCTGCGCGACGGCGTCGGTCCCCCTCGCCGCGGCGCTGATCGCCAAGGGGGTTTCGCCGGGCGCCGCGCTGGTCTTCCTCCTCACGGGGCCGGCGACCAACGCCGCTTCCGTGACCACGCTGTGGAAGGTCATGGGCCGCAGGACCACGATCCTGTACCTGGGCATCGTGGCGGTCACGGCGCTGGGGTCCGGGCTCGCCCTGGACGCGATCATCACCCGCACGCCCGCCGTGCTGCAGGGCGGGGCGGGACACGTCCTTCCCGCGCCCGTGCACACGGCCTCCGCGTTCGTTCTCGCGGCGCTGTTGCTGGTGTCGGCGGCCCGGGCGGCGCAACGAAGGTTCGCCTCCGCAGGCGGTCGGGCCCCTTCCCGGCGCGTCCGGATCCGGATCGGCGGCATGCGCTGCGGGGTCTGCGCCGCGGCGGTGTCCCGGGCGCTTTGGACGTTTCCGGGCGTGGAAGGCGTGGCGGTGGATCTGGACGGGGGGGAAGCCGAGGTGCGCGGCCGGGACCTCGACGTGGGGGGGCTGAAGCGCACGGTGGAAGACGCCGGGTTTTCGGCGGGCGGGGGGGCTTTGGCGGGTTCGGAATCCGGGCACGCGCGTCACGGGCCGCGGACGTCGGGACCGCCGGGGCAAGAAAACGGAATGGAATGACCCCTGGTTGCAGGGATGTGGAAAGCCCTCGCAAGGGGGGATCGGAAGTGGAGGAAGACGATGCGATTTGCTCTGCTGGGGCGCTACGCGCCCAAGGAACTGGAAACGGTGCATGCCCGGGAGGAGGAGGTGTTCGGGAATCCCCCGCCGGGGATCACGGTGCTTTCCCGGTACGCGACGGTGGGCGGCAAGGGGGGGTTCGTGAACATCGTGGAGGCGGACGACGCGGAACAGCTGGCCTCGCTGGTGTTGCGCTTTCTGGGGCTGGTGGAATTCGAGGTCTACCCCATCGTGGACACGGCGGGAGGCCGGGCCACGCGGCTGATCTCGGAGGCCCGTGGAGAGATGCTCCCCATGCACGGCCCGGTGGGTCCCGACACGGCCCCGCCGTCGGAGAAGGCCATCGAGACGGTGATGGCCGAGTCCCGGAAGTTCGAGCAGCCCGAGAGTCTCAGCGCCGGCGCGCACGTGAAGAGTCTCGAGGAGTACGAGAAGATCCACGCGGAGTCCATGGAAGACATGGAGGGGTTCTGGGAGCGGAAGGCGGAGCAGCTCGCGTGGACGAAGAAGTGGGACAGGGTCCTCGAGTACGATTTCGAGAAGGGCCGGATCCGCTGGTTCGACGGGGGCCGTATCAACGTGTCCGCCAACTGCCTGGACCGCCACCTCGAGACGTGGCGGAAGAACAAGGCGGCGCTGATCTGGGAGGGGGAGGACGGGCAGACGCGGATCTTCAACTACCAGCAGCTTCACTTCGAGGTGTGCCGCTTCGCCAACGTGTTGAAACACCTGGGCGTGCGGAAGGGCGATCCGGTGACGCTCTACTTGCCCATGATTCCCGAGCTCACGATCGCCATGCTGGCCTGCGCGCGCGTGGGCGCGGTGCACAGCGTCGTCTTCGGCGGGTTCTCGGCGGAGTCGCTTCGCGACCGCATCCTCGACTGCCAGTCGAAGGTGGTCGTCACGGCGGACGGCAGCATCCGGGGCGGCAAGATCATCGGCATGAAACACAACGCCGACCAGGCGCTGAAGGATTGCGACTGCGTGGAGAAGGTGTGCGTCGTGCGGCGGGCGAACATCAACGTGGAGATGAAGGAAGACCGCGATTTCTGGTACCGCGACCTCGTCGCCGAGGCGCCCTCCTCCTGCGAGCCGGAGGAGATGGAATCGGAGGATCCGCTCTTCATCCTCTACACCTCGGGCAGCACGGGCAAGCCCAAGGGCGTGATGCACACGACGGCCGGATACCTCCTCTACGTCTACCAGACGCTGAAATGGATCTTCGACGCCCGGGACGAGGACACCTTCTGGTGCACGGCCGACATCGGCTGGGTGACCGGCCACAGCTACATCGTCTACGGGCCGCTGGCCGCCGGCATGACCACCATGATGTACGAGGGCATTCCGACCCACCCCAAGCCCGACCGTTTCTGGGAGATCGTGGAGAAGCACCGCGTCAACATCTTCTACACCGCCCCCACCGTCATCCGGGCCCTGGCCCGCTACGGGACCGAGTGGATCGAAAAGCACGACCTGTCCAGCCTGCGCGTGCTGGGCTCGGTGGGCGAGCCCATCAACCCCGAAGCCTGGATGTGGTACTACACCTACGTGGGCCGGGAGCGTTGCCCCGTGCTGGACACGTGGTGGCAGACCGAGACGGGCGGCATCCTCATCTCACCCATCGCCGGGGCCATCCCCATGAAACCGGGATCGGCCTCCATGCCCTTCCCGGGCGTCGACGCCCAGGTGGTCCGCAAGGACGGCACCCCCGCCGAGCCCAACGAGGGAGGCTTCCTCGTCATCAAGCGGCCGTGGCCGGGGATCATGCGGGGCGTCTGGGGCGATCCCGAGCGGTTCCGGGAGACCTACTTCGCCCGTTTCCCCGGCGCCTATTTCTCCGGCGACGGGGCGCGCGTGGACGAGGAGGGGTTCTTCTGGCTCATGGGGCGGGTGGACGACGTGATCAACGTCTCGGGACACCGCATCGGCACGGCCGAGGTGGAGAGCGCCCTCGTCTCGCACGCCGACGTGGCCGAGGCGGCCGTGGTGGGGTTCCCCCACGACATCAAGGGCCAGGGAATCTACGCCTTCGTCACGCTCAACGAGGGGATCACCGCCGACGACGCCCTCTACAAGGCGCTGGTGGACCACGTCGCCAAGGAGATCGGCCCCATCGCCAAGCCCGACCGCATCCAGTTCTCGGACGGGCTTCCGAAGACCCGGAGCGGCAAGATCATGCGGCGGATCCTGAGGAAGGTCGCCTCGGGCGAAGTGGAGGAACTCGGCGACACGTCCACGCTGGCCGACCCGTCCGTGGTGGACGCGCTCGTCAGCGGGTACAGGGAGATGGCGCCCTCGTGAGCCATGAGCGCTGGTGCCGATTCCGGGTTGTCGCGTGAAGCACGCCGCCTTCGCTTGGTTTGCATCGGCGTGTGTTCGGCGGATCCTTCGGCGCTCCAGGGGCGTCACGCCCCCGGCTGGCGCTCGATGTTCCCCTCCACACCGAGCGCTACTCGTAGAGATCCTTCCACAGATCCAGGAAGATGTCGTAGCTGGACCGGCCGATCAGGAAGACCAGGTCGCCCCGGTGGAACTGGCCCGGACCGTACATGGCGTGGAGACTCTCGCCGCGTCCGGGGGAACCGAAGAGGAGGTCGATCGTCTTCTCCTCCATGCCGCCGCCGAGCGGATCGCGGACCGACTGGCAGACGGTGAGCCGGGCCCGCGGGGGATGGAGGCCGTAGTCCTCGGGGAGGCCCGCCGGATCGTCCACCTCCTGCAGGTAGGTCTGGGCGCGCTTCAGCCCCAGGCCCAGCGCGGCCTGCATGAGTTCCATGGGCGGCGCCGACCCCCCGGCGGGCTCCTTCACGATCCACCGGTTGCCCGTCTCCGACCGCTCCCAGCGGGCGGTCTTCCCCTCCCGGGTGAAGGCCACCCACTTCACGCGTTCCTCCTCGATGATGATCAGCTTCCGGTCCAGAAAGCGCACCCACCCGCGCTTCAGATCCCTCTTCCCGCTGGCGACCACGCTCACGACGTTGGGCCGGCCCTCCACCTTGGCGTAGCATAGATCCTGCGCCGGCAGAATGCGCCCCAGGCGGATACGTACGGTCTTCTTCTCGCGAGGGGCCTGTCCTTCCCTCTCCGGGAAGGCCCGCTGGAACCCGGCCTCCAGGACCACGGCGGAGGCGCCGAGCCCGTAGTCCGACGCCAGCGTTTCGGGCGAGGCTTCCTCCACGACGAACGTCTCGGCGGCGAGGCCCTTGAGCCATTCGAGGTACCGCCCCCAGTAGCCTTCCTGGGAGACGTCCAGCTCCCGCTTCTTGGGTTCGACCAGCTCCCACTTGAAACGGCCCTTTTCCGCCCGGAAGTCGACGCGGCGGCCGTCCACCGTCCCCTCCACGGAAACGAAGAACGGCTCCCACCGCGCGGCGCCGGGCACCAGGAGCCGGTTGCGGAAATGGTTCGGGTCGTCGATCTCGACCCTCGAGGCGACCGCAGGCCGGACCTTCGCGATGAAGGCCTTGTCGTGCCTCCGCGCCGTCCAGATCTCCTCCTCGCCCCCGTCCCCGTCGACCGTCGCCTTTCCGAAGGAGACCGTGGAGGACACCTCCCCCCCGTGCAGGACGACCGTCGCCCGCGGCGGGTCGAGTCCGAAGCGTTTCAGGTCCTCCGGCGTCGCGGATTCGACGAGGAATTCCCGGGCCCGCGCCTTGGTGATCTCGCTGAGGAAATCGTAGAGAACGACCTCCCCGCCGCGGTCCTCGAGGGGGGATTCCATCACCCAGGTCTCGCCGTGGCGGAAGAGCCGGAAGGAGAGGTCCTCCCGGATCATCTCGAACCCGTCGATGTCGAAGTACCCCACGGTGAAGAGGGTGCGGTCGCGGAATTCGACCGGCTCGCGGTTGGCGGCGTCCCACACGCCCTTGGAGATCTCCCAGATGCCCGGCTCGGAGGAGACGCGGGCCCAGGCCCGGAACCCCGTGCCGGTGAGCTCGCCGATCCGGACCACGTGCTCCTCGCCGTCCTTCGTCATCACGCGGATGACGATCCGCTCCGCGGCCCGTTCCGCCATCGCCTCGTCCGACTCGCTCCAGTGCGCGGTGCCCTCGAGGGTGGCCACGACCGTGACGGCGCGCATCACGGACTGCCCGTCCGCGTCGGCCTCCCACGGCTCGACGATCTTCCAGCCGCCGGCCGCCTTCTCCGCCGTCACGCGCGGCCGGTCGGCGAAGGCGGGGAATTCGATCACGAGGCGCACCGCGTCGTCCCGGTCGAACGTGAACAGCGCCACGTTGCCCCTCTCCGTGATCGTATGGCTCATGGTCTCCGCCACGATCACGGCGACGCCCAGCCCCGCGGCCAGGACGGCGAGCACCAGCGTTGTCTTGAGGTTCGTCATGTCCTTCTCGACAACCAAACGGCCGCCCCGGCCACGATCGCCGTGAGCGGCATGACCACCATGATCAGCCAGAAGACCTTGCGTCGCGTGGAGGGGTGCACGGTATAGGTCACTTCCCGGGGGTGCTTGGGCGCGATGCCCATGTGGCTCTCCCGCTTCGTGAGCCAGTTCACCAGGTTCATGAAGAGGTCGCCGTTGAACAGCGGCTGGGCCAGGCCCGCGTTGGACACGAAGTTGGCCGTCGCCGCGACCACGCAACGGGCCGATTCCTCGGGCCGGTTGCCCTTCACCTCCGAGGCGCAGACCAGCGAAAAGGGGCCGCGCTTGTCCTTCTCCGGGTTGAACAGGGAGCCGCGGTAGTTCAGCAGGTTCCGGTACCGGTCGAGGTCCCAGATCTCCGCGATATCGCCCTTCTCGATCGTCGTGGGCGTCGAGAAGACGACCGGCACGGCGTTCTCGCCGGCGGGGCGCACCGCCCGGGCGGTCATGAAGATCGTGGGTTTCTCCTCCCCCTCGCCCAGCGAACGCGTGGCGGGATGCTTCTCGTTGTACTTCCTGACGCGAAGGACCTGGGCGACATCGGGCCGCGTGCGGTGCTGGTCCTCCACCAGGAGCTTGTCCCCGAGCGCGATCCCGAAGTGCTCCAGGAGAGGATCGAGGTTCATGTCGATGGGCGAGGTCTCCCCCTGGCGGAACTCGAAGGAGGGAAGGAGGAGGAGGTCCCCGCCCCCCTCGGCGTAGCGCTTGAGGGCCTGCACGTCGCCCTTGGGAAGCGGCGCCCGGGGATGCGCGACGATCACGAGATCGGCCCCCGCGGGCACCGAGGGGGTGTCGGCCCCCAGCGTCAGCGGCTTGACCTCGTACCCGTCCGACCGGAGCAGCTGGGCCGCGCGGTAGAATCCGAAGGGTTCCTGGCCGTCGATCGCGTACTCCCCGTGCCCCGACAGCATCAGGGCCAGGGGCTTTTGCCCCTCCGCGAGCGACGTCATGACCGACAGGAACGTCTCCTCCCCGCGGAAGGTCTTCCGGTCCCGTGTGGGATCCGCGCGCGCAGCGCCCGGCGGGACCTCGTACTCCACGATGGAGGCGTCCACGGCGACCTGGGAGGCGTCGCCGTACTCGAAGGCGACGGCGCCGGACTGGAAATCGTTGGCGGAGATGCCGAATTTCTGGCGGAGCTGCTGGGCCCTGGAGGGGTCCCGGTGCGGGTCCACGAATTCGACCTCGATCCGGTCCGCATGGAGCTGGAATTCCTGCAGAAGATCGTGGATCCGCTGCCACGTCCAGGCGTGGGGAGGGTACTCCCGCCCGTAGAACACGGTGATCTTCATGCGGTTTTCCAGCGAGCCCAGAAAGCGCTTCGTCCTCTCGGAGATCGAGAAGGTCTCGTCCTGCGTCAGGTCCCAGCGGCTGTAGACGCGGTAGCCGAGCAGGATCAGCTCGAACGCCACCACCGTGGCCAGGATCACGTTCAACGCCACGGTGAAGCGCTCCTTCCACGTCTGCCGGCTTCCGCCGACGGAACGCGGGCGGTTCTCCTCGCTCACAGACGCCATTTCCGCACCCCCAACACCCCCACGGTCAGGAACAGGAACAAGGCCGACATGGCCAGGTAGTAGACGATGTGCCGCGTGTCCACCACCCCGCGCCCGAAGTCCATGAAGTTCTCGAAGAAGTCGAAGGGCTCGAGGAACTCCTTCCACCACGGAAGCGAGATCAGGCGGCGGAACACGTACACCAGCTGCAGCACCAGAATGGCCATGAACGTCCCGATGAACGCCACGATCTGGTTCTTCGTGCAGGCCGAGGCGAAGATGCCGATGGACAAGAAGTACGACCCGAGGAAAAAAAGCCCCAGATACCCCGCGACCATGGGACCGCGGTCGGGCGGGTGCGGCTTCGCCGTCGAGTAGAGGATCACCGCGTAGAGAAACGTCGGCGCCAGCAGCACCACGTAGAACCCCAGCGCCGCCAGGTACTTCGAGATCACGATCTGGAAATCCGTCACCGGCGCCGTGCACAAGGGCTCCAGCGTCCGCGTCTTCAGCTCGTCCGAGAACAGGCGCATCGTGATGGCGGGCACGATCACCGTCAGCGCGAAGAACAGGGTGAACATGAACCAGTTGAGCATCGGGAACTCCGTGGGAGGCGTGCCCGGCCGGCTCAGGATCTCGAAGACGTTCAAAAACACCAGCCCCGTGACGAGATAGAAGAAGAACATGATGATGTAGGCCATCGTGGACTTGAAATACGCCGCCAGCTCGCGGCCCACCAGCGCCCCCGTCGCCCGGAACCACAGGCGCACCGGGCTCGAGCGCGAAGCGTCTGCCTCCGCGACGCTTCCGGCGCTTCCCGGCGCAAGGGCCCCCTCTTCCGGACTGGTCTCCCCTTCACGCATACCCGCTTCCCCATTCCAGCATTCCAGAATTCCTCAATTCCCCCTCCCCCCCCTCGCGGACGCCTCCACATCCGCCCCCGCGGTGGCCTTCCAGAACATCTCCTCCAGCGTCGGCGCCCGGGAAGTCAATCCGACCAGCGTCCAGCCCCGGTCGGCGAACAGGCGGAACACGGCCTCGCGGATGTCTCCCCCCGCGTCCGTCTCGAACTCGAAGACGGGGGCGTCCGGCGGCCCCTTGAGATCCACCGCGCGGACGCCGGGCAGGGCCGAAAGGGCGGAACGCATCTCGTCCACCGCCCCCCCCCGCGCCTCCACCACCACGGGCGCCGACGCGTCGAAACCCGTCTTGAGGGAGGTCAGGTCCCCCTGCATCACGATCCTCCCCTGGTGGATCACCACGACGTGATCGCAGACGGCCTCCACCTCCGGGAGGATGTGCGTGGAAATGACCAGGGTCTTGCGGGGCGCCAGCTCCGTGAGGGCGCTTCGCATCTCCCGGATCTGGTTCGGATCCAGCCCCGACGTGGGCTCGTCCAGAAGGAGCACGGGGGGATCGTGGATCAAGGCGTCCGCCAGGCCGACCCGCTGGCGGTACCCCTTGGAGAGCTGGTTGATGATGCGCCGGCGGTGGTCGGTGATGCGGACCCGCTCGAGGACGCGGTCGAGGTTCCGGCGCGCCTCCCGCCTGCCGAGGCCCTTGAGCTTCGCCCGGTAGCGGAGGTATTCCTCGACGCGCATCTCGCCGTAGAGGGGGGCGTTCTCCGGCAGGTAGCCGATCCGGCGCCGGACCTCGAGGGATCGCCGGTGGACGTCGAAGCCGGCCACCGAGACCGTGCCGGAGGTGGCGGGCATGTAGCCCGAGAGGATGCGGAGCGTCGTGGTCTTGCCCGCGCCGTTGGGGCCGAGGAACCCGAGGATCCACCCCTTCTCCACGTGGAAATCGGCACCGTCCACGGCGGTCACGCCGGGGAAGCGGCGGGTGAGGTTCTCGACGCGGATCATGGGGGAGGACGTTTCCTCCACGTGGATTCTCCTATCGGACCGGATCCGGATCCTCTTGAAAGAGTGTATTTGTAACAGTTCGGGGTAACGATGAAAACCTTCGCGCCCGCTTTCCCGGCGCCAGGACGTATGAACGAGCGGGACCGATCGATGGTTCGGAAAATCCGGGAGGGGTGCCGCGCGTTACTCGGCCGGGGATTCCACCGCAGGGATCGCGGAGATCGCAGAGGGGTCCAAGCCTTGCCGGGACTGGCCTTCTAGCCCGGATTATTCATGAAGACGTAGCGAGGTTGCCGCAAGTGCCTGAGATGCGAGGAGCAAGACGATTCCGGTCCGGAGCGTGGCCAAAGCGCCACGTGAGGGCCGGAATCGTCGCAGCGACGAAGCAGATCATGTGCTTGCGGCGACCGCAGTAGTTTTCATGAATAATCCGGGCTAGTAGCCCATCTCCTCCTTGAAGACCAGCTTGAAATCGCCAATGCCGATCTCGTCGCCGTTGGAGAGGGCGGCCTGCTTGGTCTTCTCGCCGTTGATCATGAGGCCGCCTCCGCTGCTCAGATCGACGATCGAGTAGCCCTGGGCCTCCTTCTTCACCTCCGCGTGCTTTCGCGAGATGCTGCGGTCGAGCAGGACGATGTCGTTGCGGTGGTTCCGGCCGATGGAGAGGGGCTCCATCCCCAGAAGGAAGGTGTCCTGGCTTCCGTCCTCCTTGATCAGGTTCAAGAAGGCGCGTTTCTGGAACGAGATCGTGGCCTCCACGTCCTGGTCTCCCGCAGCCATGTCGGCCCCCCCGTCGAGGGTGGAGCCGGGGGAGGCGTCCTGGGGCATGGGGATGGGTTCGGACAGGGTGAGCTCCGGGTCGCCGGTCGACAGGTCCGTTGCCGGGTCCGCCGCGGGTCCCGAGGCCTCGAAGTCCGGCGCGGGCGCGGGCGGCGGAGGAGGGGGCGGAGGGGCGTCCTCCTGCACGATCAGGTCGCCGGCGTCGATGTCGAAATCGCCTGCGTCGGGGGCGGCGCCGGCATCCGGGGAGACGACATCCACGTCTTCGGCGGGCGCGGGCGGCGGAGGATAGGCCGCGGCATCGTCGACGCTGATCACTTCTTCCACGGGTTCGGCGGGCGGCGGGGGGGCGGGGACGTCCGCCTCTCCTCCGGCGGGCGGGGGGCTCTCGACGGCCGCCAGGGCGTTGTTGAAGTCGTCCTCGCCGAGATATTGCTTGCAGGTGCCGAAGGTCCCCTCGATGATCTCGACCTTCTTCTGCAGGCCCTCGACGTGCTTCTTCTTCTCGTCCTGGCGCCGGGACAGCTCCTCGGCGTCGAACTCGCCGACCTCGCTCCGGAACTTCAGCTCTTCCAGCTCGTCGGTCACGGACTCCATCTCGGCGCGGATCGTCTGTTCCCGCTTCCGGATGGATTTCAGGATTTCCGCGACCTCCTCGCGCACGGGTTCGTACTCCGCCGCCACGTCCGCGAGCTTCGATTCGTACTCGGAAATGACCTTCCGGTAGATGTTCTCCTTCACCTTTCCCTTGTTCTCTTCCGCCTTGACGATCAGGCCCTGGATCCGGTTCCTCTCGGAGACGATCTTCTCGAGGGCCTGGATTTTCTCGGAAGGAACGACCAGTTCCTGATCCTCGATCGTAGCCGCTTCGCTGGGCATGGCTCCTCCCAAAACATGACGGAAACCGCCTATATCTATGGCAGAAAGACCGGCGCCTTTCAAGGGGGGGGAGGGGAAAAAGGACGCGCAGGGATTTCAGATTGCAGATTTCAGCCGGCAGATTTCAGCCAGAGGCGCGGGAATGCGTAGGGATTGGAGATTGAAGATTGGAGATTGGAGCAACGTGCTTCGCCGGAGGATTCGCCTCCCACAACCTTCCCGAGGATGACGAAGGCGCAATCTTCCAAGGGTCACCCCGGGGTATTTCCATGGAGGCGGGCGCGGAAAGAAAAGGAAACCCACGACTTGCCGGCAGCGCGAATGGCTCTCTTCCCCCCGGATTGCGCCGGGGCAAGGGATGCAGTACCCTGAGGAGGCGAAACCGATTCCGGGTTTCGCGTCACGATGTACCTCCAGCCGATCCTCGATCATGGACAAGCGACGCCTTTTCGGAACCATCGCCCGGGAAAAGGGCTACATCACGCGGGAGGAGCTCAACGCGGCTCTTCTCGACCAGGCCCGCCGGAAGGAGAACGGGGAAGACCGGCGGCTCGGGTCCCTCCTCGTCGAGAAGGGCACCATGGATCCCGCCGGCGTGATCGACGTGCTCGAGGCCCAGGGCAAGAACCTGCTCCGGTGCCTCGCCTGCAGGACCCCCTACACCGTCCCCGCCTCCGACGCCGCCTCCCTCACCTGCCCCCGTTGCGGCGGGCACCTGGATCCGCCTCCCGAGGGGGATCTCGGCGAGGACAGCCTTCCCCTCCGCGAGGAGGAGGGGACCCTCTACGTCATCGAGGACGAGCCCACCTACGCCGGTTCCTTCACCCGGTCCCCCGGCGACCGGGACGACGCGCCTCCCCCGCCGCCCCGGCTCAAGAAGGACACCGGCACGGAGACCTACGGGACCGCCGGGCCGCCCATGGCCCCGCCCCCCGAAAAACCCGCGCCGGGTCCCGGCCCGGACCTCGCCACCGGCGACATCGTGGGCGGCTGCGAGATCATCCGCCTGCTCGGCCGCGGCGGCATGGGCTCGGTCTACGAGGCGAAACACGTGGCGCTGAACAAGCGCGTCGCCCTCAAGATCCTCTCCCCGCACCTGGTGGGCCATCCCGTCCTCATCCAGCGCTTCCTCCAGGAAGCGCGCACCGCCGCCCGCCTCGATCATGCAGGCGTCGTACCCGTGTTGAACGTCGGCGAGGAAGGCGGCGTCCACTTCATCGTGATGCAGTACGTGGAAGGCGAGAGCCTGGGGAAGCTGCTGGACCGGACGGGGAAACTCCCTCTCCGGCGGGCGCTCGGGATCGCGCGCCAGGTCGCCCTCGGGCTCGAGGCGGCTCACGGGCTGGGCATCATCCACCGCGACGTCAAGCCCAGCAACATCATGATCCAGCCCGACGGGACGGCCAAGATCGCCGACTTCGGGCTCGCCAAGGAGGTCGACGCCGAAGCCACCCTCTCCCGCGCCGGACAGGTCCTCGGCTCGCCCCACTACCTCTCCCCCGAGCAGGCCGACGCCGGCGACGTGGACCACCGCACCGACATCTACTCCCTCGGCGTGACGCTCTTCCACAGCCTCTCGGGCCGGCGCCCCTTCACCGCGCGCTCCCCCGTGGGCGTGATCATGAAGCACATCAACGATCCCCCACCCGATCTCAGGGCCTCCTGCCCGGACCTCCCCCCCGCCTGCGCCGACATCGTCCTCAAGATGATGGCCAAGAATCCAGACGATCGGTATCCGTCCTGCAAGGAGGTCGTCGCGGCCATCGACGCCGTCCTGCGCCCTCCCGCCCTGGAACCGGCCCATGCGGCCCCCGCCGGAAGATGGCTCCCCTGGCTGGCCGCCGGCGCGGCGCTCGCGCTCCTCGTCGCGGGCGCGCTGGCCGGCGCGATGGGGCTGGGGTGGATCGGCGTCCCCTTCGAGGCGCCCGCGCCCGCCCCCGCCCCGGAAGAAAACGACGGGCGGAAGGACTACGAGGCCGCCCTGGCCTTCCGCACGGCCCATCCCTCCCGGCGCGCGGAAGCCCTGGAGCGCTTCCGCGCGGTGCTCGCCGTCTGGGGGCCCGACACCCCCTACGGGAAGAAGGCCCGCGGGCAAATCGAAGCGATCACGCGACAAAAGGAGCAGGAAGCCGCAGAACGCCTCGCGTCCGCGCGGAAGGAGGCGGAAGCCGCCCTCGCCCGCAACGAATTCGAGCAGGCGCTCGCGGCCGTGGAAGGCCTGCCCGAGGCGCTCGCGCAGACGCCTTCGGCGTATCCCGCGGTCCTGCTGGAGAGGTCCGTCCGGCGGCGCGTCCAGCTCGGCCGCCTCCAGCGCGAAGCCGAGGCCCTCGCCGAGGAACACCGCTTCGACGAGATCCTGGACCGGCTCGCGGCGTGGAAGGCCCGCCTGCCGGAGGAGGACCGGGCGCTGGTCGAGGAAGCGGAACGGGAATGGAGACGGAAGCGGGACCGCCGCGAAGAGAAGGCGGCGAAGGCCCTCGAGGACCTTCTCGAAACGCTGGGTCCCCGGCCGGAAGACCTGCAGGACGCGGTGGACCGCCTGAGGACCTTCACGCAGACCTGGCGCGGGACCCGCGCTTGTGCCCGCGCCGACGAGGCCCGTCTCGCCTTCGAGGAATCGCTCCTCTCCTCCGGCGACGCCAAGAAGGATCTCGAGGCCCTGGAAGCCTTCCTCGAGGCCAATCCGGACGACCTGGACACCGCGATCGCCAGGTTCCGCGCCCTCGCCGCGAGGCACCCGGGCACGCCGGCGGGGGACAAGGCCGGGTCGAAGGCGAGGACGCTGTCCGCCCTTCGCGAGCAGAAGGCGCTCGAGGCCTTCGAGGCGATCCGCGAGCGGGCGTCGGGGCTTCCGCCGGAGAAGGCGGTGGAGATCTACGACGGCTTTCCCGAGGGGCTCGACGAATCGGACGTCTACGGGAACCAGGTGAAGCCGGAGAAGGAGCGGCTTGCGGCCGCGGCCGAGACGCGGGACCGCGGGGCCCGCGAGGCGCTTCGAGAGGCGGAGGCGCTGCTCGCCAAGGCGCCGTCGCCGGCGCCCGCGGAGACGTTCCGGGCGATCCTCGAGGCGTTCCGGGCGGTGGCCGCGGCGTACCCGGGCACGCCGCAGGCGGAGGCGGGGGCGGCGCGGGCCGAGCGCCTGGAGACCGATCGCCGGGTCGCCTCGTACAAGGCCTACCGCGAGGCGTCGGAGAAGGCCCGGGAGCTCGGCGCGGAGGGCGACTGGAAGGGCGCACAGGAGGCCCTCGAGGAGGGTTTCCTGACGATCTACGAGGATTCGCCGTTCTACGAGAAGGGGTTGCAGGATCTCGACCGCATCAAGGCGGGCCGGCTGGCGGCGCAGTACCGCGGGCGCTTGGAGGAGGCGCTGGCGCAGATCGAGGCGTACGAGAAGGAGCACCCCGAGGATTTCCGCGGCGCGCTGTCCCGGTACGAGGAGCTCCTGGGGGAGGTGGACGACGCGGCGCTCCGGTCGGCGGTCCAGGAGCGCATCGAGGGGGTGAAGACGCGTCTCGAGCGGGCCGCGCGGCTGCGGTTCGAGGCGGCGCTGGCGAAGGCGGCGGACGCGGAGAAGGCGGGGCGCCGGGGCGAGGCGATCGAGATCCTGCGCGCCTTTCCGGAGGACTTCCGGGGCACGGCGTCGTTCGAGGAGGCCGCGTCCGAGGCCCGCAAGCGCGAGGCGGTGGCCGAGGAAGCGATCCGGGGCGCCGAGGAGATCCTCCAGCGCGACCCGTACGCCTTCGAGACGGCGTGGGACGAGTTGCACAGGGTCCTGACGCTGTACGCGGGGACGGTGTGGGCGCGGCGCGCGGAGCGGAAGATCGAGGAGATCAAGGCCCGGGCGGCATGGGCGGCGCGCCGCAAGCTCCGGGAAGCGGACGGGCTGTACGAAAAGGACCGGGTGGAGGAGGCGAAACGCCTCTACGAGGAGGTGGCGGGATGGGAGGTCGACCAGGTCTCGGCGCAGGCCGTGACGAAGGCGCGCCGTTGCGCGGTGCGCCTTGCGCGGCGGCGTCTTCTCGAACTGGTCGGGGCGGGGCGCCACCTGGAGGCGGTGGAGGAGGCGGAGCGTCTGCTCGGCGATCCCGCGTACGCGGATCTGGCGGATTCGATCCGCCCGCTCCGCGACCACGCGAGGAACCTGCGCGACGGCTTCGTCAGGATTCCGGGGGGGGCGTTCGAGATCCGGGGGGAGGTGGAGATCCTGAAGCCCTACTACATCCTCCGCACGGAGGTGACGAACGCGCAGTACAAGCTCTTCCTCCTCTCCGGCGACTACGACGAGGAGGGGCTGTGGGACGCGGACGCGGAGACGCGGCGCGGCTTCGTCGACCGCACGGGCGCGCCGGGCCCCCGCCACTGGCGGGACGGGACGTTTCCCGAGGGCACGGCGGGCCATCCGGTCCGCTACGTGTCGTGGCACGAGGCGCGGGCGTACGCCCGGTGGCGGGGAGGCGACCTGCCCACGGAGGCGCAGTGGGAGGTGGCGGCGGGCTGGGATCCGGCGTCGGCCTCGCTTCGTCCCTGGCCGTGGGGGCGGGCGTTCAGCCAGGAGAACGCGTGGACGGGCCGGGGTCCGGAGGGCGCGGCCACGCGCGCGGTGGGGACCTTTCCGGCGGGGGTGAGCGCGTACGGCCTTCTGGACGCGGCGGGCAACGTGTCGGAGTGGGTGCTGGACTGGGCGGACCCGGCGCGCAAGCGCTACCGGGTGCTGAAGGGGGGCGACTCCTCGGACTTCGCGGTGGAGGAGCGCACACGCATCACGTCGCGCGAGCGCGCGTCGCCGTCGTCGTCGCACCCGCTGGCGGGATTTCGGATCGCGCGGCCGGGGGCGGACGGCGTGCAATGCCGGTAGGGGCACGGCATGCCGTGCCCCTACCGCGGTTCCATGGTCGTCACGGCCGGTATCGGCCGCCGGTGGTTGGGTTGATCGACCCGTTGAAACCGCTCCAACCGATCATCTCCTTGCCCGTCCAGACCGAATTCATTCCGTAACGGGTCGAAGGAGCGCCCGTGATGGCCGTGTCCGTAACCCCGGTGGTAGAGCCGATCATGATATCTAGTCCTGAACCCGTCGATTCCGCAGAGAACCAAATTGAGAAAGAGAAGCAGTTCAACGCAGGCGTGGTGAATCGTATGCCCGAGTCTGCATAATCACTCGTCCCGTTGAACTGCAGGGCTCCGCCCACCTTCCCCGACGTCCACGTGCACCCGTTCAGCGTCGCGTCGTTCCCGTTCCCGCTGACGTCCGTGGCAGTGCCTCCGGAGCCGTCCTCCAGCGGCCAGTAGGCGAGCAGCGTGGAACATCTCGCAAGGCCCCATGGCGCGTTCGACATCGCCGAGACGTTCGGCGCCTCGTCCTGAGCCTTCAACGCGAAGAAGTAGCGGATGCCCGGCGTCAGTCCCGTCAGGGTCTTCGACTCGCCCGAACCGCCCGCCAGCGGCGTCCAGGCCTGCGCATACGTGCGCGCCGCATTGAAATCGCCCGCGGAGATCGGGCCGGTGGAGTATTTGAGAACATAGGCGGAAGCCGTTCCGGTCGTCCCGTCGTCCCCGGGTGCAGTCCACGTCAGTTCGACTTCGCCGTCGGATGCGCCCTGGGCCGCGGCCAGATCCGAAACGACGCCCGGCGGGATCGTGTCGCCGGACACCTCGAACGCATACCCCACCGCCAGCGTCGCCGACTGCCCGTCCGGGTTCTCCACGACGACGTCCGCCGCGCCCACCGTGCCCGCAGGCGTGTCGCACGTCAGCTCCGTCGAGGAGACGAAGACCACGTTCGTCGCCGGATTGCCGCCGATCGTCACCGTCGCACCCGACTGGAAACGAAGCCCGAAGACCTGCACCGAGGTCCCGCCGCTCACCGGGCCCGAATCGGGCCAGATCCCCGTGACCACCGGGAACGTCGGTTCCGGTTCGTACTCCGTCTCCTCCTCCTGGCCCGACACCGCCCACGCGCCGCCGCCGATCGCCGCCAGCGGGATCGCGCCGAGGAAGACGCAGCCTTGCCCGGCGGGCATTGCCGCCAGCGCCAGGAGAACGAGGGCGAATCGCTTGTTTGTATGGTTGCGGTACATAGGATTGTCCCCAAATATCCGGTTTCCAAGGGGCGCACGGCCGTTTGCCGCATGTAGGGGCGCACGGCCGTGCGCCCCTACGGAGCGCCACACCGGCCCGTCCCCCAACGCCGCCGGATGCAGCGCGGGCCCGCCCGAAAGCCGCAGCTTGCGGCCGAGGTTCCAGCGCAGCTCCTGGATCACCTCGGACACCGCGACGGCGCCGTCGCCGTCCGCGTCGGCTTCCGCGCAGAACTGGGGCAGGAGGAACGCCGTCAGCGCTCCATGGCCTTTCCCATCGATCTCGTCGCCGATGATCTCGAGGACCACCGTCCTGGCTTCCCCGCCCCGGAACGCTTCCGCGAACGCCATCGCGTCCCGGCCGCCGTATTCACACGCTTTCGCCTTTTCCCCTCCTCGATCAGGTGCGGCTCGGGTGGACCCTCGCCCTCCCGCCGGCCCCTTTTCACCTCTTCCCCTCTTCCTCTTTTCGAACAACTCCCCCCTCCCCTCCTCGGCTCCGCCTTGTCGGCACCGGAAGATATCCGATAGAATGAAGTGGCCGGCCGGGTCGAAGGAGTCGAATCCCATGGCGATGGACCTCAAGTTCAGGGTGGTTGTCGAGCAGGACGAGGACGGGGTCTTCGTGGCCTGTTGCCCGTCGCTTCCGGGTTGCGTGTCGCAGGGTACGACGCGCCAGGATGTGCTGGAGAACATCCGCGAAGCCATCGGGGGATACCTGGAATCGCTGAAGAAACACGGGGAGCCCATCCCGCCCTCCATATACGAGGAGACCGTGGAGGTCCGCGTATGAGCGGGCTTCCGGTCGTTTCCGGCCGCCAGGCGGTGAAGGCCTTCGGTCGGATCGGCTAGAAAGTCGACCATCAGACGGGAAGCCACATCATCCTCCGCCAGAACGCTCCCCCGTACCGACGGCTGACCGTTCCCGCTCACAAGGAACTCGCCAAGGGCACCCTCCGCGCCCTGATCCGTGAAGCCGGTCTCACGGTGCATCAATTCAAAGACCTCCTCTGATCCCCTCCGGTTCGATCCCTCTCGCATGGAAAAATAGAAAGAGGCCCATGCTCTCCCCTCTTCCCCGTCGAGCGCCGGATCATCCTCTATTCGAGCTCGAGAAGGACCCGAAACCCGATTCGCGGCGACCTCGTCGTTCCAGCAAAGATCTGGCGAAAGGACCTTCTTGCCGAAAGCGCGCCCGCGCCGTCGTCAAAGCAACCGCCACGGACGGCGTATTGCTTTGTACGAAGAGGGGGAGAGGGGAGACACCACTCGCACACGTTTCCCGCCATGTCGAGGGCGCCTGCGGGAGATCGATCCTTCGGATTAGCGCCAGCGGGTTCCGGCTTCCCGGCTTCGAGGTTCGCCGCCCCCTCCCGGTGCCCGTCCCTCTCTTCTGTTCCGTAGCGAGCCTTCATTGAAATACCTCTGTTGACCCTCGGATTCCGTGTCCTGAGAGGTCTTCCCAGGTTTTTCTGAAAATTTCGGCCCAGATCCTTTGCTCCCGTGAAAAACAAAGCCGGCTGAGGCCGCCCAGCGAACTTGAAACGGGCTGCAGCGCGAATGACTCCCCTGGGGTCGTGTCGTAGCGGCACGGTGCGCCGTGCCCCAACATGCGCGAGGTCGTCAGCCGAAAAGAATTGACAATTGCGACACGACCCCAGGCGCGGGAGGGAGGGTCAATCCGCCAGCTTGACCGCGCCGTAGTTCTCGAGCTTGTGCATGATGCGGAGCGTGTCGCGGGGAAGGACGTGGGCCCTCTTCTGGATCTCCTCGAGCGTGCGCTTGCCGTCGAGGAGCACCACGATCCGCTGCTCCGGATCCGAAAGCGCCTTGAAGCCGCCCTTCACGAACAGCTTCTGGCGACCCAGCTCGGTGAGCCGGTAGACGCCCCCCATGCGCAGGGCGTTTCGGACCTCCATCATCTCCTTGTAGGCCTCGCGGGCGCCGCGGATGATGCCCGACACCTCGGCGTTGACGCTCAGGCTCTTGGTGTTGGTCTCGGCGCGCTTGCGCTCGACCTCGGAGTACTGGCCGGTCTGCGGCCCCGGCTCGTACTCGTAGCGGGGGCCGTGCCAGAAGTAGAGGTCGGAGAGTTCCTCCTCCACCTGCCAGAGAAGCGCCTTGTCGCGCCTCTCGGGCTCCAGCTCCTCCGACTCCACGAGGATCTCGCCGAGCATGTTGAAGTTCGTCTGCTGCTTTTCCAGCGCCTTGTCCACCGCCTCCTGCTCGACGAACCCCCGCCGCGTGAGAAACTCGCCCAGCGGCAGCGTCTTGCGATCGCCCACGGAGGTGACGCGGACGCCCGATCCCGCGAAGTAGAATTCCTTCCAGGCCCGTTCGTCCCAGACGCTGATCGTCCCCGTGAACTTCCGGGAGGAGAGGTCCTTGAAGACGCCCTCCAGCTTCTCGATCGTCAGTCTTCCCTGTTGCTTTGCCACGTTCCACTCCGCCTGGAGCCATCCGCGTTCCGCACCCCGGTCCCGCGCCCCCGCTACCCTTCCTCGCCGCCCTCCTCTTCGCTTCCCTCTTCCCCCTCCGCCTCCGTCCCGTCCGTCTTCTTCCCGTCCCGGGGCGCCGGCCGTCTCCACTTCAAGAGGCGCACGGCGCCCATGGCCCTGTTGAGGGCTTCCCGGGCCAGGGTGTGCCCGAAGAAGGCCTGGATCATGCCGTACTTGGCCATGGCCAGCTGGTTGTCCGCTTCCAGGACGTCGAGCTGGGTGTTCACGCCGTTTGCGTACCCCACCTTCGCGAGCCGCTGTCCCTCCCGGGCCAGCCGGAGGTTCTTCTGCGACATCTTCACCCCCTCCGCGGCGTCGGCCAGGTTGAGGATCGCCTTGCGGATCTCGAGGCCGATCTCCTCCCGGAGATCCTCGAGCCGGAACTGCGCCTGGCGCAACGAGGCATGGGCCTTGAGGAGCCGCCCGTGCGCGGCGCCCCCGTCGAAGAGGGGGAGGCTCAGGCTCAAGCCCCCGTTCCAGTATCCGGCGCCGCCGCCGGCGATGAAGGACTTGCCGGAGGGCTTCTCCCATCCCCAGTTGAAGTAGGCGTAGAGCTTGGGCAGGAGCTGGCCCCGGATGGAGCGGACCTGCGATTTCATGGCCTCGACCCCCAGATGGGAGGCGTAGAGGTCGGTGCGGAGCCTCCGGGCCACGGACCAGGCCTTGTCGTAGGGGAGGCTGCCCGGGGGGGAGAAGAGCGTGCCGTCGAGCTCCACGTCCTTGTCCAGGGGCAGGCCGACGAGCCGAAGCAGACCCAGCTTCTTCAACGCGGTCTGGTTTCGAGCCTGGATCTCGCGGGCCTCCATGGACGAGACCCGGGTTTGGGCCCGCAGTTCCTCGAAACGCGAAGCCATGCCCTGTTCCAGGCGTTTCTTCACCTCGTCGAGGTGGGCGCGGGCCAGTTGCAGGTTCTCCCGGGCCACCTCGAGGCCGGCGCGGGTAAACAGGGCCTCGTAGAAGGAGGCGGTGACGCCGAAGGCGACCTGCTCCTCGGCCGTTTCCACGCCGAGCTCGGCGATGCGCTTGCCGATGCGCGCCGCTTCCGCGGCGTGATAGGCCATGCCGCTCTGGAAGACGGGCTGCTGGATGCTCAGTTCGGCCTTGTAGCGGTCCTGGGGGGAGATCGTGATCGTCTGGCCCCCGAAATCCGCCGTGGTGGCCTGGTCGATCCGCGTATAGACGCCCGAGACCGAGACCTGGGGCAGCATGGCGGAGGTGGCGGCGAAGACGTCGCCGGTGGCCTTCCAGGGCTCCTCGCGGACGGCCTTGAGGCTCAGGTTCCTGGAAAGGGCCAGGGCCACGCAGTCCGGCAGGGTCAACACGAGCCCGCCGTCGTCCGTCCGGCAGTGCTCGATGATCTTCTCGGCGTCGAAGCGGGGTCCGGTCCCGGCGGCGCGTCCCACGGGGAGGACGTTCCGGGGATCCCGCCAGACGAACAGCCCGCATCCGCCGATCGCGAGGGCGAAAAGGACAATGATGGAGGTCCGGACGGTCTTCATGGGGTTTCCTATCGCTTTCGTTTCAGTTCTTCGGGCACGAGGGATTCGTGAAAATCCAGGTACGCGCGGTCCAGATCTTCGAGTTCGTCCTTGGACGCGAGGCCGAAGGCGTCCAGGAAGGATTGCAGGCCTCCCCGGCCGTGGAATTCCTCCAGGAGGTAGGCGTCCATGGCCTTCGCGTAGGCGGGATTTCCGCAGGCGTAGGCGAAGTAGAGCAGGAAGCTCGCCTGGGCGTAGATGAGGGAACCGGCGGCGCCGCTGCTCTGGAACCGGGACCAGGCGGCGGGGGGGATCTTCCCCCGAAGGGTCCGCATCGTGTTCCAGGTGGTCCGGCAGCGGGTGACGATCTCGTGCAGCGAGAAGTGGTAGGGGGAGGTGATGCCCATCCTGCGGGTTCCGGCGTTCAGGTCCGGCCGGCGGGCCTTCCAGAACTCGCGGATGCGGCCGGGATTCTCGGCGCCGAATTCCCAGTAGGGCTCCCCGTTCTCCTCGTAGCGGCGCTTGACCGAACCCACGTACTCGGCGATGCCCTCGTTGAACCAGTAGCTCACGCGCGCCATGCCCGCGCCGGAGGCGAGGAAGGCGTCCACGATCTGGTGCGTGGCCTCGTGGAAGAGGATGCCGTCCTGGTGGTCCTGCCCTTCCGCGCTGGCGGACGCGGCGTCGTACATGTAGATGAACTTGGTGAGGCGGTGGAAGTAGGCCAGCCCCCCCTTGGGGATGTACATGCCCACCGTGTGGTTGTAGTCCTCGAAGCTCTTCCGGTCCTGGAAGATGATCGCCACCAGCGGCTTGTTCGGGTCGCGGGAAAAGCCCTGCGGCTCCATCCAGCGCTCCACGATGAACGCGTACACCTTGTGGAGCATCCTCAGCTTCTTCTTCACCAGGAACTCGCTGTCCTCCTTGCTGAGGAGCATCTCCCCCTTCTTGCCGCGCTCGTCGAAGACGATGTAGGGCATGGCCGGGCGCGATCCCCAGATGCGCTCGTTGAACCCCTTGCCCGTGAGAACACGCTTGCGGATCTCCTCGATCGTCGAGAAGTGGACGTTGCTCTTGCGCTTCTCGAAGAGCGCACGCGCCTTCTCCAGGTGCTCCGGCTCGGCGTCGACGATCTCCTCGACCTTGCGCGGATCCAGCCATCGCCCGTCCAGGTCCTCGAGAATCTCCAGAAGCCCCTTCGCTTCCAGAAGATAGCGGTCGTCGTCGGGGATGGCGTAGCGCCTGTACCCCAGCGCCTCGAAGGCCTCGTCCAGATCGGGGTCCGCCGCGACCGCGCGCAAGAGAAGAATCCGCGCCTCCTCCTCCGCGCCCGCCTTGCGGGCCGCCAGCCCCGCCTCCAGCCAGTCCCCCCCATCGCGCGCCGTCCGGATCCGCCGGCGGTACGCGGGCTCGTCCGGGGCCCGCGCGTCCGGCTTCCCCTTCCCGCCGGCGGCGGGATCGTCCGGGCCGGCCGGCGCGGCCTCGTCCCCGCCGGGCGGGACGCTCGAATCGCTTCCCTTCCCCGACGCGCCCGCGAAAAGCGCCAGGGCGACCGCCGCTCCCGCCACCCCGAGGAGCCCGAGGCCGACGCCCGCGACCCGGGGGAGCCTCGAGCGCTGCTGGGCCGCGTCCTCCCTGCCGCCGGCGGACCGTGTCTCCCGCGAGGCGCCGCGCCCCCGCTTCGCCCGGGCGCCCGCCCTCGGTTTCCGCTTGCCCGCCCGGGGCCGGGGGGACGGGGGATTCCCGGCCGGCGCTTCCGGTTTCGGGGCGTCTTCCTCCTCCCCGCCGGGGACGACGAGGACCTTCTTGCAGGCAGAGCAGCGGAACTTCTTCCCCTCGGAACCGTCGGGCACCTCGAGGTTCGTTCCGCAGTGTCCGCATTCGACGATGAACGCCATCAGTCCTGGTCCTTCTTGCTCTTGCGGGAAAGGCCCCAGCGGCGGCTCGATTTCCGCCCCTGGGCCTTGTGACGGCCCGATCCGGCGGTGGCACCGAATTTCGTCAGCGCCTCGACGACCTCGTCGGCCGCATGGAAGCGTTCGCCGACCTCCTTGGCCATCATCTTCTCGATGATGTCGGAGAGTTCCTTGGGCACGGCCGGGTTGGCCTCGCAGGGGGGGGCGGGCGTCTCTTCCAGGATGGCCTTCATCATGGCCAGGATGTTGGGTCCCGTGAAGGGTTCCTTTCCCGTCACCATGCGGTAGAAGGTGCCTCCGAGGGAGTACACGTCCGCGGCGGGGGAGGCGTTCCGGATGTTCGCGAGCTGCTCCGGCGAGAGATAGGCCGGCGTTCCGCCCATGTGGCCGCGCCCGGCCATGCTGCTCTTGCCGGGGTCGGCGCCGCCGGACATGCCGAGGTCGGCCAGCTTGGCCACGTTTTCCTCGTTGATCAGGATGCTCTCGGGACGGATGTCCTTGTGGAGGACGCCGGAGCGGTGGGCGTGGGCGAGGGCCTTGGCGATCTGGAGGATGATCCGCGAGGCTTCCCCCAGATCCATGGGCTTCTTTTCGGGAAGCACCGAGGCGAGGCTGCGCCCCTCGATGAACTCCATGGAGTAGTAGTAGAGCCCGCCCGTCTCGCCGATGTCATAGACCTGCACGATGTTGGGATGCTGGAGCTTGCCGGCGGACTTGGCCTCCCGCAGGAACCGGTCCACCGATTTCTTGTCCCGGGTCATTTCCACGGGGAGGACCTTCAACGCCACGACGCGGTCCAGCGAGAGCTGCTTCGCCTTGAACACGATGCCCATTTCCCCGGAGCCCATCTGTTCGAGAATCCGGTACCCTCCGATCACCTTCCCCATGAAGGCCTTCGTCTCGTACTGGGGCTTGCCGGCCTCCGCCCGGGCGAGGCGCTCCTCCGAGTTCATCTCGGAGAACCGCTTGGGCACCTCGATCATCTCCCCGCACTTGCGGCATTTGACGCGGCTGTCCCCCGGGTACTTGAAGACGTTGTACTTCGCCGTGCAGCCCGGGCAGTAGATGACCTTCCGGCCGAGGATTTCCTGGAGGAATTCCACCTGGAAAGGGTTCATGATGCCCAGCTCGACCACGAGGCGGTCGAGCGTCGTCAGCGCCCCTTCCTTTTCCAGCCGCTTCTGCTCCTCGAGAGCCCGCTGGATTTCCTTCTCGTCGGCGAACTTGTGTTTCAGGGCGAGATCGCCGAAATCCTTGTCCCCTTTTGTGGGCATTTCACTTCTTTCCTTTTTCCCCGCCGGTCCCGACGGGTCCGGCGCCACGCTCGTGAGCCTTCTGCTCCTCCCGGAGCCTTTGATTCACGTCTTCGCCATTCTCGAACCACCACCGTTTCCAGGCGTCCCTTTCCAGGGGAAGGTCCCAGCGCTTCAACAGGGCCCGCAGGGCCACGCGCATCACGCGCGGCAGGGCGGGATCGCTGGTTTCCCGCCGCTGCCCTTCCACCAGGGCCATCGCGGCCGCGCGGCGTCTCCGAGGCCCGATGAAGTGGGCGGCCAGGACGATCTTGGGCGCAAACGCCTCTTCGATGCCTTCTTGCATCGTCTCGAAGGGCGCCCTTCGAAGGGGCCCCAGCCCCCGCGGGAACACCCGGACCGTCTTCGTCTCCAGGCGGATGGGGCGCGTCGCCGGCCTCGTCCCTGCGCGCATCTCGAAGGGCCGGATCCATCCGCTCACGCGGTAGACGCGCACCGTGGGGTTCAGGGGGGACCGATCGGCCGTGTCCAGGACGGCTCGCGTCCGCAAGGAGGCGCCGGGATCCAGCACGCGCCGGCCGTCCAGTCCCGGGATGGGGATGTCCCACGCCGTGTGGGCCACGCCGCCGAGGCATCCCTGCTCCTCGCATTCGACGTGGAGGCGGGAGGCGCCCTGGTTTCCGTCTTCGGCGTCCATGACGATTTCGAGAGGCCGTTCGCCGACGTTGGTGACGGCGATCCTGAAGACGAGGGGATCGCCCACTTCCGTGAAGGCCGCCGGTTCGAGGAGCTCACCCCGCACGACCCGGGAGGCCTGGATCCCCTCCCGGGCCCTGTTTTTCAGCACGCGCAAGAAATCCCTCCCGCCCTCGCCGGGGAGGAGGGTGATCATGGCGTCCGCCAGCGCGAGGGCCTTCTCGTACCGTCCGGCCTTGATGAGGTCATCCACGTCCCACGCCTTGAGGGTGAAGAACTTCTGAACGGCCATCCGTTCGCGGGGCGACAGTTCGGCGTCCCGTTTCTCGGCCGCGCGTGCGGGCAGGGAGGCGCCGAGCAGCAGGGCGCCGGCAACCAGCCAGGCCGCCCCGCGCGCCATTCCCCCGTTTGTAGCCGCTTGGTTTCGTGGAATCAAGATATCCTCCCGTGTGTCCGGGGATGCCGGAGGCATTGTAATGCCGCGGGCCGGTCGGGGAAAGGGGGAGGTGGAAGGAGGCATTCGCGCTGTAAGGTTGTTGTGGTCTTCCCTTTCTTTCCGTAGCCCGCCTCCATGGGAATCCCCCGGCGTGACTCTTGCGTTCTTCATCCTCAGAAAAGTGGTGGGAGGCGAATCCTCCGGCGAAGCCGGAGGTTCGTCGATCCGCGGCCGCAGGATCGCCGTGGTCCCGGACCGGGTGTACGCGTGGACCGGGACACACGCCTCCCACAAAGAGTTTCCGGCTGCATCAAACCTGCACCGACACGTTGCTGCCATCTGCAATCGGAAAAGTCTGTCCGGCTCACGGCGAAGCTATCGGGGGGACGTCGCCCCGCCTAGTCGAAGACCTTCTTCACGTTCCTCGGGACATCGGGATCGAAGCCGAGCCGGCAGGCGACGGTGAGGGCGAGGATCTGGAGGACCACGATGGTGGGGACGGGGGAGAGGAGTTCCCCCACGGAGGGGAGGGAGAAGGTGGCGTCGGCGATGTCTTGGAGGTTCCTGTCGCCCTCGCCCGTCAGGGCCAGAACGACGCCGCCGGCGTCCTTGATCTCTTGGAGCGCCTTTTTTTGCAGCTCGAAGGTGTTTCCGTCGAGAGCGAGGGCGACGACGGGGCGATCCTCGCCGACGAGGTTGAGGATTTGGTGTCTCATCTCCCCGATGGGCATGCCCTCGCTGTGGATGGAGGCGAGTTGCTTCATCTTGAGGGCGCCTTCGAGGGCGGTGGAGTAGTTCAGTCCGGAGCCGGTGAAGAAGACGGATTTCGCCTGGACGAGGCGTTCGGCGAAGTCCTCGATTTCCGGTTTCCGCTTGATGAGTTCGTCGACGACGGCGGAGAGCCGCTGGAGTCCGTAGAGGAGTTCTCGTTCGGGGACGCTCTTGATGGTGTCCTGGGCGCGTCCGAGGGTCACGGCGAAGAGGTAGGCGGTGACGATGGACCCGGTGAAGGTCTTGGTGGAGACGCGTCCGATCTCGGGGCCGGCGTAGCTGCCGAGGATGCCGTCGGAGGCCTTCCAGAGCGGGCTTCCGGTCGCGTTGCAGACGGCCAGGGTCTTGCCGCCCTTGTTGCGCCACCGTTGCGTGGCCTGGATGGTGTCGCTCGTTCTTCCGGACTGGGAGAAGGCGATGAGGAGGGAGCGTTCCGAGACGCTGGGATCGGCGGCGAGGAGCTCGGAGGCGGGGATGCAGGCGGTAGGGACCCGGACCAGGTCCTCGATGTAGTGCTTGGCCACCATGGCGGCGTGGAAGGACGATCCGTTGCCGGTGGTCCTCACGAGATCGACCTGCTTGAGGATGCGGCGGGGCAGGCCGAAATTCCTCAGTTTCACGCCGCGGTGTCCGATGCGGTGGGACCAGGCGCGCCGGATGGAGATGGGCTGTTCGCAGATTTCCTTGAGGGTATGGAAGTCGTACCCTCCGCGCTGGGCCTGCTTGAGGGAGAACGCGATCTCCTTCGGTTCGGCGTCGCGTCGCTTGCCGTCCTTGCCGTAGATTTCCACCTCGCCGCCGCGGACCCTGACGACCGAATCGGGTTCGACGCGGACGGCCTTGCGCGTATGGGCGATGAGGGGGGCGAGTTCGGAGGAGATGATCGTGATGTCCTTGCCGAACCCGACCCAGAGCCCGCTTTCGGAGCAGCCGCCGAAGATCTCCTTGGGGCGGTGCCGGTCCACGGCGAGGAAGGAGAGGCTTCCCTCGACCTGGTTCATGATTTCGAGAAAGACCTCGAGAAACCCCGTCCCCTCGAGCCGACCTTCCACGAGGTGAGCGAGGACCTCGGTGTCCGTGGCGGATCGGAACCGGTGATCCTCCGCCAGCAGCCTCGACTTGATCTCCTTGTAGTTCTCGATCACGCCGCTGTGGACGACGGCGACGCTTCCGTGGCAGTCCAGCTGGGGATGGGCGTTGGCGCGGGTGGGTTCGCCGTGCGTGGCGAACCGCAATCCCGCCACGCCGGTGTCGCCCCGGAACACGCCGTTGTTCACGCGGGAGGTGAGGAGGCGCACGCTTCCGTTGATCTTCTCGAAGACGAGGTCCTTCTCCTGCAACAGGGCGAGCCCCGCCGAGTCGTACCCCAGGTATTCCAGGCGGTTCAGCCCCTGAATGAGGAAGCAGCTCACGTCTTCCTTGCCGGTGCATCCGACGATACCGGACATGTCCCCCGCCTTTGCTCAAGGGCCATCGCGTCCCCGGGATCAGGACTCCGCGTCCTTCTCCGGTTCCGAAGGGGCGTTCTCCGCCGGCGCGTCCTCGCCGGCGGCGGGAGTCCCTGCGGCGCTTTCAGTCTCCGCTTCCGCCTCCCCCTCCGGGGCGGCGTCGTCCGGCGCGGGGGCCGGCGCGACGGGCGGGCCCGGTTCTTCCGCGGGCGTCCCGGCCGGTTCCGGAGCGCTCTCGGCTTCCGGCGCCGGTTCGCCGGGAGGTTCCTCGGCGGCCGCCTGCTCGCCGATGGCCTGGGCCTCGGCCTCGGTGATGCCCAAGAGGCTCAGGCCGATCTTCCGCTCGGACGGATCGACGCGGAGGATTTTCACGGGGATGCTCTCCCCCACCTTCACGACCTCCTCGGGGTTCTTCACCTTGTGCTCGGCGAGTTCGGAAATGTGGAGGAGCCCCTCCAGGTCTTCCTCGAGCTCCACGAAGACGCCGAAGTTGGTCAGCTTGGTCACGGTTCCCAGGACCACCTCGCCGGGCTTGAAGCGGTCGGGAATGGTCTCCTTCCAGGGATCGCTCTCGAGATGCTTCATGGAGAGGGCGACCCGCTTGCGGTCCTGGTCCACGTTGCGGACCAGGGCCTTCACCACGTCCCCCTTCTTGAGGATCTCGGAGGGGTGGTTGACCTTCTTGGTCCAGGAGATGTCGGAGATGTGGAGCAGGCCGTCGATGCCTTCCTCGATCTCGACGAAGGCCCCGTAGTTGGTCAGGTTCCTCACGCGCCCCTCCACCAGGGTCCCCACCGGGTAGTTCTGCTCCACCAGCGTCCAGGGATTGACCTCGGTCTGCTTCATCCCCAGCGAGATCTCCTGCTTCTCCTGGTTGATGTCCAGGACCACCACCTCGACCACGTCGCCGATGTTGACGACCTCGGAGGGATGGTTGATCCGCTTGGTCCAGGACATCTCGGAAATGTGCACCAGCCCCTCGATGCCATCCTCCAGCTTGACGAAGGCGCCGTAGGACATGACGTTGACCACCTTGCCCCGGACCCGGCTTCCCACCGGGTACTTCCGCTCCACGTCCTTCCAGGGGCTCTCGGTCTTCTGCTTGAGACCCAGGGCGATCCTCTCGCGCTCCTTGTCCACGCGGAGGATCTTCACCTCCACGTCCTCGTCGATGGAGAGAATCTCCGAGGGGTGGTTGATCCGGCCCCAGCTCATGTCCGTGATGTGCAGCAGCCCGTCGATGCCGCCAAGATCGATGAAGGCGCCGAAATCCGCCAGGTTCTTGACGGTGCCCTTGCGGACCTCCCCCTCCTTGATCTCGGCGAGCAGCTTCTTTTTCATCTTCTCCCGCGTGCGCTCGATGAGCCGCCGACGGGAGACCACGATGTTCATCCGCTTCACGTCGATCTTGATGATCTCGCACTCCACTTCCTTGCCGATGTAGTCCGAGATGTCCCCCGTGCGCCGGATGCTGACCTGCGAGGCGGGCAGGAACACCGGCACGCCGATATCGACCAGAAGCCCCCCCTTGATCTTCCGGATGACCTTGCCCTTGACCGTGTCGCCTTCCGTGTTTTCCGAGATGATGCGCTCCCACCCGCGGATCCGGTCGGCCTTGCGCTTCGACAGGCGGATCAGGCCCGCGTCGTCCTCCACCTCCTCCAGCAGGACCTCCACCTCGTCCCCGGGGTCGATCTCGTCCCGCTCCTCGAATTCCGTGAGGGCAATCACACCCTCCGACTTGTATCCCACGTCGACCACCACGTCGTCGCCGACGACGTTGACGATCCGCCCCTTCAGGATGGAATCGATCTCGAAGTTCTGGATCGACTTCTCGTACAGATCGCGGAGCTCCTCCTCCTCCAGCCCCTCCATGGCGTCCTTGACCTGCTCCTCCAGCATCTCGTCCGTGAGGCCGACCTCGTCCAGAATCTGTTTCTTGGCCATGAAAAAACTCTCTCCCAACGACAGGGGCCGAACGTGTCTCTCCGGAAGCGCCGAGCCCCGGACGTAGCCCCGGTTTTCAGTCCCGTTTGGCTTTCAGGAAACGCTCCAGCGCCTCCCACCGCTCGGCCAGATCCGCCTCCAAGGACCGGCGGTCCCCTCCTCCCGCCCTCAGCGGTTTCCCGAACGCGATCCGGATGGGCACGAACCCCCGCGCCACCGCCCGATGGGGCGGCCACGCCCGAAACGCCCCCCGGATCACCGCGGGCACCACGGGCACGCGGGCCTGCCGGGCGAGAAGGCTGATCCCCGCCCGCGGCCGCTGCAGCCGGCCGTCCCGCGTGCGCGTCCCTTCCGGAAACACCAAAAGCAACCCCCCGCCCTCGAGCACCTCGAGGGCCCGACGGATCGCTTCCCGGTCGAACGCCCCCCGCTTGACCGGGAAGGCGTTCAAGGACCGGATGAGGGTCGCGAGGCCCGGAACCCGGAACAACCCCTGACGAGCCATGATGTTGATCTGCCTCTCGAGTCCCGCACCCACCAGCACCGGGTCGAAAAAACTCTGGTGGTTCGAGGCGACCAGCACCCCCCCTCTCGGGGGAATGTTCTCACGACCGTACACCCGGTACCGGTACAGGGTCGTGAAGAAGACCATGCTCAGGAACTGGCAGAACCCGTACCAGGGAAATCCCTGTTCCCGGACCAGCCTCTCCAGGGTCCCTTTCACCTTCGGCGCCCCCATCCGGCGCGCGCGTCCGGATTTCAGAAACCCGGAGTATAGGGCATGGGGCCGGGCAGGTCAACGGGAAAGCCGGCGGAGCGTTTCGCGCTGTCGGCGAGTCATGGGCCTCCCCGGTAGATTTCAGATTTCAGCCGGCCATGAGCCTTCGGCTCTCCCGGAAACCATGAAAACTTGGAGGGCGAGCCTCTCCTCCTTCGCTTGCCGGTGGTTGCGAGAGCTACGGAGGACCCTACGTAGCCCTTGCAAGAGCCGATCGGCGTAGTACGGGCTGGCGAGCCGGCTGTGTTTTGGCTCGGGAGGACCCTCGCCCTCCAAGGCGGTCACAGATCATGTTTTTTTCGTATTTTCTGAGCCGTTGTCAGGGTTCCGCAGTACCTCGGCCCGCATTGCTGCGCCACTGCGCTCTTGCCATCGGGGGAGGGGCCGGTATAATACGGTTCCTTGCATGCAAGCGAAGGAGGTCCCCATGGCCCGGCGTCTGGTTCGTCTGTCGTGGATCGCGGCTGTCTGTCTGGTCGTCCTGGGTTCGGTGACGGCCCTGGCGGGGGAGACCCCGCCGATCACCCAGGAGGGCGGGTACAGCTTCGAGACCCTTCTCAAGGAGATCATCCATATCCTGGTGTTCAGCCTGCTGGGCCTGTTCATCCTCCTGATCGGGTTCCGCGCCCTGGACCTGGCCACGCCCTTCAGCCTGAACAAGGAGATCGCCGAGGACGACAACACGTCCGCGGGTGTCGTGGTGGCCGGGATGATGGTGGCCCTGGGGATGATCATCCACGGCGCCCTGACCTCCAGTTTCATCGGGTTCGGGCCGTAGGAGGCCGCATGCCTCGGGACGGATGGTTCGACGGACGGGGCGTGGATCTGGTCCATTCCACGCGGAAGGCCCTCGAGAAGACATGGGCCTCCTTCCTCAAGGACGGACGGATCTCCAGCGACGAATGCGTCCGGCTTCACCGCGAGATCTACGAGGCGCTCCGGAAGATCGAAGGGGACCTCGACGCCGAGACCCACCGCAAACTCACGCCCATCCTGGTGAAGTACGAGATGCTGGTCGAGCTGCAGATGCAGCGGGCCGGCCGGGGGGAAGGGGAGGAGATCCCGTAAGGGAAGTGAAGGTCACTCCACCTCGTACTCCCGCATCTTCTCCCACAGGTTCTTCCTCGAGATGCCCAGGATCTCGGCGGCCTTGCCCTTCTGCCCCCGGGTGTGCTTCAAGACGTTCTTGATGTGCATCATCTCCGACTCGCCCACGACCTCCTTCAGCGGCCGCAGGTCCTTGAGATGGGCCACGGTCCTGGACTGCGTCGTGCTGGAGCGGATGATGTGCTCCTTCTTCAGGTTCCGGGCCCGGCCAGCCAGGGCGATGGACCGCTCGATGGCGTTTTCCAGTTCCCGGACGTTGCCGGGCCAGGGGTAGTTGATCATCGCCTCCAGCACGGCCGGCGGAATCCGGTAGTCCCGGCCGCCGCCGTAGATCTTGATGAAGTGCGCGGCGAGAAGCGGGATGTCCTCGGGCCGGTCCCGCAGCGGGGGCAGGGCGATGCGCAGGACGTTGAGGCGGTAGAAGAGATCCTCCCGGAACGTCCCTTCGGCCACGGCCTCCTCCAGATCCGCCTTCGTGGCGCTGATGACGCGGATGTCCAGCGAGACCGTCTCCTCGCCCCCCAGCCGCTCGAACTTCTTCTCCTGGAGGATGCGCAGCAGCTTCACCTGGGTGGGAAGCGTCATGTCGTCGATGTCGTCCAGGAACAGGGTCCCTCCCTGGGCGCGCTCGAAACGTCCGACCTTCCGGTCCCGGGCGTCGGTGAAAGCCCCCTTCTCGTGCCCGAAGAGCTCGTCTTCCAGCAGCGTCTCGGGGAACTGGGAGCAGCTCAGGATCACCAGCGGCTTGTCCTTCCGCCGCGAGTTCCGGTAGACCGCCTGGGCGATCAGCTCCTTCCCCGTCCCCGTCTCTCCCTGGATGAGGATGTAGGAGTCGTTGTCCCGGAGCGTCTCGATCAGGTGGAAGATGTCGAGCATCTTCTTACTCTTGCCGATGAGCTGGTCGAAGCCGTACCGGTCGCGGAGCTCCTCCTTCAGGCGCACGTTCTCCTCGGTGAGGCGCTGCAGGCGGTCGATCTTCTCCAGCAGGGCGATGATCTTCTCGTTGAGGAAGGGCTTGAGGATGTAGTCGTACGCCCCCAGCTTCATGGCTTCCACCGCGGATTCCACGGTGCCGAATCCCGTGATGAGGATCACTTCCGTGCCGGCGGAGATCTGCTTCGTCTTCTCCAGAAGCTCGATCCCCGTCACGCCCGGCATCTTGATGTCGCTGATGAGAACGTCGAAACGCTCCTGTTCGACGTGACGCGACGCCTCCCGGCCGTCGTCCACGACCGTCACCTCGTGCCCCGCCGCCTCGAGATCGTCGCCGAGGGTCAGCCGGATGCTCTTCTCGTCGTCGGCCAGAAGGACCTTCACGCTCCCTCCCAGAAAGACGTATCGCGAACGCATTATACTCTAGCCGGGAAGGCCCGGCCAAGCCGGCACCTCGCCCTCCCTGATGCAAAAACCGCTCGATTCCTGCATCATGAAGGGGGTGGACAACCTCGTCGGACGCCCCAGCGTGCCGGACCGGAAGAGACGTTCTCCCGAAAGACCGTGCTGAAAACGTATCGCGCAGACCTGCACCTCCATACCGTCCTCTCCCCGTGCGGGGAGCTGGACCAGTCCCCGGGCGCCGTGGCGGAAGCCGCCGGGCGCGCCGGGCTCGATTTGGTCGCCATCACCGACCACAACACCGCCGAAAACGCCGGCGCCTACGCGAGAAGGCTCGGGAAAAACGGCATCGCGGCCCTCCCCGGCCTGGAGGTCACCACCGCCGAAGAAGTCCACCTCCTCGCCCTCTTCGACGACCTCGAATCCGCCCTCACCCTGCAGAGCGCCGTCTACCAGCGGCTTGACGGCGTCAACGATCCCGACGCCTTCGGCATGCAGGTCGTGGTCAACGAAAACGAGGATGTCCTGGGGTTCAACGAGCATCTGCTCATCGGCGCGACGACATGGACGCTACAGCAGGCCTCCGAGCGCATCCACCGCCTCGGGGGCCTCGCCTTCGCCTGCCACGTCGACCGGGAAGGATTCGGGCTGATCGGCCAGCTCGGCTTCGTGCCCCCCGGCCTCGCGCTCGACGCTTTGGAGATCTCCCCCCGAACCTCCATGGCCCGGGCGCGAGCCGACATCCCCGACTGCGCGCGCTTCCCCCTCGTCCGCTCCTCCGACGCTCACAGGCCCGAGGACGTGGGCAAAGGCTGGACGGCGTTCCTTCTCGAGGCCCCCACCACCGACGAGATCCGCAAGGCCCTGCGGGAAGAAGACGGCCGCAGGGTGCTCGGGTACGAACCGCCATGAGGGAGAACCGTGCATTCGAAGACCTGCCTTATCCTCCCTCTTTACGCAGATCCGTGTCGGAGGCCGTCTCGGCGCGGCTTCGGTTCCTAAGCCGCTGCACCACCGCGAAGGCCTTCTTCAGATCCGCCCTCGGGGGGGTCTCCTCGCGGTAACGAACCCGGTGGAAGATCTCCGTCACGATGTCCACCTCCCCCAGCGAGCCGTCCGACGCGACGACCGCGCGGGCGAACTCGGCCGGCGTCTGGGCGGGGGTCTTGCGGAAGCCGAGTTTCCGCAGGGCCTTGAGCATTTCCGCATAGAAGAGCAGGCTCCTCGTCGGATCCCGGTCCAGCCGTCTTCCCAGAAGACGCATGACATCCGTGCGCTTCCGCTTGCGCTGGAGGACAACCCACGTCAAAAGGCCCGCGGCGACGAGGGCGAGCCCCCACAGGGGCCAGGGGACCGCGCCGGCGACCCCGCCCGCCACCGACCAGGATCCGGAGGCCATGCGCCCGAGTAAGCGCTTCTGGCTTCTCCGATCGTAGTCGAGGATGAAGCCGTATACGTCCTTCTTCCCCTCGTCGAAGAGGGGCTCGACGCCGTCCTCCGCATCCTCCGCGCTTCCTGCCGTCGCGGGCGTGGGATCCAGCCTGACCCATCCGACGTCGTCGAACCACGCCTCGACCCAGGCGTGCGCGTCGGATTCCCGTACGGCGATGTAGCGCCGTCCGCGGAAGGTGCGGAAGGCGCCGCCGTGGAACCCGCCGACGAGGCGGGAGGGGATGCCGCGGCTGCGGAGCATCACGGCGAGGGCGGAGGCGAAGAGTTCGCAGTGTCCCGCCCTCCGCCGGAAGAGGAACTCGTCCAGGGGGTCGATGCCGCGGGGCGGCGCGTGGGGCTCGGTCGTATAGCGGCAACGCTTTCGCAGGTGGTCGACGAAGAGGCGGGCGTTGGTCCAGGGGGCATCGAAGGGGCGGGCGAGCTGCCGGGCCAGCGTAGCGGCGGCCTGCGCGCTTTCGGGGATCGCGAGATAGCGCGGATGGGGGGAGGTGCACGCGCTGGTTTCAAGGCGGCGTCGAAGGCCCGGCGTGAGGCGGAACGGTATGGACCGCACGGCATAGACCTCGAGTTCCGCCGGTGCGAAAGAGAAATCGGGTCGCGCCCAGAGCGCTCCCTCGGGGTCCAGGAAGACGCGGTTCCCCTCGAAGGCGACGGCGTCGCGTACGTAGAAGCGTACGGGTCCGAATTCCCGGCGGGCGGTGATCTCCTGGCGGAGGATGCGCGGGTCGGAGGGGACGAACGCCTCGAAGCGGACCCAGCCGTCGCGCCGTCCGTCGTCGCCGTCGTCTTGCCGCCTCAACCTCCCCAGGGACGTGGTCCACGAGAAGCCGTCGAAGCGGTCGAGGACCACGCCGCGGAGGTAGAGATCGCCGGGATCGAGGAAGACCTCCAGGCCGCCTTGGGAGGTCGTCATGGCCAGGACCTCGCGTTCGCTCGAGAACGCCGCGCCCCAGTTCGCCAGGTCGATCGTGCCGGAGAAACCGAAGTGTTCCAGGCCCTCGCCGCCCGGCCCGAGCGCGCCTCCGGCGTCTGCGGCGTCGAGGGCGTTTCCGGGGCGAAGGGCCGTGGAAGCCTCGGATTCCTTCGCCCGCGGCGGGTCTTCCTCGGCTCCGTCTGGGGGGGGGGGCGGGGCCGCCTCGAAGGTTCTCGGCAGAAGCAGAAAGAGCGGGATGGCGACCAGGATCACGACGGCGGCGATGGCGAGCGAGAGGAAGAAGACGCGGTTGATCCCCTGGAGGGAGGCGAGTTTCGCTCCCATGGGATCGCGTGCGGGATCGGGCTTCTCCATGGACCGGAGGCGCGCGCGGATGCCGGCCATGAAATCATGGAGGGTGAGACTGAAGACGGCCGCGGAAGCGAAGTAGAGAAAGACGAGCATCTGGAAGGGGGAGACGGGCCGGAAGGCGGAGACGACCAGCTGGGCCAGGGCGGTGAAGTAGACGAGGGCGTAGTGGGAGGGCCTGGCGGCGTTGAAGAACAGGACGGCCTGGAGGATCACGGTGAAGTGGAGGGCGGCCGCGAGCAGGGAGGACTCCACGAGGGGGAGGACGAGAGCCGTGCCGGTGACGACGGCGAAGAGGAGATGGCGTTGCGTCGGGGATTTCGCGGGGAGGACGCGGGCGCGGTTCCTCAGCCACCAGAGGGGGAGGGAAAGCCCGAGGAAGAGGAAGGGGGGCAGGAGGCTTCGCTCGGGCGGGGCGAGCGTCATGGCGCCGGCGAACGCCACGAAGAAGACGGACAGCCTGTAGGTCGAGAGACTTCGCATGTCACACCACGGGCGGCAACGAGGGCCGCGAGACGTCGAAAGCCTTCAGGGCACAGGGGAATCCGCGGGCGAGGATGTCCTTGACGGCCTCGCCGCGGGCGTGGGAGAGGACCAGGAGGACGAAGGGATGGCCCCCCGCCCGGGAGGCGGCCTCGCGGACCAGCGTTTGGGTGACGACCTTCCCCGGGGAAGCGAGGACGGCGAGCAACTCGAGGATGCTGTTGAGGTGGTCGGGTCCCCGGCCGAAGTCGGAGAGGGCGAGATCAGGATTCATGGCCCCGAAGCGGTAGAGATAGCCCCGTTTCTCGAGGTCGGACACGAGGGACGCCGCGACGCGGACGCCGCGCTCCAGGCTCACGCTCCAGCGGAGGCGGCGCGTCCGTGCCTCGACGGAGGTGTCCAGAAGCACCGAGACCTTCGGGCGCTCCTGGCTTTCCATGACGCGCACCATCATCTCCTTCTTCCGGGCCGAGGTTTTCCAGTGGATCTTCTTGAGCGGATCGCCGTGCTTGTAGGGGCGCAGGCCCTTGAATTCCTCCTCCTGGCAGAGGCGTTCGGCGGGATCGGGCCCGAAGACGGGTTTGGGGGAGGCGGGGGGCAGGATGTGGCGCCGGATGGGCTTTCGCTTCGGCAGGACGAGGAACTCGGAGGGCTCGGTCCCCCGCGCGCGCCTGCAGAAGAAGCCGAAGGGGAAGGCGGACTCGACGGCGTATTCCCTCGCCCGGTAGCGTCCGCGCCGCCGGAAGAGCACGGTGTATCGGGCATCCCCGGCCTTCCGGGCGGGGATGCTGGGATAGAAGGGAGGGGCGCTGCGGGGGAAGGCGGGGACGCCGAGAAGGTCCTGCACGGTGACGGCGAGGGCCGGGAGGATGCGGTTTCGATTCTCGAGCACGAGGCGGAACTCCACGCGCCGGCCGGCGTGGATCTCGTCGGGGACCTCGCGGCGCGCGACGAGGCGGCGCGCGGTGAGGCCGGGAAGCAGGCGGGAGACGAGCAGGGTCGCGAGGAGGAGGGCGAAGACGGCGAAGACGAGGTTCCCGCCCGAGCGGTAGGCGATCAGCCCCACGACGGCGGTGAGGGCCAGGAACAGGGAGCCGGCGGGGGTGATCCGGGCGCGCTCGGCGACGAGGCGGCCGAGGCGTGCCCGGCTCCCGGTCCGGTTTTTTGTTTCGTTCTGTGTCGTCATGCGGGTTCCTGGCTCGGCCTCTTCGTCCGGCCGACGAGATCGGCGGGAATCCTCTTGGCGAGGGTTCTCGCATGGCCTGTCAGAGCGGCACGGGGACGGTCGCGAGCAGCTTCTCCACGGCCTGGTCGGCGCGCCGGTGGCCCGTCCTCTCCAGGGAGCCCTTCACAAGCAGTCTGTGGGCCAGGGTGGCGACGGCGGTGGATTTCACGTCGTCGGGAAGGACGTAGTCGCGGTTCTGGCTCAGCGCCCGGGCCTGGGCGGTCCGGAAGAGGGCGAGGGAGGCCCTGGGGCTTGCGGGAAGGAGGAACTGCCCGGAAGCGCGGGTGGCTCCGGAGAGCGCGACGATGTATTCCGCCAGTTTCTCTGAGACCTTCACCTCCCTCACGGCTTGCTGGAGGGCGGTGACATCGGCGCCCGAGGCGACGGGTTCGAGGGTCTCGATGGGATGGCGGATCTTCTGATCCTTGAGGATGGCGATCTCGTCCTGGGGGGCGGGATACCCCATGCGGATCCGGAGCAGGAAGCGGTCCAGCTGGTTTTCGGGAAGGGGATAGGTGCCGGCGACGTCCACGGGATTCTGGGTGGCGAGCACCATGAACGGCCGCTCGAGGACGTGCGTGGCGCCGTCGATGGTGACCTGCCCGTCGTTCATGGCCTCGAGAAGGCTCGACTGGGTGCGGGGCGTGGTCCGGTTGATCTCGTCCGCGAGGACGATGTTGGCGAAGACGGGACCGGGCTGGAAGGTGAACCGTCCCGTGTCTTCCCGGTAGATGGAGACGCCGAGGATGTCCGAGGGCAGGAGGTCGGGGGTGAACTGGATGCGGCGGAATGCGCCGTGGATGGACTGGGCGAGGGCGCGTGCGAGCATGGTCTTGCCGACGCCGGGGACGTCCTCGATGAGGATGTGGCCTCCCGCGAGGAGGCCGACGAGAGCGAGTTCGACGGCGTCCGGTTTGCCGCGGATGACGGTCTCGACGTTCCTGCGTATCTTTCCGACGGTCTGGGCGGGGTGCATGCTCTTCCCTCCGGGATGCGGGGGGTTCGTCCATGATCATGCATCCCGGCGGCGGATTTTCAAGGGCGGAGATCGAGGGATCGATTGCGCCGTCGCCGGACCCTCACCGCCGAGATCGGAGAGTTCGCCGAGCGCACCCCCGGGTCGGGGCTTCCCGAAACGCACTCGGGGATCTCGGCGACCTCGGCGGTCGGATCCCGGCGCCTGGGTCACCGCCGGTCGAGGACGTGTCCGACCTTGTCTTCCTCGTAGGAGAAGGTGGTGTCGCAGGTCTGGCACCGGCAACGGTTGAGGATCCTGCCGGCGCCGGCGGGTTCGCGGCGGTAGACGAAATAATCGGAACTTTCACAGGAAGGGCATCGGGCCGTGGTGCTGGACAGGGTTCGTGTACGAGGCATGGAGTCCTCCGTTTCAGGGACCCGGGGCGGGTCCGGACCCCCCTCTCGTTCCTTCATCGGCATGTCGGGGATCGGAGTTGACCTCGAAATCTCCGAAACATTTCAGGCGCGCGCCGGACCGATCCCTTGCGCGGGGGGCCGCCTTCCCTACAATGGAAACGATCGGTTCCGGGGCCGTTCGGGGGTTCGCCGGACGCCGACGACTTTCCTGGATCGCCGATGATCGTCACGAACCGGAGAACGTTCGTCCCCGTTCTACTTTGGACCCTGGGGTCCGCGGGGTTGTTCCTGCTCGCGCTGGTCCAGAAGCGGACCGGTCTGGAGGTCCTGCCTTCCCTGACGTTCTCCTCCGCCTTCGGCTGGATCGCCTCCCTCCTGCTTCTCTATCTCCTCCTGGTCTGGCCCCTCACGCTGGAGATCCTGGTCGAACGTTTCGCCCGACGACCCCTGACGCAGGGGCAGTACGCGGTGCTCGCTCTCCAGGAACCCGGCCTGCTCGTCCTCTACAGCCTGCCCGTCCTCGTCCTCTCGGCTTCCTACGGGTTCAAGAGCGTGTGGACGGTCCTCCAGACCCTCGTCATCTTTCTGATGGTGGGACTGGTCATCTGGGCCCACTTCCGGCTGGGATTCTACTTCCACGGCAACATGGCGAAACCCTTCTATTTCCTCGCCGGGCTCCTGTGCGTGTTCATTCCGGGTCTGAACGTGTCGCTGGAAGCGTTTTTCGAAAAAGGGGCCGGGTGGTTGAACAACCTGAATCCCTTTTTCGCCCTGTTCCACGTTTCCAGCCCCGCCCAGGCCCCTTCCGGCGTCTTCCTCGTCTTCTGCCTGATCTTCGGGGGCCTGGCCGTCGTTCTGGCCGTTCTTCCCTTCCTGTTGGCCCTGCCGCCCAGGGCCTTCGAGGATATCGTCGCGGGAGGGTGATCATGGGCCGCAGGAGGGTTCTCGTCCGGCTCGGCGCGGCCGTCGTCCTGGCGGCCTTCCTGGGGGCGCTTGCCCGTTCCCAGACCGAACCCATTCCGGTGGTGGAGGTTTCGGGCTTCGAGGGCGGGGGCACGTTCCGTCCCCCCGGGTGGGTCTATTACCGGATCATGCTCCATACGGTCGGGGAACCGTTCCAGGGCCGCGTGGTGATCGACGGGGGCGGGCTGTTCGCGTCGTATGTCGAGATGCCCCCGTCCTCAAGGAAGGAAGTGGTCATCCCGGTCCTGTGCCGGAGCGCTTCCCTGCGCCCCACCCTCCATCTGGAAGACGTCGACGGAACCGTCTACGAGGAATCGAAAACGACGCTCAAGCGTCCCACCGTCCTGAAAGCGGGCGATATTCTCGCCGGGCTCGTCGAGTCGCGCGTCTCGAATCCGGAATGGCTCGATCCGGGACGCTTCCTGAAGCGGGCCTACACCGCCACGTTCGAGGCCGGAGACATCCCCGAAAGACTCGACGACCTCCAGCGTTTCGACCTTTTCGTCCTGGCGGGGAATCCCGAAATCCCCCTCTCCTCCCGGGAAGCGATCTCCTCCTGGCTCTTGGAAGGGGGCGTCCTCCTCCTGCCGGGGCCGGACCTGTTTCGAGGGGCCGCGCGCGGCGAGAACCTCCGCTGGCTCTTTCCCGGATTCCGGCAGGAGGAGCCCCTCGATCCGTCCGCGATCCTCTCGATCTGGGGCCGCTACGACGCCGAAACCGTCTTCCTCCACGGCCTCGATGTCCCTCCCCGAAAGACGTTCGCCTCCCCGCTGGGGAAGGGGCGAATCGTCCTCGTGGAGAGGGGCCGGGGAGCGGTGGTGTTCCTCACCGCCTTTCCAGAGCCGGAAGCCGTCCAGAAGGCCGGCGAGAAGGGCCTGCAGGCGTTCTGGCAGAAGATCATCCGGGAGGTCCTCGGGTTCGAGAACCGTTCCCCCCCGAATCCCCGGAGACTTCCGGCGGACGCCTTCCCCGAGGATTCCGGTCTCTTCCAGGCGTTTCAGGCGACGGAGTGGCCGCTGAAACGTCTCCGGCGGGCCGAGAGCCTCCTCCTCTTCTTCATCGGCATGGCCTTCCTTTCCATCCTCGTCTCCTCCCTCTTCTTCATCCAGAAAAGGCTGCATTTCCTGTTCGCCGGCGTTCTGTGCGTGGTGGGGACGGCGATGTTCCTGGTCGCCGCCACGCCCGGGAAAACCGCCAGCGGAGAAGCCGTGGAGACGGTGAATCTCGAGAACGGCAACCCGGTGGCCGTGCACCGGAAACTCCTTCACATCGGGGCGTTCGCGCCGTGCCGGGTCGACTGCCTCTTTCCGGACAGGACCTGGCGGATCGAGCCGGCCGTGTTCGCCTGGGAGGAGATGCACCAGGTCCGGGCGAAATGGGTGTTCGGTCCCCGAACGTCGCCAAACGCTCTCGGCATCCGGGGGATCCGGCTGACGACGGGAGGCCGTTTCCTCGCCCTCGTCTCGAGAACCCGGGCCGATTGGGGACGCCTGACCGCCCGGTGGCTTTCCGCCGACCGCCTTGTCATCAAGAACGAAATCCGGCCCCCGCTCACGGACGCCGCGCTGTTCCTCAAGGGCCGGATCCTGCCCCTGGGAGCCTTCGAGTTCGGTGATCCTCCCCGGCGGGTGGACGTCTCCGGGGAGTGGGTTCCCCTGCAAACCTACCTGTCGCGCTTCGACGAGGAAAGAGACCTGGAACGCCGGGTGTTCGAGGCTTTTCTCCGAGAATCGGCGGGAAACGAAGAGAATCCCCTGTTCGTCGCCTTTGCGGGCCAGGAGGGCCCGCGGTTCGATTCCGAGGACGTGGACATCCGAAGGCTCGAGACCCCGCTTACCTACATGCGCATTCCCGATCGGCCGCTCCGGTAGCGGGCTCGAAAAAAAAAGGGCGAACCCGCCTCTCGGGCGGGTCCGCCCTTGTCATCCCGTCGTGTTCCCGGCACCGTCAGTTCAGCTTCTTGTGGACGTAGGCCCACCGTTCCCTTGCGATGGAATTGAAATAGACGGCTTCCGGGTACTTGTTGATGATCTTTTCCAGGGCCTTCTTCGCCGCCTTGAAGTAGCGCGCCGAGATCAGCTTCTCGGCCTCCACCAGCGCCCGGCCGGCCTTGATTTCGATCAGGCCGCTCTTGCAGAGCGTGCGCCACTTCGAGTCCTGTTCGATGGCGATGCCCTTGTTGAAGATCCGCTCGGCCCGGAGCCAGTTCCTCTTCTCGAGAATCTTCAGCCCCTTGCCGTAGAGTTCCCGCTGCTCGAGTACGCCGGCGCGGGCTTTCGCCCGCTTGACGATGTCGGTTTCTTCGTTCCGACGGGCCAGGATCTTGACGGCCCTTTCCACGCGCTTGCGGCAGCTTTCCATCACCTTCGCGAAGGCCTCGAACCGGATCAGGTCTACCGGGTTCCGGCCGCCAGCGATTCACCCACCGTGGTGACCGACGCAAGCCGGGTGATCGAGACCGACATCGGGATGGACGAGATCGAGAACAGGGTCCGGGCCGGCCAGCAGTTCGTCGTCT
>CAZDSO010000003.1:0-53140 GCA_964508045.1 uncultured Planctomycetia bacterium | reverse complement strand
CCTCTTCCCGTCAGCAGAGCTCCGACATGAGGATTCTTTACCGTCAAAACGATGTGCGTTGGGAACCTCCAAGATTCGACTACGGGTGTGATTCTTTCAACGGCCCTCTCAAGTCGGCGTTTGTTAGACACGGGACAGAAGTAGGAATCACATCTGCAAGGGATATAGACCTTCGCTCCGCACTCCATGTGAACGTGCTTGATGGCCGCCTTCCCACATTGATCTTGTTTCTCTCTCTCCCTGGCAGCTTTTTCCTTCCATCGCTTGACCCGCGCTTGATCCAAGGACTCGATCTGTTGGATCGTTCCCAATGACAATAAATAAAGCGCCGATAAGCCGTGCTTGGTTTGTGGTGGGCATATCTGCTTTGTCATGTTTCAGTCCTCCTTGACGGATTCAATCATGGCGATGATTGCCCGCTGAATGGGGCCAGGAAGAGTCGTCCAACGCTGGACGACAAAGGCGAGCGGAGGGTCCAGAAAACTCAGGTCAAGTAAGTCCGGCGGTAAGTCTGAATGAGCCGAAATCCGGGGTTTGTCGCAAGTGTTTGAAGGCGAATGGGGTTGTTGTTCGGCGGGATAGGCAAGAGGGCCGTTTTCGAGACCGTCCCGTTCGGCCGCTCCGGCACCTCTCCGCTGCGATTTTCACACATCGGAGCGGAAAACCCAACTCCCAAACGCAAAATCCCAAGACAGCGAAACCGCGCCAAAGCGACGACAACACCAAGACCACAAAGAAATCTCAAACCGACGATGCACGCGAATCGATTGCGTACGCTCTGATCCCACCGCCGTCACTCCGCCTTCAGCACCAGGTCGAGAGGCTGCGCCTCGATCCGCGACGCGTTGGAACTGTGGATCCAGATCCGCACGCGCCTCGCCCCTTTTCACGCCGGCTTGCGCGAGATGTCGATCCGGCGGAACAGGGCCTTCACGATGATCTTGATCAGGTAGGGTTGCCGCAACAGGATCGGCAGGCGCTTCAGGATCTTGGTCCAGGACGTCGCGCGGAAGTGCCGGTAGAGACGCTCGTACACACCCTGCACGCCGCGCTCGAGTTCCTCACGGGTCATGAGCGCAGGCTTGAACACCGCGTTGGACCACCCGTAGTCCAGGCGGTTCCGGGAGACGAGGCGCCCCTCCCGCTCGAACTGCTCGTACATCTTCGTCCCCGGGTAGGGCGTGAGGATGTAGAGCAGCACGTCGTCCAGGTCGATCCGGCGGATCGCCTCCTCCGTGGCCCGGAAGATGGACCGGTCGTCGTGGTCGAAGCCGAACATGAAGAACCCCAGCACCAGGATCCGGTGCCGGTGGAAGGCGCGCACCACCTCGCTGTACTCCTCGATGCGGTTCTGGGCGATGCCGGCCGACTGCAGCGAGCTCGGGTTCACGGTCTGGAAACCCACCTGCACGTGAAAGCAGCCCGCATCCGCCATGGCTTCCACCAGCGCCTTGTTCCTCGCGATGTTCGTGGGCGCCTGGATCGACCAGAGTTTCTTCAACGGCGCGATCTTCTCGCACAGGCGGAACACGTACTCCTCGTCGGCGAACATGTTGTCGTCCACGAAGAAGAGCACGTTCTGGGGAAGCCTCCGCACCTCCTCGTAGACCAGGTCCACGTCCCGCATGCGGTGCTTGTGCCAGGGTACGCTCGGCAGGTAGCAGAACCGGCACTTGTTGGGGCAACCACGGGTCGCCTGCACCGTGGCGATCCAGTAGTCCTCCTTGTACAGGTCCCGCCGCGGAAAGGGGACGTCGTCCATGTCCGTCGGACGCTCCGCCTGGTAGATCCCCTGGAGCGCGCCCCTCTCCGCGTCCCGCAGAACATCCTTCCAGATGTACTCCGCTTCCCCGATCACCGCCGCGTCCGCGTGCTCGAGGCACTCCTTTGGCAAAAGCGAGGCGTGCACGCCGCCCAGCACCACCTTCGCGCCCCGCTTGCGCCACTGCGCTGCGATCTCGAAGGCCCGCTGGGACGTGAACGTCACCGTCGTGATGCCGACGAGGTCGAAGCGCTCGTCGTAGGGGATCTCCTCCCAGTCGTTGTCGCAGAGCCTCACCTCGTGCCCGTCGGAGAGCGCGGCCAGCACCGCGATGTGCAGCGGCGTGAACTTGATCTCCTCCAGGAACCGGTAGACGCCGCCGTGGACGAACCATTTCGGCTTGATGAGCAGGATTTTCATCTTGTTTTTCCGACCCTGATCGACATGATTTCCATTCTGATGTACATGATTTCGACTGGGTGGCCATACCTTTCTGAAAAGATTCATGTTGATCAGAAAGAAATCATGTGAATCAGGCTCGAAAGAGAATAGGCCATCGATTCAGGACATTCAGGGCTGTGCCGGAGGGTTGAGCGCGTCGCGGATCTTCACGGCCGATCCGAAAATCCTCGCCCCGATCCTTCCCGTCAAACCGCCGGCGAAGATGTCGCGCCACGGATTCCGGCCCGCCACGAACTCGATGAACGCCCGCGTGTTCCGCCCGATCTCCTCCTCGAGATCGGACCGGTCCTCGGGGCTCTCCGGCTCGAAGAAGCAGACGGGGTCCTCGCCGAAGACGTCGCCCGTGTCGTAGAAGGCCAGGGCCCGGCAGCCGCCGCAGCTCATGCTGTAGCGGCAACGGCCGCACTTCCCCTGCAGGCCCCGCCCTTCCCGAAGCGCTTTCAGGACGGGGTTGTCGTGGTAGATCTCCGCCAGCGGCGTCTCGTGGACGTTGCCGACCACCGCGTCCGAATCGAGCAGGTGCACGCAGGGGGCCACGCCGCCCTCGGGGGACACGGCCAGGTAGGCCCGGCCCGCCTGGCACCCGAGCTGGCCCAGCGAGAGCCCGAGGCTCTTCAGGCCGATCCGTGTGGCGTCGGGGGAGGCGAAGAACGGACAGAAGCTGACGTAGTCGAGGGGGTTGCCCCGCAGGATCGGGTGGATGATCGTCTCCATCTCCTCCCGGGTGAACATGAGGTCCCGCCGGGAAGCGGCCGCGCCGCGGGGGATGAAGGGGGACCGGATCACGGGGACTTCGCGTTTCCGCAGGAAGGCCATCGTCTCGGCCAGCGTGTCGAGGTTCGAACGGGAAACCGTCACGAGGACGAAGTAGCCCACCCCCGCCTCGTCGCACATCGAGGTGCAACGCAGGAAATGGTCGCGGCTTCCCGACCGGCAGGCCTGCTGCACGTCGTCGACGATGGAATCGAGGGAGAAGCCGAAGGTCAGGCGCCCGCGGGCGGCCTTCTTCATCTCCGCCACCCGCCCCGGCTCGAGGAGCGTCCCGTTGGTGTTGACGAAGCAGTAGAGCCCCTTCTCGGCGGCGTGGGCGAGCAGGTCGATCGCGTCGTCGCGGAGGAGGAATTCCCCGCCGGAAAACGCGATCGCTCCCGTGGGGCAGATCTTGGGGACCTCGTCGATCACGAGGGTCTTGGCCTGCTCGGTGGTGAAGGGGGGCGGGTTCGGCCCGTCGAGCCGGGTCATGCAGCCGGGGCAGTGCTGGTTGCACTCCCGCGTGGTCTCGAAATAGCACATGAAAAAACGCATGGCATCATCCTATGCATCCTATGAGAATGGGCCAGTGTACACCCAGCCGGGGCAAAATACCTCCTGTTTTTCGAAACTACGGTGAGCCGCGTGTCGGAGGCTGGCGGGGACGGGCCGACGTTCGTGGTGAGCCACGAAGACGAGGTCGGAGTGGCGGAGCAGCGCGGACGGTGTTTCAAACACGAAGGCGCGAGGACACCAAGGCACGAAGAAAGATAGGGATGGGCGATGGTGGATGGTGAGATGGGCTGTGGAATGATGGAATGACGAATTCAGGAATTTAGGGATTCTGGGATTGTAGATTTTCGATTTCAGCGGCGGCTATGCCTCTGGAACAAACCCGGATCCCCTCCTGTTGTACAACCGAGAACAGGAGGGAGCCGCAGGCGCGCACGCCTACGCCTGCATTTCCCCAGCGTGGGCTACGCTTGCAACCGCCTCCTCACTTGCGTAGGGTGCGGGCGATTCGACGGGAGACAACGGTGGAGAGGCTCGCCCCATGGAACCGCCGAACCCGCAGGCCTACGCCCTCGGCCCCGAGGACCGCATCCAGGCCGGCGAGCGGATCGGATCCGATCACGAGGGGATCTGCTGCCCGGCCTGCAGCGCCGGCTACCGCCTGCCCGCGCCTCTGACCGAGGCCTTCTTCCTCTGCCCCTGCGGTCGACGCTTCTCCCTCGCCGACCTGCGCGCTCCCGAGAGCCTCTCCCCCGCCAAGGGCGCGGGCGACACCCTGCTTGTCCTTTCGGGAATCCATCCCGGTCCCGAAAAGGAGGACGCCTCCCCGGACGAACAAGCGCCGGCGCCGGAATCCCCCGCGGCGGAAGAACCTTTGGCCGAGGCGTCCCCGGCCACGGAGACGGATCTCTCGGGCGCCACGCGCCCCGTAGCGGAACGAAAAAAAGAGGGAGCCGGAAAGACGATCGGGGGCTACGAGATCCTCGAAGAGATCGCCCGCGGCGGGATGGGCGTGGTCTTCCGGGCGAAGCAGAAGGGCCTCAACCGGGAAGTGGCGCTGAAGATGATGCTGGCCGGCGAGGGGGCGGGGGAGGAGCAGATCCGGCGCTTCATGCGGGAAGCGGAGGCGGCCGCGAAGCTCTCCCATCCGGGCATCGTGCCCATCTACGACGTGGGGGAGGAGGGCGGGCGTCACTACTACACCATGGAGTTCATCGAGGGGGAGTCGGTGGCCCAGGTGATCGATCGCATGGGCCTGATCCCCCCGCGCCAGTCCCTCAAGATCGGGCGCGACGTGGCCCGGGCCCTCCACTTCGCCCACGAGCGGGACATCCTCCACCGCGACATCAAGCCCGCGAACATCCTGCTTGCGCCCACGACGGAAGGGGACGCCCCCCACAAACGGAAGAAGAGCGACCGCCTCTCCTTCTCCAGCGGCACGGCCTCCCGTTTTCGCGTCCTCGTGGCCGATTTCGGCCTCGCCAAGGACATGAGCTCGGGCAGCGTCCTGACGGTGTCGGGAGCGGCGCTGGGCACGCCCGTCTACATGCCTCCGGAGCAGGCCGACGGGGACCTCGACGCCATGGGGCCGCGCTCCGACGTCTACTCCCTCGGCGCGGTCCTCTACGAGATGGTCACGGGGCACGAACCCTTCGAGGGCGCGAGCCTGGGTCAAGTCCTGGCCCAGGTCATCACGGCGGACCCCGTGCCGCCCCGCAAGCGCCTGCCGGGACTGCACCGGGACGTGGAGACCATCATCCTCGCGGCCATGGCCAAGGAGCCCGCGCGCCGCTACGCCTCGGCCCAGGCCATGGCCGAGGACATCGAGCGCTACCTGAAGGGGGAGCCCATCCTGGCCCGCCCGGCCGGCCTCGTCTACCGCCTCAGCAAGGCCATGCGGCGCAACAAGCGCCTCACGGCCGCGGTCTTCCTCCTCCTCGCCGTACTCGCGGGCGCGGTGATCTACAACCGGGCCGAGGCCGCGCGCGTGCGCCGCGAGACGCGGGAGAAGGTCGAAGGCCTCGTCGCCTCGGGGGAGGCGTTCCTTGACGACGAGCGGTTCGGCGATGCGGAACGCGTCTTCACCAGCGCGCTGACCCTCGTTCCGGACTTTGGTCCGGCGCTGGCCGGCCGCCGCAAGGCGCAGCTCCTTCGCTTCCTCGCCGGGGCCCGGGAGCTGATCGACGAGGAGGACTACAAGGCCGCCGGGATGCTTCTCGAGGAGGCGGAACGGCTGGACGAGACCCACGCGGAGGTCCGGCGCCTGCGCCGCCTCCAGCGCGGGACGGCCACGCTGGAGATCGCGGGGCCGCATCCGCCGGACCGCGCGGCCTTCACGGCCCTGACGCGCGTTCTTCCGCTCCATCCCGACGCCCTGCCCCCCTTCGCGGAAGGCGCGGAAGCCGGGCTCTACGAAACCCTGCCTTCGCCACCCTTCGGCCCCCTCGACAGACCTTTCGGGGACGGGTACGTGGTCCTCTTCGAGGAGGACCGGGCGGCGTCCTGCCTGTTCGCCTCCGTGCCGCGCACGGCAACGGTGCGCGTCGTGTGCCGGGTGGTGCGCGTCGACCCCGGGGGCGGGGGGGACGCGCGCACGGTGGCGGAAGCGGTCGAGGCCGCTGAGCCCGGTGCCGTGGTCGAGATCGCGGGAGGCACCTACCGGGAGACCGTGACGATCGAGACGCCGTCGCTCACGCTGCGCCCGAAGCCCGGCGCGACGGTGGTGCTGGAGGCGGAGAAGGGCCCGGTCCTCCGCGCCGAGGGCGTGGATGGGCCACGCGTGCGGGGCTTGACGCTGAAGGCGGAAGCGGGGCACGTGCTCCACTTCCTGGCGTGCCCGGGCGTGGAGGTGTCGGACAACCGCATCCTCGGGGGGACGAAGCCGTCGGTCTACATCAAGGACAGCCCCGGCGCGCTGGTGGCGGGCAACGAGATCGCGGGGGGCAAGGAGCCGGGGCTCAAGTTCCTCTTCAACGAGAGCGGCGCCGTGCTCGGCAACCACATCCACCACACGGGCTGGACGGGGATCGCGGCCGAGGGGAACCATCTGCTCGTGGCCAGGAATCTCGTCCACGACAACACGCGCGGCGGGATCTTCTTCACGCACGCCAAGCACGTCCGCGTGCTCGAGAACGTGGTCTACAACCACGCCGAGTGGGGGATCGCCGTGGCGGACGTCACGCGGGACGTCCGCGTGGAGGGAAACCTGGTCCACCACACGACGCTTCCCCCCTCCAAGAAGACGAACCTCAGGACGGGGATTCTGTGCATGCGGACGCGGGAGGCCGAGGTCCGGCACAACACGGTGTGGAAGAACACGATCGGCATCGGGAGTTTCCAGTCCCCTGACGCGGTGATCTTCGACAACCTGATCGTGGAGAGCACGGGCGTGGGCCTCCACTGGCACGAGGGCGGCGACGTGGACTACAACGGGCTCTGGGGCAACGCCCGGTTCATCAACTGGCTGGACAAGTACGCGGACGACCTCGAGGCGCTCGCCGGACTGTACGCCCACAAGGGGGAAAAGATGCTCCACGGCCTGCGGGCCGACCCGGCCTTCGCGGATCCGGCGGGCGGGGATTTCCGTCTGGGGGCCGAAAGCCCCGCCCGTGGCGCGGCGTCGGACGGGGGGGATCTCGGCGCCGATCCCGCGGTGATCCGTGAGGTCCTGGCGGGGACGTGCGATCGGGCGCGGTGGCTGCGCGGGCACCTGGCACGCGGCTTCGCCCATGCCGCGCGGGTCTCCGAGGCGGAGGGGCGAAAGGAGGAGGCTGCGCGGGGCTACCGGCGGGCCCTGCTCTTCTCGCCGGGGGAGGCGAAGTACGAGAAACGCCTTGACGCGCTGGAAGAGCGGTAAGGGTAAGATTGTGGGAGACGCGATCTCGTCTCCGGGCCTCGGGGAAAAGCGAAGTCTTTTTGTGGGAGGCGCGACCCTGAAGCGATCGCGGGAAACGCGATCTGCTTCAAGGCTCGCGGCGATACCTCCGCTTCCTGGGCAGGAACATCGTAGTCAGCCACGAAGCCGAAGGCGGAGTGGCGGGACTCGCACACGCCGGCCGGCACTCCACTCCGTAACCCGAGACCTTGATCAGGTGGATCCGAGGGGTGTACAAACCATCAGGTTGATCAGGGTCGAAGAAGCAATGCGCACCTTTCTTTCAATGAGAGCGTTGAAGGACGAGTCCATTGCCACACCTGAACTCATCGGTTCAATGGAGCTGTTTTGGAGGGCGAGGGTCCCCCCGAGCCACGAGTTTCTGGCTCGCCGGGAGGCTCGCCCTCCAATCCGAACCGATGGGTCTAGGTGTGGTGCGCTACGAGCGCTCAGGGGAACATCTTGCCCGGATTCATGAGCCCCTTCGGGTCGAGCGCACCCTTGATCTTCTTCATGACCTCGAGGCTCGCGCCGTGCTCCTCCGGCAGGAACTCCCGCTTCCCGATGCCGACGCCGTGCTCCCCCGTGCACGTCCCCCCGACCTCCAGCGTCTTCCTCATCGATCCTCTTCATCGTCACTCTCCGAAGAACGAAGCACCGGAACGCCGTACGGCCCTTCGGCCAGGAAGGCGACCTCGGGTTCGCGGTTCCATCTCTCCTGGAAGCCGGAAACGGCGGCCCGAAGCGAACCCTCGACCATCGCTTCCATCGTCTCCTCCCAGCCCTTCAAGGATTCCTCGGGCAGGTGGGCCCAGCCGTTCCGCCCCGGGATGCACGCGAAATCCTTCTCGGGGATCTGCGTGCAGCAGTAGACGATCCCCTCGGGGCCGAGTTTCCTGAGCGCCCGTCCCCACATCTCCGGCTCCCACTGGTCCCGGGTGAACGGCCAGAAGGGCGATTTGAGCATCTCGACGTAGGCGTCAGGCCCGAGGATCGAGAGGAGGTGGAGCAGGGTCCGGTACGCGGGTCCGCCCACCGGCTCCTCGTCCCGGTTGTCCGCCGCGATGATCAGCGTTCCCGAGGGCTTCACGGCAGGCAGCGCGCTGCAGGCGGCCTTGGCCGTCTGGTAGTGGTTCCGGCCCACGTAGCCGCCGTGCGTGAGCACGATGTCGGCTTCCCGCTCCACGGGGATCCGGATCGCGCCGACCACGTCCTCGCAGGCGGCGCGATGGGCTTCGAGGAGATCCCCGGCGAAGACCCGCACGATCCTGAACCGCCGGTCCAGCGTCACGTTGACGGAGAAATCGACGCCGACCTTGCGCGCCACCTCCACGGCCTCGTCGTGGCAGGGGTTCCCGTCCAGGACGAGGTTGTCGGTTCTCGGGTGTTCCAGGACCTCGGGGCCATGCAGGCGCTGGATCGTCTTCTCGTCCACGAGACCCGGACAGACGGATTTCCGCCCGCCCGAGAACCCGGCCATGAAGTGGCTCTCCACAAGGCCGGTGACGATGCGAAGATCGGCGGAAGCGAAGCGGCGGTTCACCGAGACGTCGGTGCCGGAGGCCGTCGTCCCCACGGACACGAGCCCCGCCTCGTCGTCGCAGGCGTGGTTCACGATCTCGAAGCGGTGCACGATCTCGGGGCCGAACATCTCGAGGTCTTCTTCGGGCGTGCTGGGGCGGTGCATGCCGGTGGCCACGACCAGCGTGACGTTTTCGCGGCGGACGCCGGCCGTTTCCAGGCGCCGGATGAGGGGGGCGAGGAGGCCGCTCTCGCCCTTGTAGGGGACGGGGCGGGTGATGTCGGAGACGGCGACGGCGACCTGCAGGGAAGCGGAGTCGGTTCCGCACCGGCGCACGATGTCCTCGAGGGGAGGGGAGTGGATGGGGCGGGCCAGCGCCTGTTCGATCTCTGCGGCGGGATCCGACGCGGGAAGCGCGTCGCTCATCGTAAGCACGGAAGCGCGGGGGGGGATGCGGACGTCGAGCTTGCGTTCGTCGAAATCGATCCGGACCTGTTTCCAGTCCTTCATGCCGTCTCCTTTCGGCGGTCCGATCCCCGTGGCGCGTCCTGATGATGCAAAAATCGCCCGCGTTATGGTAGGTGCGGTTTGCAGGAGCAAGCCACGGAGACGCGGAGGCGCAGAGGGGATGAAGGGATTTGGGATTGTATATAAAGGGATTTTCAATTGCCGAGGTAGGGATTGGGGATTGCCTGGGTAGGGTTTTCAGATTTCAGCGGCAGGGCGCCCCTAACACCTGGGACCGAATCCGTGTATGCTATGAAGAGATCGGCATTCAGAAAACGATCGCACGTCCCTTCAGGAGAGAGGCCATGGCCCACATCACGCGAACTCTGCCCGCCCTTTGTGCCGTGCTCGCGGCCGGTTTCCTGCTGGCCCCCGCGGCCGGCGCCCAGAACCCCATCGCACCCTATCCGGAAATGGACGTCGAGCGGAACGCGACGAGCGTGCCGGACGGATCGACCGATGATCTCGGCAGCCAGAGCGTCGCGTTCGACCTCACCTACACGATCCGGAACAACGGGCCCGGCGAGCTCAACCTCGTCGGCGTCCACCCCGTGCAGATCATCGCACAGGTTTCCTGCACCGTCTCGGTGACCGCCTTTCCCGCCACGCCGGTTCCCAGCGGCGGATCGACCAGCTTCACCCTCTCCTGCACGCCGTCCGCCGGGCCGGGCTCGCCCTACTACTTCAACATCGCCATCGCATCCGATGACCCCGACGAGAACCCGTACGACTGGGGCGTGACGGCCGGGATGAGCGGCGGACCTCCTCCCCCGCCGCCAGGGGACCTGGACGTGGAACGCGCGAGCACGTCCGTGGCCGACGGCTCCACGGACGACGTCGGCGTGCAGTCCGCCGCCTTCCACCTGACCTACACGCTCGAGAACAACGGGTTCAGCGCCCTCGCGCTGACGGGCTCGCCGCTCGTGACGGTCTCGTGCCCCGTCAACTGCGCGGCGTCGGTGACGGCCCTGCCCGCGACGCCCATCGCCGGAAGCGGCGGCACCACGAACTTGACGGTCTCCTGCACGCCCGCCGGCACGCCGTTTCGCTTCCACCTCTCCGTCCCGGCCGCAGAAGGAGACGAAAATCCCTACGACTGGACGGTGCAGGGCACCACGTCCCTCGCGTCCGAGATGGACGTGGACCGGGGCGGGACTCCGGTGGCCGACGGAAGCTCGGAGGACGTGGGATCCCAGGATGCGGGCGTGGAGATGAACCTGACCTACACGATCACCAACACGGGAACCGGGCCCCTCCTCTTTCCGGACAGCGCGGTGAGCAGCCTCGTCAACTGCGAGGTCTCGGTCGAAAACCACGCCCAGCGGGCCGTGGCGCCTTCCGAAACCACGAGCTTCACCCTCTCCGTCACGCCCGAGACGGCGGGCGGGGCGTTCTCCTTCGACGTCTCGATCAGCTCCAACGACGCCGACGAGAACCCCTACGACTGGTCGGTCAACGGCACGACGCCCGCCCCGCCTCCCCCCCCGGACGACGACGACGGCGGCAGCTGTGCCCCCGCGCGGGGCCGAGGCGGGTCCGGCAACCTCACGGGCCTCTTGCTCCTGGGCCTCGCGGGCCTCGGGCTCTGGCTGCGCGCGCGCCGGCGGGGAAGGACCCGGCAGGCGGAGAACGCATCCGCCGGGCGGTGAAGGGGCTGGATCCTTGCCAGTCCCCGAGAAGGGGGGCCTTTTCGAGTTCGACCAATTTGCGACTCGTCGTAAAACGGTCTTGACTATTTTGCGATAAGCGCGATAATGGTCACATGAAAATTCGCAAGCGCATCTACGATTCCATGCTCGGGGAACATCTCGGGAACCACCGGCAAATGGCGATCATCAGCGGTCCTCGCCAGGTGGGCAAGACGACCACGTGCAGAGGCCATGCAGACCACTATGTGAACTGGGACGACGTGGACGACCGCGAGCAGATCCTCGGGGGGACGAAAGCCCTTGCCGAGCGTATGGGCCTGGATCGTCTGGCGGCCACCACGCCCGTGGTCCTGTTCGACGAGCTGCACAAATTTCCGCGCTGGAAATCGTTCCTGAAAGGGCTCTTCGACGCGTACGGGGAGGATCTTCGCATCGTGGTCACGGGAAGCAGCCGCATCGACATTTTCCGGCGCGGAGGCGACAGTCTGATGGGGCGGTATTTTCCCTACCGGATGCACCCGTTCTCCATGGCGGAATGCGCCGTCCAGGAAATACCGGATCCCGACAGGATCGTCCGGGATCCCCGAAAGGTTTCGAAGGTCGACTTCGAGGCTCTATGGAGACACGGCGGATACCCCGAGCCGTTCCTGAAGCGGGATCCACGCTTCAGCCGTCGCTGGCAATCCCTGCGTCTCGAACAGCTCGTGCGCGGGGACATCCGTGACCTCACCCGGATCCAGCATCTGTCCCAGATGGAAACGCTGGTCCGCCTCCTCATGGATCGCTCCTCCTGCCAGCTCGTCTTCGGGAACCTTGCGCGGGAGTTGCGCGTCTCCGTCGACACGGCCCGCCGGTGGGTGGAGGTCCTGCGGTCCTTGCATCTTGGGTTTCTGGTCAGGCCGTGGTTCAAGAACGTACCGCGATCGCTTCGAAAGGAACCGAAATGGTTTCTTCGCGACTGGTCCGCGGTCGGGGATCCGGGACGCCGGTCCGAAACCTTCGTGGGATGCCATCTCCTCAAGGCGGTGGAGGGATGGACGGACATGGGATTCGGCCGGTTCGAGCTCGCCTACCTTCGCGACAAGGAGAAGCGCGAGGTCGATTTCGTGGTCATCCGCGACGGCGAGCCCTGGTTCCTGGTCGAGGTGAAGCGCAGGGAAAGAGCCCCGGGACCGGTGCTCGCCCGCTTCCAGGAGCGGCTCGGCGCTCCCTTCGCCTTCCAGGTCGTGATCGAGGCCGACTACGTGGACGCGGATTGCTTCGCCCGTCCTCGCGGTCCGCTGTCCGTGCCCGCGAGGACATTCCTGTCGCAGCTGCTGTGACGGCGCTGGCGGTACGGTCCCGTGGTAACGTCGAACGTCCAAGGTCGAAAGTCCGAAGTCGATTGCGGTGATGGAATATGCATATGGAACCTCTCCGGATCCGACCCTGTTGTACAATCGAGCCCATGGCTTGTTTACAGAAGGAACCACCTTTGCAGGCAGTACGAGCATTGCGGAACGGTTCCTGGGCGGCACCGCTCCCTCACGGTCGCGGCTCCGCCCGCGAGCCGGCGGGCCGGTCGTTCGGCCGTTGGATCTTCTCCTGCCTCGCCCTCGCCGCGGTCCTCGCCTTCGCCTCCGTTGCCGCTGCAGGCACGATCGACGTGCCGAATCCCTCCTTCGAGAAGGGGAAGGACGGACCGGAAGGGTGGACCCTCTCGGGCGGAGAGGGAACCTGGCTGCAGGGGAACGCGGCCCGCGGCTCGCGGGCGATCGCCGTCACCGGCGACGGGCGCGACAGCTTCGCCTGGTACTCCGCGCCCCTTCCCCTGAAACCCCGCACCGTCTACCGCCTGCGCTTCCAGGCCCGCAACGCCGGCGGACACGGAGGCACCCCGGTCAGCGGGCCCGGTTTCTGCAACCGCGACCTCGGCTCCCTCCCCGGACGATGGAAGCGGTACGCCTCCGTCTTCGTCACCCCGCGAACCCTCGAGAGGGAGCGCGCACGCCTTCGCTTCGGCCAGTGGCACGTGAAGGGGGCCGTCGCCTTCGACGACGTCCGCCTGACCGAGGCGGCGCCGGTCTACGCGCGGCAGGGTTCCCTGGTGCTCGGGGAGGGGGAGCGCCTCCGGGGAAACGCCTACCGCTTCCTGGCCCCCTTCCAGACCCCCTCGGCCAATCACGCGCGGCCGCTCGTCTTCCACCAGTGCGACTTCAACACCAACCGCTGGCTGTTCGGACCGGGAAACGAGGTGGTCTACCGGCACGAGATCGCGGGCCGGCGCTTCCTCTCCGCGACCGTGAGGCTCGGTTTGGTGTGGTACCGCGAAGGCGAGGTCCTCGTCTCCGTTTCCGCCGACGGGGCGTCCTGGACGAAGATCGGCGCCCTCGGGCGGCTGGCCTCGGAGACCTTCGCCGTCCCCGGCGCCATCCTGGGCGGGCCGGCGCTCTGGGTCCGCCTTCATACCCCGAAGGACGAGGGGACCCGCGTCTCCCTGCAGGTGGGCGGTTTCGAGGTCAACGCGGAACTCGACGGCGACCCGGCCCGGCTCACCGGCCGCACGCGGTTTTTCTCCCTCCTCACCGAGGACTCCCGCGTCCCCGTCCGCATCGAAGGGCTCGGGACAGGCCTTCCCGGCGCCGGCAACCGCGTGACGGCGCGCCTGACAAACGCGACGGGCCGCGCGCTGGAGGTCGAGGCCTCCGTCACGGTGTCCGGGCCCGGCCTCGTTCCGCATACCGTGACCTCGGAACACGACGTGCCTCCCGGCCGGGGCAGGATCGAGATCCCCTACGAGGTTCCGGGCACGGGACGTCTGGATCTCCGGCTCCGGCTTTCGGGCGGGATCCGCTTCGAGGGGCAAACGGAGTTCAACGTGGCCGAGCTGTTCCGGACCGACTTCGGCGAGCGGCTTCCCGGATCGAGCGAGACGCTCGCCGTCTGGGGGGCGTCGTCGGGATGGAAGGTCAGCCGGACGAGGCCTCCGCCGGACGCCCTCGCCGACGCTCTGGTCGTTCGCGCGGCGCGCAACGAGACGGAGTGCGCGCAGCTCGTCCTGAGGCCCTCGAAGGGCCTGCGCGGCCTGCAGGCGGCGTGCGGGGACCTCCGGGGGCCGGCGGGGAGGACGATCCCCGCGGGACGCGTCGAGATCCTGCGCGTCGGCTACGTGGAGGTGACCCGGCCGACCGATTCGACGGGCGTCGTCGCGCCGTGGCCCGACCCGTTGCCGCCGTTGCGCGGGGCGATCGACCTCGAGGCGGACCGGAACCAGCCGCTGTGGGTCCGCGTGAACGTCCCCGAAGACGCGGAACCCGGGACCTATCGCGGGACGATCCGGCTGGAGGCGGAAGGGCTCGAGGCGTCAGTGCCCCTGACGGTCGAGGTCTTCGGCTTCCGGCTTCCCGACCGCATGACCTGCACGACGGCGTTCGGCTTCTCGCCCGGCAACGTGTGGCGGTACCAGAAGATCGTGGACCCGGCCCAAAGGCGATCCGTGCTCGAGAAGTACTGGGCGGACTTCAGCGCCCATCACGTCTCCCCCTACGATCCGGCGCCCCTGGATCCCATCGAGGTCTCCTGGCCGGCATCCTCCTGGGAGGGGGGACAACGCGACGACAGCGTGAAACACGCCGGCCAGAGCTCGCTTCGCGTCGACGACCGCTCGCCGACATCCCAGGCGTCCGCTCGGTACGCGAGGCGGATCCGCATTCCCGCGGAGGGATTTCTTCTCCAGTTGACGTACCGAACGAAACGAGCGGATCACGCCTTCATCGTGACGCTGAACCACCACGACGCTTCGGGGGCGTGGATGTCGGGGCGGAACCGGGACATGGTCGTCCACGGCGACGGAACCTGGCAGACATTCCGGCGGAAGATCGTCTCCTTCCCCGAAGGCGCGACGTCGGTCCGCCTGACGCTGTGGGCCACGGTGTGGAAGGAGGACGGCTCGCCCACGGGCACGGTCTGGTACGACGACGTCTCGCTCAAAGACGCCGGGACGGGCGCCGAGCTCCTCCGGGGCGGTGATTTCGAGCCGTTGACGCCGTCCGAGATGAAGCCGGTCTTTTCCTGGAAGCGCTGGGACCGCGCCATGGCCCGGGCGATCGACCACCACCACTTCAACGCCTTCCGCTTGCGGATCCCGGGGCTCGGAGGCGGCAGCTTCCATTCGCGGCGGGAGCCCCGCCTGCTCGGCTACCCCGAATCCGCCCCGGAGTACAAGGCGGCGTTCCGGAACTACGCGCGGGCCCTCGAGGCGCATCTGGAAGAGAAGGGCTGGCTCGACGAGGCCTTCGTCTACTGGTTCGACGAGCCCTCGCCGAAGGACTACGCGTTCGTGATGAACGGGTTCCGGAAGCTGAAGGCGGAGGCGCCGGGTCTGAGACGGATGCTCACCGAGCAGGTGGAGGAGGCGCTGGTCGGCGGCCCGAACGTCTGGTGTCCCGTCTCCCACGCCTACGACCACGCGAAAGCCGAGGCCCGGCGGAGGGAGGGGGATCGCTTCTGGTGGTACGTGTGCACGGGCCCGAAGGCCCCCTACTGCACGCTGTTCATCGACCACCCGGCGACGGAGCTGCGCGTGTGGCTCTGGCAGACGTGGAAGCGGAAGATCGAGGGGGTCCTGGTCTGGCAGACGAACTACTGGACGAGCCGCGCGGCGTACCCGGACAGGCGACGCCCGCAGAACCCGTACGAGGATCCGATGGGCTGGGTCTCGGGTTACAGCACGCCGCGCGGGGTGAAGCGCCCGTGGGGCAACGGGGACGGCCGCTTCCTCTATCCGCCGGAAGCGGCCGCCTCGGGCACGCAGGCGGAGACGGTGCTGGAGGGTCCGGTGGACTCGATCCGCTGGGAGATGCTCCGGGACGGCCTCGAGGACTACGAGTACCTGGCGATCCTGAAACGGCTCCTGGAAGCGAAGCGCGCCTCGATGACGGCCGGCGAGGTCTGGGAGGTGGAGGCGCTGCTCGCGGTTCCCGAAACGATCTCCTCCGGCATGACGACCTTCACGCGCGACCCCCGGCCCATCGAGAAGCGCCGCCTCGACGTGGCGCGCGCGATCGAGAGGCTCGCGAAGGCGAGATGACGGCGGGGCGATCGTCACGGGTCATTGGTCATTGGACCCCTATGTCTTGAAATGTTGTTTTCGCGAGAACTTTTTTCCGGCAAGTGACGCAAGTTCTTGAACACAGAGGGATCAGAGGAATCAGAGGGCTCAGAGATCTTTTTGGGTACAAATCCATCGAAAGCGGTGCTCTGGAGCGCGAGCCGTACTGGGATCGCGGGCTTCCAGCCCGCAGCACCCCGGAATGATGCTTTCAACACCAAGACATGCAGGAATCTGGAACGTAGGAACTCAGGAAGATGCGTTTGCTTTTTCAACCGCCGATGCACGCCGATGAACGCCGATCGCGGTTCCGCGGGGGCGACGGCGCGTCTCAACGGTTTCCTCGCGGGTCACGGGACGCTGCGATCCGTCCTCGAAGCCTTCGAGGAGGAGGGCCTGCCTTCCCGGCGTCTGGCCCGTCTCGAGGCCGTGCTGTCCGGGAAAGGACCAGGAAGGGCTACGCGGAGCGCCGCTCGTAGATCCGCCCGCCGAAGCGGAGCCACCCGATCGAGCCGTCGGACTTCCTGAGCACCTCGGCGAGGCCGTCCCGGTACTCCCCTTCGAGCACGACCAGGCGGTCCTTCTCGCAGAGATCCACCGTGAAGGGTTGCGAGGGGGGAGGGGCCGGCGTCTCCTCGGTCGGAAAGCCCGCCTTGAGAGCATGGAAGCAGACGAGCTTCCCGCCGAGAATCCCCAGCTCCATCTCCGCGAAGGGGCGCCAGTATTTACCTGCGATCGGCGCCAGCTCTTCCGCGGGCGCCTCCAGCGGCTTCGGCTCCCCGGGCTCGTAGTCCAGGAAACGCTTCAGCGCGCTTCGCACCGTCTCGCGCAGCACATGCCTGGCGAATCCCGCGTTGGTCAGGATCCCCACCGCGAAATCCCGCGCCGGGACCAGGTGAAGCATGCAGACCTGTCCCGTGGTCCCCCCGCCGTGCCAGATCTCCCGGAAGGGCCCGGCGTCCCGCATGAACCACGACAGCCCCATGGTCTCCGTCTCTCCCCACATCCGGACCTGGGGCGAGCGCATCGCCTCGAGCGTATCGGACGCGAGGAGGCGCTCGCCGTTTTCCGCCCGGCCGTCGCCGAGATGGAACCGGGCGTACCGCAGCAGCTCGGTGATGGAGGAGAGGACGCCTCCCGCCGCCCAGGAGTAGCGCGGCAACGCCCAGGGTTCGGCCGGCCGCACCACGTCCTTCTCGAGTTTGTGGCCTGCGACGAACCGGTGGACCATCACGTCCCGGGGATCGAGGAGGCACTGCGACAATCCGAGCGGCTCGAGCACGATCTCCTCCAGGGCGCGCTTGCAGGTCTTGCCGGTGACCGTTTCCAGGATGCGGCCGAGGACGGCGAAGCCGGCGTTGTTATAGGACCACACGGCGCCGAGGGGGGCGAGCTGGGGGATCTCCTTCATGACCTCCATGTATCGGGCCACGGCGTCGTCGCCCTCGCCGGTGTGGCGGAAGTAGTCGCCCTCCCATCCGCCGGTATGCGTGAGGAGGTGGCGGACGGTCACGCGGGCGGAGACGTCCTCGTCCGCGACGCCGAAATCCGGCACGTAAGCGCGGACCGTCTCCTCCAGGTCCACCTTGCCGCCCTCGACGAGCTTCAGGATCGCCGTGGCGGTGAAGGTCTTGGAGATCGAGCCCACCTGGAAGTAGGTCTCGTCGGTCACGTCGAGGGGATGGTCGACGTTGGTGACGCCGAAGCCGGCGGTAAAGGTCTCCTCGCCGAGGACGACGCCGAGCGCCGCCCCGGGAACCCGGTCCCGCGCCAGAAAGCCCGACACCTCCCCGCACAGCGCGTCCCACCGATCCTCGATTTTGGGGTCCATGAAACCTCCTCGATCCTGATCAACGTACTGGCGCTACGGCGAAATCCCAAACCCCAATTCCCAAATCCCAATGAACTCCAAATCCCAAATCCCAACGAGTCGTAGTGCCTGAGTTCCCGAGTTCCGGATTCAGGCCCTGCGGGCAAATCACAATACGTAGCGTTACATCCCTTTGCGTCCTTCGCGCCCTTTGCGTTTCCCTGCAATCCCTTCGTGTTGAGAACCGCGTCGCCGCGTTGCGGCGGGCGAGACCCGCCGTCGCCAAGGCTATGGCGGGCAGGCTGCCCGCGCCCCGCGCAGCGTTGCAGGGCACGGGCAATACACCTGTTTGTCATGTTGATCAGGGGATGCTGAAATCTCCAATCTGAAATCTGGAATCCCATCCGGGCCCCTAGTCCTGGAGCACCTTGATCTCGAGCTTGCCCATGTACTTGCCGATGGGCATGAGCTCGAACATGGAGGCTTCCTTTTCCAGGGCGCTTCGGGCGAGCGCGATGTGGGTCGCGTCGGCGAACCCGTGGCCCAGGGTGGCGTCCAGGGCGATCCATTCTCCCACGTACGCCTCCGTCCACATATGGAAGCCGAACCCGCCCTTGCCTTCGCTGGTCTGCGGCGCCAGAACGTCCGCGTAGACCAGGCCGCCCACGACGCGGCTGGGGATGCCCGCCGCGCGGCACAGCGCCGCGAGCAGCACGCCGTGTTCCGAGCAGTCGCCTTCCAGGTTCTTGGCCACCTCGGCCGCGGTGGCGAAGCCCACGCCCATGTTCTTCTTCTGGATGTTCACGCACACCCACCGCTCGAGTTTCTTCGCGGTCTTGAGGGAGTCGACCTCGTCCCAGACGGTCTTCTTGATGATGTCCTGGATACGCTCGTCGTCGGACTGGAGGTAGGGGGTCGAAGCGAGATACGACTCGAATCCTTCCTTCTGCACCGGACGGATCTCGCCCTCCTCGACGTCGGCCGCCTTGATCTCGATCTCGATGAACCCCTTGCCCTGCGAGAGGATCTTCTGCCGGTCCCCCGAGGGGAAATCCGTGAACTCCGCGCCCTCCGTGTGTTCGAGACGGAAACGCAGGCGCCTGGCTTCCCGGGCGTTCTCGATCTTCCGGTCGGCGGGGATGATGGTCTGGTTGAAGACCTCGGTGACCTTCCCCTTCTTCTTCGCGAGCACTTCCGGCATGCGGACGATGTCGATCTGGCCCATCTGGTTCATTTTCCAGGTGTCCCAGTTCTCGTCGACCCACGTCTTCATGAGCACGCGCATCCCCTGGGCCGTCATCTTCGTGTCCACGCGGACGAGCGTCCGCGACGTGCCCAGGATGTCGACCTCCTCCTTCCCCTTCACCTCGATGTCCATGGGAATGGCGGTCTCCGGCATGCTGGGATCGAACCCCTTCACCGTGTACTTCGTCCCTTTCTCCAGGCCCTTCTTCTTCATGAGCCGATCGAGCGCTTCGGGGGGGAGCATCCCCGGCGCGAGATCGATCTCCTTGGCGGGCTGCTCGATTCCGCTCATGGAGCGGACCAGCCTGATCTTCCCGTCGATCACCTCCCCGCGCAGCTCCTTGTCCACCGTGCTCTGCCTGCTGACGCTCTTGAACGAGATGAGGTTCCCCTCCTCGTCCTCCACCACCTCCGAGGAGCTCTCGATCTTGATCGTCGTTCCCATCCGCGCCATCTCGATCTTCTGCTCGTTCATCGTGATGAACACTTCCTTCCCGTCCCGCTCGCCGCGCAGCGTCTTGTCGTGGGACCAGCCGATCTTGCCGCCCATCATGTACAGCCCGAACCAGCTCTCCTCGAAGACCTTGTCTTCGGCGAGCGCGCCGGAAGAAAGGAAAAGCAGCATAGAAACCAGGACGAGCCCGGACTGCGTTCGCCTGGAAAACGATGGATGCATGGTTCCTCCCTCTCAATACCGACATGAACCCGCGGTCCCCCCGCGGGTTTCCGTAGTATAAACCCCCCGCCGGACCGGCGCGCCAGGAAAGTTCGTTTCCTCCCGCGCATCGACGGGCAAAATGCGGATCTCCGAGGTCGAATGTCGAAGACCGAACCTCTACAATCCATGCCCGGGACCTGCTTGGGAAGGGATCGGATGCCCCTGCGATTGACCACCGTCCGCGGATCCGGAGGGCTCGTTTCGGCCCTCGTCGAAGAGACCGCTTCCTGGCGCGAGCCTCCCGCCGGAAGCGGGACGTTTCCCGGCGGCTGGGCCCTCCTGCCCTCCCGCCCCCTCGCCCACGTCGTGCAGGACGCGCTGGCCTCGCGTCTTCCCGGCGCCTTGAACGTGCGGCTCGCTTCCCTCGACCAGCTCGCACGCTTCCTCGGCGCCCCCCGCGCGGACGCCCGCCCCGTCCCCCGGGGCCGGTGGGAGGCCTTTCTCCGCGACCACCTGCGCGGGTCCCGTGAGAACCCCCTCCGCCCCGCCCTGGAGATCGACGGCCTTCAGGACGCCCTCTTTGGGACCGTCCATGACCTGCGCATGACCGGGGCCGATACCTTCGGCACCCGCCTCCTCCGCGCCCGACCCCCCGTCTTCGACAATCCGCCGAAAATCTCCGCCGTCCGGAACCTCTTCAACGCCTGGACGCGCCTTCTTGAAGACGAAGGCCTGGCCGACCGGGCCACGTACTACCGCGCCGCCCTGGCAGGCTCGGACGACGGCGCCGACCTGCCCCGCCGCCTCCAGGCCGACCGGGTCCTCGCCGTCCTCCCCCCCTTCCTCCACGGACTGCAGGAGCGACTCCTCCTCCACCTCGCCCAAAGCCCGCTCGCCGTCGACCTCTGGGTACCGGACATCCCCGGCGTGGGCCTGCCCGCCCTGGACCGAACGGTGGAACGACTCGAGGAAGCCGCCGGCGGGGTCCGCGCGATCGAGATCCCCTCCCTGTCGGGTCTCGATCCGTTCACGCCGCCGGCGGACGGCCCGGGGCCGGTCGATTTCCCCGTGACCACGCTCTCCGCCCCCGGTCCCGAGGCCGAATGCCGCGAGCTGGCCCGGGAGTGCCTCCGCCTCGCCGGAGACGCCGTCCCCTTCAACGCCATGGCCGTCCTCCTGCGCCACCCCGCCGCGTATTTCCCGCTGGTCGCCGGGGCGCTGTCCCGCGCCGGGATCCCCTTCTGCTTCCGCGGCGCCGGCCTGGTCCCGGCCCTGCCCGAAGCCCGCGCCCTCCTCACGCTGCTCGAAGCCGTGTCCGAGGACTTCGACCGCGATCTCCTCTTCGCGGCGCTTGGCATGATCGATCTCGACGGCTCGGTCTACACCGCCGGCGACGGGCCGATTCCCGCCGACCGCTGGGACCGGATCACGAGGAGCGCCGGCGAGCCGCGGGGCAAGGAGGCGATCCTCGAGGCCCTGGACGCCCTCGCCAAAGAGGCCGCTTCCGAGGAGGAACCGAAGGGCGAAACGCAACGATCCTCGCGGACCGGAACCCGGTCCGCTTCCGTGAACGCCTGCCGGGCGGGACTCGCGTCCCTGTTCGGGGACCTCGACGCGATCACGGGGGCCGGGACCTTTGCCGAGGCTTCCCGGAAACTCGAGGTGCTGATCGTGAACCTCTTCCGGGAATCCACCGAAAGAGGCGTGCTGCTGCGCCGGCTCGACCTCCTTGCCGAGATGGACGCCGCCGGGGAAGCCGTGGACCCGGAAACCCTCTTTCGGGACGTCCGCGACCTCCTCGAGGACGGGGCGGTCAGCGCTGGCCACACCGGGCGGGGCGGCGTCAACGTCCTGCCCGTCGACCAGGCGGCCGGCCTCGACTTCCGCGCCGTGCTGGTTCCCGGCCTCGCCCTCCGGCGCTTTCCGGCGGTTCCGCGGGAGGATCCCATCCTGCTGGACGACGAGCGCGAGCGGCTCCGGGAGGACCCCGCCTTCGCCTGCCTGGCGCTTCGGGCGGAGCGACTCGGCGAGGAAGCCCGCCGGTTCGCGGCGGCAGTGGGCAGCGCACGGCAGGAGATCGTTCTCACCTATGCCGGCTACGATCCCGCGGCGGGCAGGACGCAGGCCCCCTCCCCCTTCGTGCTCCGGATTCACGAGGCCCTCGAGGGGAAAAGCCTGGACCTCGACGCGTTGATCGAGGCGTCCGTGAAGACGGTGCCCGTGTTCACGGGCTTCAACGAGCGCGAGCCGAGCGACACCGTGCAGGCCCTCGACCGTTTCCTGACCGGGGGCCTCGCCCCGAAGGACCGCCGGACCTTCCTGGAGAAGGCCTCGCCGGCGTACGCCCGGGCGGCCTCGCGCCGGAGGGCCCTTCTCGACGACAAGGCCTTCTCGCGGTTCGACGGGTGGCTGAAGACGCCCGGCGCGCTTCAAGCGGTCCGGAAGCGTTTCGGCGACCGTCGGAGGTTCTCGCCCACGGCCCTGGAAGAGTACGCCTTGTGCCCCTACAAGTTCTTTCTCCGGCGTGTGATCCGCCTCTCTCCCCTCGAGGACCCGTCGGCCGCGGAGGAAGCCGAGGAATGCGACCCGCTCCACAAGGGGGCGATGGTCCACGAGATCCTCGAAAAGGTGCACAGGCGGATCCGGAAGGCGCGTCAAGGGGGAGGAACGCCGGACGAGGCGTCCGCCCGCCGGGAGCTCGAACGCGCGGCGGACGAGGTCTTCGGGCCCGAGGAAGAGGCCGGAACGGTGGGAAGCCCGGCCGTCTGGGCCGGCGAGCGGGCCGCGCTGCTCGATTTGATGTGGGCCTGCCTGGCGGAGGACCTCGCCGACATGGAAGCCTTCCAGCCGGTGGCGTTCGAGAAGGAGCTCGAAGCCGCCGTCGTCCTGCCCGGGAAAACGGGCGGGCCGCTTTCGCTCGTCGGCTACGCGGACCGCATCGACCGCTCGGTCGACGGGCGCGCCGTGCGCGTGATCGACTACAAGGTCACCGCCGGGAAGGTGAGGAAGAAGGACGATTCCTTCCAGGGAGGCGAGGCGCTCCAGCTCCCCCTCTACCTCCTCCTCGCGTTCGAGGGGGATCCGAAGGCGGACCCGGATTCCTCGGAAGGCGCGTACGCCTTTCTCTCCCGGAAGCAGGGCTTCAGGCGGGTGACCTTTTCCGGAAAGGGCTGGCAAGCGAAGAAGAGGACGCTGTTCAAGATCCTCGGGACCGTGCGGGACGGCATCCGGGAGGGGATCTTTCCCCAGAACCCGGGAAAATGGCTCTCCCACTTCAAGAACTTCGAGAACTGCAGCTTCTGCGAGTATCTGGGCATCTGCGGCAAGCGCCGCCGGGCGCGGATGGGACGGCTGTTGAAGGACCTGCCCCGCTCCCCGGCCCGCCTGAAGCGGTACAAGGAGATGAAGGAGATCGGCAAGGTTTGACGGCCCCAAGGGAGATTTCAGATTTCAGCAAGCATCGGGATGCCCATTTGCGCCCGAGGGAAATCTCCGATCTGCAATTTGACATCCAAACCCGAACAGCGCGCATCGATCGTGATCCATGAAAACCGCTCCGACAGACCCTGACGCCTCCGCGCGGCTTCGCTTCAAAACGGTCTTCGACCGCACCTTCCTGGTGGAGGCGGGGGCGGGCACGGGCAAGACGACGCTTCTGGTGGACCGGCTCGTCTCCGCCCTGGCCCGCGGCGTCACCGACGCGCCGGGGCTGGTGGCCATCACCTTCACGGAACGCGCGGCGGCCGAGCTCCAGATCCGCATCCGGCAGGCGCTGGAGCAGGCGGTCACGCGCGGCGTCGCTTCCCTGCCGGCGCACACGCGCGAGGGGCTCGAGGGGATCGATCCCGCCGCGCCCGAGGTCGACAAGCGGCTGCGCAAGGCGCTGGCGGAGCTGGACCGGGCCCACATCTCCACGATCCACGCCTTCTGCCACGAGATGCTGGTGACCCGTCCCCTGGAGGCGGGCGTGGACCCGGCCGGGACGGGTCTCGACAACGAGGCGTTGCAGAAACGGGTGAAGGAGGAGGTCACGGCGTCCTGGCTGGAAGCGCAGGAAGCGGGCGAGGAGGCGGTGCGGGGGTGGGTGGACCTGGGCTTTCGGACCGACGACGTGTGTGGGATGGCCCTGGCCCTCTTCGAGCAGGTGGACCTGCTGGACGCCATGAACGTGGCGCCGGAGGCGTTCGAGGCCAGGGCCGAGCAGGAGGCGCTCCGGCAGGGCCGGAAGGCGCTCGAAGCGTTCATCGCGAAATACGCCGTCAAGCGGGGGGCGACGCAGGACGATCTCGAGGCCTTCCTCGGCGTCCTCGGCGGGATCACGTCCGCCGGGACCGAGGAGGCCTTCACCGAGGCGCTCGCCTCCCTCCCGGACGCGTGGAACGTCTCCTTTCGCAGACCGGGCAAGACGCACTGGGACGGCGGCAAGGCGCGCGGCGAGGAGGCCGTGCAGCTCGCCAAACAGATCAGGGATCGTCTCTCGGCAAGCGTCCGCGCGCTGCAGTCTCCCGTCTTCTGCGCGGGGCTCGCCTGGCTTCGCGACCGGGTGCGGGAGACGAGGCGGAACCTGCAGCGCGCGGGGGTGCTGGGATTCTCGGACCTGCTTCTCCTCGCGCGGGATCTCCTCCGGGACCACCGCGAGGTGAGGCGTTTCTTCCAGAAGCGCTTCCGGCTCATCCTGGTGGACGAGTTCCAGGACACCGACCCCCTGCAGGCCGAGATCGCCTTCTTCCTGGCCGGGGAGGGCGCGGACGCCGGCGACTGGCGGACGTGCGCGCCCGCGCCCGGCAAACTCAGCCTGGTGGCCGACCCGAAGCAGTCGATCTACCGGTTCCGCCGTGCCGACATCCAGATCTACCTGTACGTCAAGCAACGGATCGGCGGCCTTCCCCACGGCGAGATCCTCTCGATCGCGCGGAATTTCCGCTCCCTGCCCTCGGTCGTGACGTGGGTGAACGGCGTGTTCCCGGCGCTGATCCGCCCCGTGCCGGGCAAGGACGTCCAGGCGCCCTACACGCCGCTTGCGGCGCACCGGCCGGCGGAGAGCCGGCCCGGCGTGTACCTGTTCGGGGAGACTCTCGAAGGCAAGCGCGGGGAGGTGCGCCGCAAGGAGCAGGAGGCCATCGCGCGGATCGTCGGGACGGTGTGCGGGAACGAATCGTTTCCGGTCCGGGACCGACGCACGGGCGAGGTCCGCGCGCCCCGCTACGGCGACGTGGCCGTGCTGTTTCCCAAGCGCACGGGGTACGAGTCGGTGGAGGAGACCTTCAGCACGCGGGGAATCCCCTACGTGAGCGACGTGGGGCCCGCCTTCTACGCCCGCGAGGAGATCCAGGAGCTGGTCTCGGTCCTTCGCGCCGTCGAGCGCCCCCACGACCCCGTCCTCCTCTACGCCGCGCTCCATTCCCCCCTCTTCGGCTTCGGCGACGACGATCTCGCCGTGCTTTGCGACGGGGGCCCCCTCGACCTAAAGCGCTCCGACGCGAGCCTGCCCGAGGCCTTCCGCGCCCCCTTCCGCCTGCTCCGCACCCTCCACGCCGAGCGGAACCGGCGGGGCGTCGCGCGCACCCTCCGGGACCTCCTGGAGGCGTGCCGCGCGCCGGCGCTGCTGGGCGGAGACGACCGCTACGGGCCGAGAAAGGTCGCCCACCTGGAAGGGCTCGTTGCCCGCGCGGCGAGGGCGGACGCGCAGGAGAGGTGGAGCTTCGCGGACTTCGTGGACGAGATCGCGGAGGCGGTGGAGGAGGAGGTGAAGGAGGAGGGGGAACTTCCCCTCACCTTCGGGGGGGAGGACGTGACGGCCCTGCTCACCTTCCACCAGGCCAAGGGGCTGGAGTTTCCGGTGGTGATCCTGGCGAACCTCTGCTCGGGCCTCGAATTCGGCGGCGTCGTGAAGGCCGAGACGCTGGTGCGCCGGATTCCGGAGACCGCCCTCCACCTGCGCTGCGGGGCCCACCACACGCAGGGGTTCGAGGAGGCCCGGGAGGAGGAGGAAGCGCTCGAAGCCGCGGAGAAGGCGCGGCAGCTCTACGTGGCGTGCACGCGGGCGCGCGACTACCTGTTCGTCACGCGGGCGGGCGGAGGCGCGCCGGGAAGCTACGGCGGGCTCCTGGCCGAAGGGGGCGAGGGGGAGGCGTCCGTCTTCGAGGAGGCGGGAGAGGAAGGGGCCCCGGCGTCCGGCCGGAAGAAGGGAAGGAAGAAGTTCACGGAAGCGCTTCTGGAGCAACGGCGCGCGTGGTCGCGGGCGAGGGAGGACCTTCTCCGCCGGAGGGACGAGAGGATCGAGGTGATCCATCCCTCCTCGGCGAAGGCCGGAACGGGGCCGGCGCCGGAGACGCCGGAGGCGGAGTTCGAGGAGCCGGCGCGGGTGGAGCCGCCGGCGCCGGGGGGCGGCGGAACGGGGGGGGAGACCCCGGACCGGCGCTCGGCGCGTCTCTTCGGCACGGCCTTCCACCGGCTGATGGAGGAGATCGACCTCGGGGACGCGCGTTCGGCCTCGAGCCCCGCGTCCTTCGCCCGCACGTGCACCGGGCTGGCGCGCCGCATCGCCCGGGAGGAGGGGCTCGGGAAGACCGCGTCGGGCGACCTGGCGTCCTGTCTCGAAAAGACGGCGGCGTCGGAGATCTTCCGCCGGGCGCTGGAAGCGGATCGGGTGCTCCGGGAGACGCCGATCCTCTTTCCGGGGGAGGGTGGGCGCCCGGTGGAGGGCGACGTGGACCTCGCGTTCCGCGAGGGCGAGGCCTGGGTGGTGGTGGACTACAAGACCGACGCGACGGACGACGCGAAGGCCTCGGCCGAGACGTACCGGAACCAGCTGGATCTCTACGCGCAGGGTATCCGCGCGGCCACGGGCGTGGAAACGGTGGAGCGCTGGGTCCTGTTCGCGCGCACGGGGGAGGCGGTGCGGCTTCCCTGAGGGGCTGGGCGCTGGCGGAAGAGGAATTGCAGATTGGAGATTTCAGCGGCGGCTACGGGCTTGCCATTCTTCCGTGCTGCTTGTGGGAGGCGTGGTCCCGGGCCACGCAGGCTTTCGGCCCGGGACCACGGCGATGCCGCCTTCGCAGATCGCCGAACCTCCGGTTTCACCGGAGGATTCGCCTCCCACAAAGGGTTTCCTTTCTTTGCGCCTTTGCGTCTTCCTGCCTTTGTGTTGAAAGCCGATCGGGCTCGGGCTATCCTTCCGTGGCTTTCGGAATCGGGTCCCCCGGCCTTCTTTCTCCGCACTCATGACCGCGATACTCGGCATCTCGGCGTTCTACCACGACAGCGCGGCGGCGCTGGTGGTCGACGGGCATATCGTCGCGGCCGCCCAGGAGGAGCGTTTCTCCCGGGTGAAGCACGATCACCGTTTTCCGCAGCACGCCATCGACTACTGTCTGGCGTCGTCGGGTCTGTCCCCGGAGGACCTGGACGCCGTGGCGTTCTATGACAAGCCGTTTCTGAAGTTCGAGCGGCTGCTCGCGACCTATCTCGCCTTCGCTCCCCGGGGCCTGCGGTCCTTTCTCCGCGCCATGCCGCTGTGGCTGAAGCAGAAGCTCTTCATGCCCCGGGAGATCGACCGGGGGCTGAAGGACCGCTACGAGGGCCCGCTCTACTTCACGCTGCATCACGAATCCCACGCAGCCTCGGCGTTCTTCCCCTCCCCGTTCGAGGAGGCGGCCGTGTTGACGCTCGACGGAGTGGGCGAGTGGACGACGACGAGCTGGGGGGTAGGGCAGGGCAACCGCGTCGCGCTGAAGAAGGAGATCCGCTTCCCGCACTCCCTGGGCCTTTTGTACAGCGCCTTCACCTATTACACCGGGTTCAAGGTGAACTCCGGGGAGTACAAGGTGATGGGCCTTGCGCCGTACGGGGAGCCGAAATACGCGGACCGGATCCTCGAACACGTCATGGATCTGAAGGAGGACGGGTCCTTTTGGCTGGACCAGCGCTACTTCAACTACGGCCAGGGCGTGACGATGACGAGCCGGCGGTTCCACCGCCTCTTCGGGGGGAAGCCGCGCGAGCCGGAGACCCGGATCACGCAACGGGAGATGGATCTCGCGGCGTCGGTGCAGAAGGTGTGCGAGGAGGTCCTGCTCCGCACGGTCCGCCACGTGCACCGGGAAACGGGGCTGAAGAACCTCTGCCTGGCGGGGGGCGTCGCCCTGAACTGCGTGGCGAACGGCCGGGTCCTGCGGGAGGGTCCCTTCGAGCGGCTCTGGATCCAGCCCGCGGCGGGGGACGCGGGGGGCGCGCTGGGCGCGGCGCTGGCGGTGTGGCACCACGTGATGGGGGAGGCGCGCACGCCCGGGGCGCCGGACGGCCAGCGCGGGTCCTTCCTGGGGCCGTCTTTCGAGGCGGAGGAGATCAAGGGCTACCTGAAGAGCGTCGGCGCGGTCTACCACGAGTACGCCGAAGAGGATGCCCTCTGCAACGACGTGGCGGACCTGCTGGACGCCGGGAAGGTGGTGGGATGGTTCCAGGGCCGGATGGAATTCGGTCCCCGCGCGCTGGGGGCGCGGTCCATCCTGGGGGACGCCCGCAACACGGCGATGCAGGCGACCATGAACCTGAAGATCAAATTCCGCGAGTCGTTCCGCCCGTTCGCGCCGAGCTGCCTGGAGGAGCGGGTGAGCGACTACTTCGCGATGGACACGCCGAGCCCGTACATGCTGATCGTGGCCCCGGTGGAGGAGGGGAGGCGCCGTTCCATGACGGAGACGGAGACATCCGCGTTCGGCATCGACAAGCTGAACGTCGTCCGCTCCGACGTCCCGGCCATCACGCACGTGGACTACTCGGCCCGCGTCCAGACCGTGCACCAGGACACGGCCCCCCGCTACTGCAAGCTGATCAAGACGTTCGAGCAGAAGACCGGGTGCGGCCTGATCGTCAACACCTCGTTCAACATCCGGGGCGAACCGATCGTCTGCACGCCCCGGGACGCGTACCGCTGCTTCATGTTCACCGACATGGACGCGCTGGTCCTCGGAGACTGTCTCTGCCTCAAGCCGGAGCAGCCGCCGCTCAAGGGCACCGAGGCCTACAAGAAGAAGTTCAAGCTGGATTGAGGACCCGTGTCATGGCCAGGCGTACCGGCATCCTGCGCGAGTTCTGGCTCTTCATCATGACGAACAAGGCGTACTGGATGATCCCCATCGTCCTGGTCCTGCTGCTCCTCATCGTCCTGATCGTCCTGGGGTCCACGAGCGCGGCCCCGTTCATTTACACGATTTTCTGACGACCGACATGGCCCTGCTTCAGATCGACTGGACGCCCTCGCCCGGGGGCCTGCGCCGCTTCGGCGCCGTCATGATCGCGGGTTTCGGCCTCCTCGGGGCGGCCTTCTACTTCGGGTGGCCCGTCGAAGCCGAGCGCGGGACCGCGATCGCCCTGTGGATCGCCGGCGCCGCGTGCGGCGTCCTTGGGCTCACGGGCACGCGCGCGGCCCTACCCGTCTACTGGGCGTGGATGGGCGTCGCTTTCGTCATGGGCAACATCGTCTCCAGAATCATCCTGGGCCTCGTGTTCTTCCTCGTGATCACGCCCATGGGCCTGGCGATGCGGATCGCCGGGCGGGACCGGCTTCTTCTGAAACGCAAGGGCCGCGAGACGTACTGGTTCGACGTCGAACACGTGACGGCCCCCGAGAGATACGAGCGTCAGTTCTGATGCGCGTGCCGCGGGCACGAAAGGAAGACGGCCTTTCATGAACAGCGAAAATCCCGCGAACGAGCCCCCGGAAGACGGGCCCCCCGAGGAGGGCCGCGAGGAGACCCCCTCCCCCGCGCGGGGCGGATGGAAAGCCGCGGCCAGGAAGACGTTGATCATCGCCGGCATCACCTTCCTGCTGCTCGTCGTCTCGCTCGAGATCCTGGGGCGGATTTCGCCGGATGTCCTCGGATACGACCTCTACGTCGGTCCCGGCATGACCGAACCCGATCCCCTTCTTGGAAAGCGGCTGAAACGAGGAGCCCGCTTCGGGTACACGATCCGGAACTTCGAAGGACTGCCCCCCGGGATCGGGCTTCGGGACAACGGTATCGTCGATCCCCACGCCCCGAGGATCCTCGCGCTGGGCGACTCCTTCACCTTCGGCCAGTTCGTCCAGGACGACCAGACTTGGCCGGAAGTCCTGGAACGCTCCCTGGGGGCGACGGTCATCAATGCCGGAATGCCCGGCTCGGGAACGCGTTACAGCCGAGGCTTTGTGGACCATTGTGCCCCAGGGCTAGAGCCCGACGTCGTCCTCTACGCCTTCTTCGCGGGCAACGACATCAGCGACGCCGCCTCCGATGTGGACCGCCGTCTGGGGGGAATTCGTCACTGGTTCCACGAGCATTCCACGACCTACAGAATCGTGAAAAACACATTCAACAATCTCCACCTGTTGGGCTCCGACACCGAAATCCGGTTTCACTGGGCGCCCGTGGCTGGGAAAAAGCTCAGGTTCTGGCCCTCCGCGATCGAGTTCAACTCGAGAATCGAACGTTCGCCGAGATTCCAAAAGGGCTTCGGCTCGTGCCGGAAGAACATTCTCGAGATGGACGGTCTTTGCCGGGAGCGGGGCGTTGTCTTTGGCGTGGCCATACTCCCCTTCAAGGAGCAGGTCTACTTCGAGCAGGCCAAGGAAGGGCTGGACGATCCCCAAGCCTTCGATCCGCTTGAACCCAACCGTACCCTCGCGGTCTTCTGCCGTAGACACGGGATACCCGTCGCCGATCTTCTCTCCCGGTTCATCGAGAACAACGGCTCGATCCTCTACTTGCCCGCCGACAGCCACTGGAACGCGGCGGGGCACCGCTTGGCTTCCGAGGCGCTGGAGCCCTTCGCACGGGCTCTTCTCGAGTCCGCGCGACCCTGATCCGTGCGGCTCGCCCGTAGCATCAGCGCAAGCTCGTGGTATGATAGGGCGACCTTCGGAAACGATGCGGACGGAAGTGATGCCGGAAGACAAGGCGAGGACTGAAGGGGGAGAGGACACGGGAAGCCCCGGACCCGGCGACGACGACATCCTCGAGCCCCTCTCGGAAGAGGACGGGGCGCCGGACCTCCGCGAGGTGGCCGGACACGTCCAGAAAGCGCCTCCTCCCGAAAAGGAAGACGCCCGGGACGCGGAAGCGAAGGACCTGTCGCCGGGGCCGCCGACCGTGTCCCTCGAAAAAGACGACACGCCGGCGCCTCCCGCCGGCGACGAAGAGGCTCCTCCGGAACAGGAGGAAGGACCGGAGACGGAAGCCGGTGAAGCGCCCGAAGCGGCAGCCCCCTCCGAAGACGCGGCGGCCGGGGCCGCGCCGCCCCCGCAGATGGTGGAGAACCTCGCCGACGACGATCTCTTCGTCTTCCTCGACTACGCGTCCGAGGAGGACTTCGTCGCGCTCCGGGACGGCGAGGGCCCGCGCGCCGCGGCGCCCGCGAAGAAGGGCTGCCTCGGCAAGGCCGTCGTCCTTTTGCTCGTGTTGCTGCTGCTGGGCGCCGGGGGCTTTGCCCTGTGGTGGTTCGTCCTGCGCGACACGGGGAAGCCGGCCGCGACCGCCCCGGAGGAGGAGGAACCGACCGAGGAGGAGATCCTCGTCCGGAACACGCCGGAGAGGCTGCGGCAGAGGCGGGCCTCGCTTCGGCTGGAGACCGCCCTGAAGTACGGCGGCACCGAGGCGTCCGAGGAAGCGGTGGACTCGGCGCTGGGTTTTCTCGCCAGGACGGCCGGGGAGGACGGCCGCTGGGACTCGAAAAAGCACGGCTCGCGCGAGAACGTGGACCTCGCCATGACGGGGCTCTCGCTGCTCGCCTTCGCGGGGGCGGGCCAGACGGCGGAGGTGGGAGACCACCGGGAGACGGTGAAGAAGGCCGTGGCGTTCCTGATCTCGAAGCAGGACCCGGAGACCGGCCGCATCTGGGAGAAGGGGCAGGGGGGCTACGGCGTGGGGTACACGCACGCCATCTGCGGGATGGCGCTGGCGGAGGTCGCGGCGCTGGACCGGGACGAGAAGACGCTCGAGGCCGCGCGCAAGGCCGTGGACTACGCGGTGAACGTCCACGCGTACAAGGACGAGCGGACGGGGGAGCGGGGCGGGTGGCGGTACAACGCCGGCCAGAAGCCCGACACGTCGGTGACGGGCTGGTTCGTGATGCAGCTCAAGTCGGCCTTCGAGGCGGGCGTCGACGTCCCGGGGGAGGCCATGGAGGGGGCGGTGCGTTTTCTGGAGCGCGTGCGCGCGAAGAAGAAGGACGAAGACGGCGAGCGCCTTCACCTCTACGGGTACGACGACCCCTGGGAGATGAACGCGCGCCGCTCGGCCATCGGGTGCCTCTGCCGGCTCTACATCGACGCGTCCCCGCCGGAGCTCGCGGGTTCCGCGGCGTGGATCACGGAAAAACGCATGCCTTCCTGGAAGAAGCAGGACTGGTACTACTGGTACTACGGCATGCTGCTCACCTTCCAGGTCGACCGCGACCGCTTCCTCGAGTGGAACGAGGCGTTGCGCGACCTCATCGTCGAGAACCAGGTGCAGGAAGGGGATCTCGCCGGGTCGTGGGACCCCCAGGGCGAGTTCGCCAAGTACGGCCGGCTCTTCTCCACGACGCTGGCGACGCTGTGCCTGGAGGTCTACTACCGCTACGCGCCGGTGGACCGCCGCACCTGGGAAGCGGTGAAGTAGGTTTGCCGGAGGGGGGATTGTAGAGGGGGGATTCCAGATTTCAGCATCCCCTGATCAGCCTGATGCCGCTTCGCGGCAGACGGATCTTCCTGATTCATTGATGCCGTGTCCCTCCAAGCGGTCGCTTGCATGGATCGCGGGCTTCCAGCCCGCAGCAACAGGCCGAAAAGCCATCGAGCGGTCGTGGCGTGGCGTTGCCTGCCCGGACGGAAACGGCTGGAACCCGACGTGCTGGAATCTGAAGCCCCGAATCCCTACCGCCCCTTCCCCTTGTCCGGCTTCATGTCCGTCCCCTTGGTGATGTGGCGCTTCCAGGCCTCGGAGAGGACGCGGGCGCGTTTCTCCAGCGTGCCCCGCGACATCGTGGTGGCGGTCATCATGTAGGTGTCGTAGGGGACGTCGATCTTGAACTTCTTGAGGTCGGGCGGGCACGTCTTCATGAATTCCGACCAGCTGTGATAATGTTGCTTCAGGGCATCGGTCACGGCGGAGAACGCCTGCTGGTTCGCATCGCCGCACGCGTGCTTCTCCCACAGCGCGTGCCACCGCTTCACCGCGTCCTTCGCGGCGGGGTTCCCCTTGCCGAAGGGGTCCTCCCGGTTCATGTCCCGCTCGATGACGAGCGGGAGGCTGTCGTGTCGCTGATGGCGCAGGCGCAACACGGCCAGGTAGGCGGCGTGAAGGTCCATGTACGCCTCGCGGAATTTGTTGTACCAGCTGTCCTTTTTGGCCATGGCGTCCTCTCGAAAACGTGTCTCGTCGGTCGAACGAATTATACCGCACGGCCTTCGCAATGCCATCCGCTCAAGCGTGTTTCGCGCTGTCAGCGCGAATGGCCCGAGGCGAATCCTCATGGCGCGCCTCCCACGAACGGCAGGAGGCCTGAAACCTTCCGTGCCAGAAATCCGTGTATAATGAAAAGCGCCGCCGTTGAACGGCGCCCGTGAACTCATTTGAGGGCCCCCCCATGAGACCGATTCCTGTCGCCATCCTTTCCCTGCTTCTTCTCGTTGCCGGATGCGGCGACGAGGCGCCCCCGGCGCCCCGGGATGCCCTGGAAAGCCCCGAGGCCGGCGGCTCCGTCGGTGTGGATCTTCGCATCGACGGGAACGGGACCTTCTTCCTGGTCCTGGAGGAGGCCGACGAACCCGCCCGGAAAACGCAGGTCCGGCCCGAAGCGCTCCTGCCGGCCCTCGCGGAAGCGTGCAGGAAGGCGCCGCGTGAACATCCCGAGGTGCCGGAGGTGAGACACACGGCCCCGATCCGGATCGTCCTCCGCTGGAATCCCGTCCTCGAGCGATGCAAGGTCTACCTCGGGCCCATCCTTTGCAATTACGACGAGAAGGGGCTCGCCCGCGCCCGGGGGAAGGTCGACCAGCTCCGCATGGCCGGCGCGCAGGTCGCGGAGATCGACGGGGGCGGGGACGTCCCCTTGCGCTGGATCCTCGCGGCCTACCGCATGGTGCGGGAAGCGGGCGTCGCCCGGATCCGGTTCCTGGGCGCGGTGGCCCCTCTCGGCGACCGGTCGGAAAGGGCGGAGACCCCGAAGGCGTACTACGGGTCCGACGAGCAGGGGCCCTTCTTCCCGGACGTGGCGCTCCGGATCGACGCCGACGGAGCCGCGCCCTGGAAATACGCCCAGTTCGTCCTCCAGGAGTGCTGCAAGCTCGGCGTCTACAAGATCTTCTTCCGCGGGGAGGAGGGAAGCCTGATGGAGGCCTTCCTGCCCCTGGACGAGGCGCTGGTGGCGATCGAAGGGGACCTCTTCGGGAAGGACCGGAAGATCGATCCCGACGAGACGCCCATCGAGGACCCGGAACTGAAGGACACCACGATCCGGGACCACGTGGAGGTCGAGGACGTCGAGAATGACGCTCCCCCGCCGGACGGGGCATCGGACCGGCCCGGGAAGGAGAAGCCCTTCGCGGGCAAGCCCTGGAACTCGGCGATCGGCATCGGGGGCGGGCCGGGCGGCAACCTGGGCGGGCGGTTCGGCGGGCGGCGGAAGCTCCGCGAGTACGGCGGCGGTCGGGAGACCGAATCCGCCGTTCTGATGGGGCTGATCTGGCTCAAGAACCACCAGGACCCCGACGGGATGTGGTCGTGCGACAAGTTCATGATGAACTGCAAGAAGGGGACATGCTCCGGGCCGGGTTCCAGCGACGCGTACGACATGGGCGTGTCGGGGCTCTCGCTGCTGGCCTTCCTCGGCGCGGGGCACACCCACAAGCACGGCAAGTTCAAGCAAACCGTCAAGAAGGCCGTCAGGGCGATCCGGGATCGCCAGGCGCCGGACGGCCGCTTCGGCCCGAAAACCGACGACGGCCGCTGGATCTACAACCACATCCTGTGCACGATGGCCTTCGCCGAGGCCTACGGGCTGACCGCCAAGAGCCCGCTTTTCAAAGGGCCGGCCCAGAAGGGCGTCGACCTCCTGGTCGCCTGCCAGAACCCGGGGGCAGGATGGCGGTACGGCATCCGGCCCGGGGAGAGCGACAGCCACGCCACGTCGTGGGCCCTGCTCGCCCTGGCGTCCGCGAAGACTTGCAACCTGAAGGTGCCGGCGTCTTCGCTGGAGAGCGGCGCGGCCTGGCTCGATCAGACGACCGATCCCGCGACGCTGAAGACGGGGTACCGGGACCGGGGCGAGTCGACCGGGCGCCCGGAAGCGATCCGGAAGGCGTACCGGCCCTCGGAGGCGCTGACGGCGGCGTCGCTGGCCGCGCGCATCTTCGTGCACGGCGAGAGGGCGCTGGAGACGCCGGGGCTTTTGGAGACGGGGGCGGTGCTGGGGGGGACGCCGCCGCGCTGGGACCCGGCGAGCGGAACGGTCGACCTGATCCACTTCCACTTCGGCACGCTTGCGCTGTTCCAGCTGGGGGGGAACCTCTGGTCATCGTGGAACGAGCCGATGAAGGAGGCGCTGGTGCCGTCGCAGGACCGCCAGGGTTGCGAGAACGGGTCGTGGGATCCGGTGGGCGCGTGGGGCGCGGCGGGCGGGCGTGTCTACGCCACGGCGATCAACGTGCTGACGCTTCAGACGTACTACCGCTACGCCCGGAAAATGAAGTAACGCCCTGGCATCCCGGCGCCGGATGGATACAATCCGGTTCGGCGTTATCCGTGTCGAGAAGGCATTCCAGGAGGACGGGTTTCCCGAATCGATGCGGTCCGCGCGACGGATTTTGGCGGGGCATGTCGGATGGACGGGTCCTCGAGCGCCGCGGCAGGGGGGGCGGCCAGCCGGTCGTTCCATGATCTCAGCCTTCTCGCCCGCCGCATGGCCGAGGGGATCGAACCGCTCGTGGAGAGGGCGGGGCGTCTGATCGCGTCCCGCCTGCGCGGCGGCGGCAAGGTCCTGGTCTGCGGCAACGGGGGCAGCGCGGCGGACGCCCAGCACTTCGTGGCCGAGCTCGTCGGCCGCCTGCGGGTGGAGCGGGCGCCGCTGGCCGCGGTGGCCCTGAGTTCCGACACGTCGGTGGTGACGGCCCTGGGGAACGACTACGGGTTCGAGGCCGTCTTCGCCCGCCAGGTGGAGGGGCTCGGGAGGAAGGGCGACGTCCTGGTGGCGATCACGACGTCGGGCGCGTCCGCGAACGTGCTGGGGGCTTTGGAGGCGGCGCGGTCCAAGGGCATGGCGGCCGTGGTCCTGACGGGGGAGGATCCTGCTTCCACGCTGACCGGGGCGGACTGCTGCTTTACGGTTCCCTCCCGCAACACCCAGCGCATCCAGGAGCTTCACATGGCCATCCTGCACGCCCTGTGCGAACGCGTGGAGAGGGAACAGCCGCAAGACGCGGCGGGGACCTGACAGGCCGTCAAGGCGCCGTTGCGAGTCGAGGAGCATCATGCAGGGGCCACGGGTCTCCATCATCACGACGACCCATAACCTCGAGGACTATATCGGTCCCTGTATCGAAAGCGTCCTCGAGCAGACCTATTCGAACTGGGAGCAGATCGTCGTCGACGACGGTTCGACGGACGGCACGGCGGAGAAGGTGCGATCCTTCAAGGATCCGCGGATCCGGTTCATCCAGAATCCCCACAGGGGGATTCTGCATCTCGGGGACAACTACAACGAGGCGCTGGAGAGAGCCTCGGGCGAGGTGATGGCGGTCCTGGAGGGGGACGACCTCTGGCCGCCCGAAAAGCTGGAGCGCCAGGTCCCGCTCTTCTCCCGGGAGGACGTGGTCCTGACGTGGGGAAACGGCCTCGTCGTGGACGATCTGGGGCGCCCCGCAGGAGAGATGCAGAACGTCGGCTCGAGGGGAACGGTGGTGGACTACCCGCTTCCGGCGTCCGCGTACGCCCTGATCGTGCGCACGAACATCGTGGTCCCCGCGGTGACCATGATGTTCCGCAGGGACGCTCTTCTGGCCGCCGGAGGGTTCTGGCAGCCCGAGGGGATCCCCTTCGTGGACTATTCCACGTGGCTTCGGCTGGTGGCCGCGCCGCCGGGGCCCCGTTGTTTCCGCTGCCTGAACGAATGGCTCGGCTTCTGGCGGAGGCATCCCGCCCAGGAGTCCGTCCAGGATCCGAGCCAGACGCGGAACATGGCCGTCACCATGGAGCGTTTCATCCGGCAAGCGGCCCGGGACAACGCGTGCGAGGCGCTGGACGTGGACGCCTCGCGCGTGCTCGCCTTCGTCCAGTACCTGTACGGACGCGCGTCGCTGAAAGAAGGTCGCTGGAGCGAGTCCTTTCGTCATTTCCGAAACGCGGTTCCGGGCACCGCGCCGCGGGAGAAAGCCCTTTCCCTGGCCGGCATGGCGGGAGCCCTCTTCCGCGTGGATCCTTTTCGACGGCTCTCCCGTCTGAATCGGGGAAAGAAGATCATCTTGAAGGCGTGAGGGGCTCGAGTTTTCCTATCGGATTCCGCTGATGCTTTCCTCGGCATACAATCTGCTGAAGACGCGGACCGCCATCCACACCTATACCCTGTTTCTCGGGTCCCTGGCGTCGAAAGGGATCGCGTTCGCGGTCATCTTCCTCCTCGCCCACCTCCTGTCCCCCGAAGCCTACGAGACCTTCGCCATCGCCATGACCGTGATGTGGCTGGTCTTCGAGTTCACGGAACTCGGCATGAACAACACGGTCGTGAGGCACGCCGCGCAGCAGGTCGCGGCGGGAGAGCCGGCCCGGGCCGCGGGCATCTTCCGCCTCGCCGCCACCGTGAAGATCGCGCTCTGGATCGTCCTGTTCGCCGGGATCTGGCTCGCCTCCGGCGAGATTCTCGAGACCTTCATGGAGGGGCGTGGCGACCGGCTCCTTCTGATGCTCGCCGTCGTGGCGGGCATGGGGCTGGGCGGGATCATCCTGCTCAACGGGATGTTCTACAGCCACAAGCAGTTCTTCAAGGACCCGCTCCTTTCCATCACGCAGAACCTGTTGAAACTGGCCGGGATCCTGGCCCTGGTCGCCGCCGGACGCCTGCTGCCGGGATGGATCCTCTCCGTGTACGCCCTCGCGGCATGGGCCGCCGTCGTTCTCGGGCTGATCCTCCTCCCGCGGGACTCGCGCCGCTGGGGCCGCCTCCACCCGGAGGACATCTCCCGCACCCTGCGGTTCGGCGGGTTCTTCGCCGGCATCATGATCCTCACCTCCTTCGAGAACCGTCTCGGGATCTTCCTTCTCAAGTACCTGCACGCGTCCGGCGGAGAGGTCTCGAACTTCTTCCTCGCCCAGCAGATCAACACGGCCTTCATCCTCCTCCTCGGAGCCTACACGAACGTCATGTTCGCCAAGGTTTCCGGGACCGGAGCGTGGAAGGAGGTGGTCCGCCTCCAGAAGAAGTCCCTCCTTCCCCTGGGCATCGTCGTCGTGGGCATCGCGGTCGCCATCGCCGGGGCCGGCCTCCTCGTGACGCTCCTGCTGCCGGCGCGGTACGCCGGCGCGGTTCCGGCCGTCCGGTGGCTCTTCCTCTCTTCGATTCTTGCCGCGGCCGGGACCCCGGCCATCATGGCGATCCTGTACGTCCGGAAGCTCGCGGTGATCCTGGCGAGCCACGTGACGGTCGTGGTGATCATGACGGGGCTCAGCTTCCTCTGGATTCCCCGGTGGGGCGCCTGCGGCCTCGCGGCCGCCTTCACGACCGCCTTCGCCGTCTACCACGCCATCAACGCCGTCTACCTGCTCCGGCTTCTGCGCAACAAGAGCCCGTCCAGAAACCAAGCATAGCCGCGCCGGATGGAGAAACCGGAACCGCAAGGAGGGAGGCCGAAGTCGTGTCTGCGCAAAAGAATGAATATTTCCCCAAGCGTACGTTACACTGGCTCCCGTGATGTCTCCACCCGGGTCCGGTCGTGTCCCAACACCGCGGAAAGGCTTGGAAACACCTCTGCCGTGAAGTTCTCTCTGGTCATGGCGACGGTGGGCCGTGTCTCGGAACCCGCGCGGTTCCTTCGCGCCCTGCAGGCGCAAACCCACCGCCCCTTCGAACTGATCGTGGTGGACCAGAATCCCGACGACCGCGTCCTCCGCCTCCTCGAGGAGTACCGGACCCGGTTCCCCATCAAGCACCTGCGCTCCCCAACCGGCGCTTCCCGGGCCCGCAACGCGGGCATTCCCCATGCCGCCGGAGAGATCGTCTCCTTCCCCGACGACGACAGCTGGTACCCCGATGACCTGCTCGCCCGCGTGGCCCGCATGATGGGCGAACATCCGGAATGGGACGGGATCAACGGGCGGTTCACCGACGAGAGCGGCCGGTCGGTGGCGGGGCGCTGGGACGGCCGCCCGGGGCGGATCGACCGCTTCAACGTGTGGAAACGGGGCACCGTGTGCAGCAGCTTCCTCAGACGCCGCGTCGTGGGGACCGTGGGCGGCTTCGACGAGACGCTGGGCGTGGGGTCCGGCACGCCGTGGGGCTCGGGGGAGGAAACCGATTACCTGATCCGCGCCCTGGAAAAGGGCTTCCGGCTCCACTACGACCCGGCGCTTTGCGTGAACCATCCCGACCCCCTCCTGGTCTACGACCGGAAGACCCTTCGGCGGGCCTTCTCCTACGGGATGGGGATGGGGAGGGTGCTTCGCAACCACCGAGATCCCTTCTGGTTCGTCCTGTACCACTGGCTTCGGCCTCTGGGCGGCATGTCCGTGTCCGCGCTTTCAGGCAACTGGCGGAGGGCTTGTTATTATTGGGAGGCGTTTCGAGGCCGGTTCCAGGGTTGGTTCGGATGGGCCTGACGGTGTCGGGGGAGACGGAAGGCGGGGACGCGTAGGGATTGTGGATTGCATAGGAAGGGATTTCAGATTGGAGATTTCAGCAAAGCGTAGGGGCGGGGCCCTGTGCCCGACCCCTCTGCGCTCAAATCTGAAATCCCTACGCTTGTCACTTCACCTCTTCGCCTCGCGGCGTGCCTTGACGATCGCCTCGGCGATGTCGCCGGGCACCGTCGCGTAGTGCTCGAAGTGCGAGGTGAACTCGCCGCGGCCGTGCGTCAGGTTCCTCAGCTCGGTCGCGTATCCCCACAGCTCGGCCAGCGGCGCCAGCGCCCGGACGATGCAGCGCGCCCCCCGGATCTCCAGATCCTGGATCTTCCCGCGCCGCGCCCCCAGGCTCGACGCCACCGCCCCCGCGTGCTCCTCCGGCACCACCGCCTCCACGGCCGCCAGCGGCTCCAACAGCTCCGGCCCCGCCTTCCGGCACGCTTCCCGGAACCCCCGCTTCCCGCACGCCTGGAAGGCGAAGTCCGAGGAATCCACCTCGTGGGCCGAGCCGTCCAGCACCTGCACCTTCACGTCCACCAGCGGAAAGCCCGCATAGGGCCCCTCCGCCATGGCCTCCAGCACCCCTCGCTTGAGGGCGGGAAGATACTCCTTCGGGATCGCGCCCCCCCGCACGCGGCTCTCGAACGAGAGCCCCGACCCCGGCTCGCCCGGCTCGACCTGCAAAATCGCGTGGGCGAACTGGCCCCGCCCCCCCGTCTGCTTCACGTGCCGCTGTTCGTGGACCACCGTCCCCACGATCGTCTCCCGGTAGGCCACCTGGGGCTTGCCCGCCTTCACCTTCACGCCGAACTCCCGCGTGAGCCTGTCGAGAACGACCTCCAGGTGCAGCTCGCCCATCCCCGAGATGACGCGCTCCCCCGTCTCCGGGTCCGCCCGCACCTCGAAGCTGGGATCCTCCTCCGCCAGCCGCGACAGGGCCTCCGACAGCTTCTCCCGGTCCGCGCGGCTCGCCGGGGCCACCGCCACCCCGATCACGCTCGCCGGAAACTCGATGGGCTCCAGCTCCACCGGCTCGGATGCCGAGCAGAGCGTCTCCCCCGTCGCGGTGTCCGAGAGCCCCACCACCGCGCCCACCTCGCCCGCGTACAGCGCGTCCACCGGGTTGCGCCGGTTGGCGTGCATCTCGAAGAGCCTTCCGACGCGCTGTTTCACGTTCCGGTTGGCGTTGAGCACGGTCTCCCCGGCTTTCAGGATCCCGGAGTAGACCCGCACGTAGACGAGCTTGCCCGTGTGCTTGTCCGCCTGGACCTTGAAGGCGAGCGCGGCCAGCGGGGCGTCGTCGCAGGGGTGGCGCAGGAGCACGTCTTCCGTCTGGGTCTCCCGCGTTCCCACCTGGGGCGGCAGGTCGGCCGGGGAGGGGAGGTAGTCGACCACGGCGTCGAGGAGGCGCTGGATGCCCTTGTTCTTCAGCGCGGCGCCGCAGAGCACCGGCACGATCCGGCTTCCGATCACGGCCCGCCGCAACGCCTGCTTGAGCTCCGCGCGCCCGGGTTCCACCCCCTCCACGTATTTTTCCATCAGCACCGGGTCCTGCTCGCTGACCCGCTCGACCAGCCTCTCCCGGGCGCGGCGCGCTTGCGCTTCATGCGAAGCGGGAATCGCCTCCTCGCGGATCGTGACGCCCAGCGATCCCTCGTCGTAGAGAAGCGCCTTCTCGTCCAGAAGATCGATCAGCCCCCGGAAATCCTCCTCCGCGCCCAGGGGAAGGACCAGGGGCACGGGGTTGGCGCCGAGGCTCTTGCGGAGCTCCTCGACCACGCCGTGGAAATCCGCCCCGGCCCGGTCCATCTTGTTCACGAAGGCGATGCTGGGGACGCGATACTTCCGGGCCTGGCGCCACACCGCCTCGCTCTGGGGCTGGACGCCGCCCACCGCGCAGAAGAGGGTCACCGCCCCGTCCAGCACCCGGATGGAACGCTCCACCTCTGCCGTGAAGTCCACGTGCCCCGGCGTGTCGATGATGTTGATCCGGTGCTTCTTCCAGGCGGTGGAGGTCGCCGCCGAGGTGATGGTGATGCCCCGCTCCTGCTCCTGCACCATCCAGTCCATGGTCGCCTCGCCGTCGTGGACCTCCCCCATCTTGTGTTTCTTGCCGCTGTAGAACAGGACCCGCTCGGTCACCGTGGTCTTGCCGGCGTCGATGTGCGCCATCAGGCCGATGTTGCGGACCTTCTCGATCTCGAAGCTTCGCGCCATGCGTTTCCTTCCTCGGGATTCCCGGATCTCCGAATCCCGGCGTCCTCCACGGAAAAAGGGCGCCCTGGCGGGCGCCCCGAGTGCCGGGAATCTCGTTGCGGGACGGAAAAGGATAGCAGATGCCCGCAAGGATGCACGAAGAAAGGCAAGGACTCCATTGTTTGTGGGAGGCGTGTGTCCCGGGCCACGCAGGCTCTCGGCCCGGGACCACGGCGATGCCGCCGGCGCAGATCGCGCCTCCCACAAAGGGTTTCCTTCTTCACCACGAACGAAAATCGAAAATCCCTGCATCCCTTTGCGTGCTGTTTGCGATTGGGCCTTCTTGGGCTATGCTGTCTGCTGTTCTGGACAGCCGTACCGTGGCGATCGGAGGCAAACGATCATGAAGACGACGCGCATCCTGGTCTCGGCGACGGTCCTCGCCCTCGGGCTTGCGCCGGCGCGCGCCGGGGAGAACGGGCCCGCCTACCCCGAGACCCGGCGCGTGGCCCACGTGGACGAGTACCACGGGGTCCGGGTTCACGACCCCTACCGCTGGCTCGAGCAGGACGTGCGGGAATCCGGGGAGGTGGCCGCGTGGGTGGAGGCGCAGAACCGCCTCACCTTCGACTGGCTGGAAGCGATCCCGGCGCGGGACCGCATCCGGAAGAAACTCGAAAACCTCTGGAACTTCGAGAAGTACGGCACGCCCTTCAAGCGTGGGGGACGCACCTGCTACTTCCACAACCAGGGGCTCCAGGACCACGCCGTGCTGACCGTCCTCGAGACGCGCGAGGGCGAGCCGAGAACGCTGCTCGATCCCAACGCGTGGTCCGAGGACGGCCACCTCTCGCTGGGCGGGACGTCCTTCAGCGACGACGGGGCCTACGTGGCCTACGGCGTCCGGGAATCCGGCTCGGACTGGCGCACGTGGCGCGTGATGGAGATCGACACGGGCCGGGTCCTTCCCGAAACGCTACGGTGGATCAAGTTCTCCCGGCCCTCGTGGACGCCGGACGGCCGGGGCTTCTTCTACGGCCGCTACCCCGCCCCCCCGCCGGGCAAGGCGTTCCAGGAGAGCAACCTGGACCGGCGGATGTACTACCACCGCACGGGGACGCCCCAGCGAAAGGACGTTTTGGTCTTCGCGATCGAGGAACACCCGGAATGGGGTTTCGGCGCCGACGTGACCGAGGACGGGCGCTACCTGGTCATCTCCATCTGGAAGCCGGACGCCGACGACGTCCGCGTGGCCTACCGCGACCTGGCCGAGCCCTACGCGTGCCCCGTGGACCTCATCGACGCATTCGCCCACGACTTCTCCTTCCTGGGCAACGACGGGCCCGTCTTCTACTTCTGGACGGACCAGGAGGCGCCGCGGGGCCGCGTGGTGGCCATCGACGTCCGGAAACCCGACTGGCGGTCCCCGCGCGTGATCCTTCCCGAGGCCGAGGCGACCCTTCGTTCCGTGGATCTCGTGGGCAACGTGCTGATCGCCCGCTACCTCGAAAACGTGAAGACCCGGGTCAAGGTGTTCTCCCTCTCGGGAGCGTTCATCCGCGAGGTGGATCTCCCGGGCATCGGCTCGGCCCATGGATTCGGGGGGAAGCGAAGCGACACGGAGACGTTCTTTTCGTTCGAGAGTTTCGACACGCCTCCGAGCATCTACCGCTACGACATCGTCACGGGAAAGAGCCGGCTCTTCAAGCGGGCCGAGGTGGACGTGGACACGGAAGGTCTCGAGGTCAAACAGGTCTTCTACGAGAGCCGGGACGGCACGAAGGTGCCGATGTTCATCGCGCACCGGACGGGCCTGGAGCTCGACGGCTCGAACCCCGCGCTTCTCTACGGGTACGGGGGGTTCAAGATCTCCCTGACCCCTCATTTCTCGGCCACGCGCGCGGCCTGGATGGATCTGGGGGGCGTGTACGCGGTGCCGAACCTGCGGGGGGGCGGGGAGTACGGGGAGGCGTGGCACAAGGCCGCGACGAGGTGCTCGAAGCAGAACACGTTCGACGACTTCATCGCGGCCGCGGAGTACCTGGTGAAGGAGGGGTACACGCGCCCGGAGAGGCTGGCCATCCAGGGCGGATCGAACGGGGGCCTGCTGGTGGGCGCGGTCATGACCCAGCGCCCGGACCTCTTCGGCGCCTGCCTGCCCGCCGTCGGCGTGATGGACATGCTGCGCTATCACAAGTTCACGGCGGGGCGGTACTGGGTCGACGACTATGGCTCCTCCGACGACGCCGAGGAATGCAAGGCCCTCCTGGCCTACTCGCCCTACCACAACATCAAGGAGGGGACGGCCTACCCGCCCACGTTCATCACGACCGCGGACACGGACGACCGCGTGGTGCCCATGCACAGCTTCAAGTTCGCGGCGGCCATGCAGCACGCGCAGGCGGGCGCCGCGCCGGTGCTCATCCGCATCGAGACGCGGGCCGGCCACGGCGGCGGCAAGCCGCTCACCCAGGCCCTCGAGGAAACCGCCGACGAGATGGCCTTCCTGGTCGAGGTGCTGGGGCTCACGCTGCCCAAGGGATGGTAGGGGACCACGCTCGCGATTCCGGATGTGGAAGGGCGGATGGCTGATAAAGGGATTTCAGATTGCGGCCGTCAGATTCCAGTCGAAAGCGTTGTCTTGGAGGGCGAGGGTCCCCCCGAGCCAAAAGGTATTCGCTCGCCAGGAGGACCTCGACGAGCTCGGCCGAGCCGCTCGCATCCGATCGAAAACCCTCAATCCCTGAATCCCTTCGTGTCTTCGAGCCTCCGTGCCCCTGAACCATAGGCTTCTCGCCTCGGTTCAGGGCTTCGCATCGTGTCGAGAACCGTGTCGCCGAGGCGCTGCGGGCGAGACCCGCCGTCGCCTGCTTTGTCCTTGCTTGCCCGCCGTCGCCTGTCTTGCATCTGCGAGGCTATGGCGGGTCTACGAAAATCTGACGGCTGAAATCTCCAATCTAAAATCTGAAATCCCTACCTAGGCAATCCATAATCCTGGTTCCCCTTCCCGGGGATTCAGATCCGGAGCCGGCACCCCAGCACCGCGCGGAATCCCTTCTCCTCCTGCTGGACGAGGTTCCTCACGAGATCGTTCTCGGCGTACTCCAGGCGAAGCGTCAGCGCCGCCCCGAAGAACGCCACGGCGAGCTCCGCGCCCGCCAGACCCCCGGAAACCTCGCCTGCGCCGCGCACGTCGAGATAGACGTAGGGGGAAGCGGACACGCCCCACGACGAGCGGCGATAACACCACCACTCGTGGATCTTCGCCCCCGCGCGGACTCCCCTGACGCTCGACTCGCCGCGGAAGTCCGCCCGGCGGCACAGCGACAGCTCCACGGGCGCGAAACCGTCCGGAAGCAGGAAGACCCCCGCGTCGAAGAGGAGCCCTTCCGGCGTCAGGTAAAGGCTGAACACGGGGGGCGCGACGGACAGGCCGCGAGCGACGGGGACGCGAAAGGGCTTCGCGTCCCGCTCCCCGCACGCCAGGTACCGCCCCACGGCGAACAGACTCTCCCACACCGGAAACGAAAGGAGGTCGGCGGCCATCGAGAGAGCCAGGTACTCGGAGCGGTGCAGTCGAAGGCCCCTCTCCTTCAGAAGCGCCGTGTAGAGGTTCGCGTCGTTGTCCTCGTCCTCCTCGACGTACCCCACGGCGATCTGCAGAAGATGGTCCAGCTGGCCCTCCAGGAAGATCAGGCCGTCCGTGAAATCCAGGCGGTCCCGGACCAGCCGGCGCCGGAGCGCGAACCGCCCGTTGTGCGTCGTCTGGTTCACGCCGGCGCCGACGGCGCGAAGGTCCTCCGCCGGCCCCCAGGTGGGCTCGCCCCAGGCGAAGTTCTTCACGTAGTCGGGGTAGCCCAGATGGACCCAGCGGCCCCCGTTCACGGAGAAGTTCTCGCGGACGCCCTGCCTCCGGTCCTCGTAGGTGTGGGCCACCTCGTGGGAGTAGAAGGAGAGCCCGCCGGAGAGGTAGACGGCGCCGGCGAGGAGAAGGAGGCGGCCGGCGACATGTCCGTCGAGAGCGAGACCCACGCCCGCGAGATCGTTGCCCCTCGCGAAGAGCTGGTTCGCCGAGTACCACAGCCTGCTGTTCGCTTCCACGTGATCCATGGGGCTTTCGAAATCGAGCTCGATCCGCCGGGAGGGAAAGCCGGTCGCGGAGGGATCGGGGCGGGAGGGCCGGCGTTCACGAGACCTTTCCAGGCCCCATCCACGGCCGCGAGGCTCCTCGCCTTCCCATCTCTTCCAGTCGTACGACTCCACCCACGCGGAGACCCCCGGGCGGGTCCCGGGCGCCGCGGCCGGCTGCAGGACATGGAAGGCCCAGGCCTGCTCGAGAGAGACGTGGACGCCGGCTTGCGAGGGAAGGCCGGGATCCGCGAGGGCTTGCGCGGTCGAGAAGAGAAGGGCCGGGACCCATGCGGACCGGATCGCTTTGAAGAAGGAGTGGATCACGAGAAAGGAATTTGCAAACCGCGTGCCGCCGGGCGATCCCGGCGGGAGATCCCAAGACGTTCATATGATGAGAGTTATGGAAAGGTGGACTTGCCCGATATCCTTCCCTTTCCTTGGCGGGTTACCATTCCGTAACAAGCGGGGCGATGGGGTAACATGTTCTGGCAAGACCGGAGAGCGTCCTGTACGAGGTTCCTGCGCAAGAAGCACAGGCCTCGTGGTCGGTCCTCGCGGCAGAAGGACATCGCGGACATCCTGCGTCTCGTGGAAACCCATCCTTCCCTGGCCGACCGGCTTCCCGCCGGGATCCGTTCCCTGCTGGATTGAGCCCTTTCCGTTTTTGCCCCCCCCGCGGCCCGTTGCAAAGCCCGATCGACTTCGATCGGCGCTATTTCTCTCGTTCTCGCCCCGAACGGGTTTTCAACGGACGGCTATGCGCCCCCCCCGATCCCACCGCGTTCGAAGGCGAACGAAAGACCCGTCACGGCCAAAGCGTGGCGCATGCGGCGCTGGCGGATCTCCCGGCGCACCTCGTCGAGGTCCATCTCGAGAACCTCGAGGGCCTCGCCGTCGTCCGGGCGGGGCTCGCCGGTTTTCCGGCAGTTTCGGGCGAGCCAGTGATGGCAACGGTTGGCCAGGAAGGCGGGATTGGGCTCCACGTAGCCCAGCGACATCCAGTCCGCGCTCTCGTAGCCCGTCTCCTCGCGCAGCTCCCGTATCGCCGCGTCCTGCGGGTCTTCCCCCGGGTCCACGATGCCGGCGGGGATTTCGGTCGTGATGTCGCCCGTGGCGAAGCGGTACTGGCGGACCACCACGATCCGGCCCTCGGATGTCACGGGGACGACGTTGGTCCAGTCCGGCGTCTCGAGGACCACGGCGCGGACCGTCTTGCCGTTGCGGGGATTGCGCATCGTGTCGATGCGCGTCCGGAAGAGGGGCAGGTCCGGGCCGCGCTCGGTCCCCTCGCGCTCCCAGAGGAGGTCTTCACGCCGAATGAGACCCTTTTCGATGTTGCTGTTTGTGGGAGGCGTGCCATGAAGTGAGAGCGCTCAGCGCGCTCTACTTCACGGCGTGTGTCCCGGGCCATACGGCTCCAGGCCCGGGACCACGGCGATTCCCGCAGGTTGCCGTTGACAACCGCTGAAATCTGTAATCGACAATCCCAAGCGGTGCTTTTCGCCGGACCTCCGGCTTCGACGGAGGATTCGCCTCCCTCCCTGGCCGAGCATCCGCGCTAGGCTTCCTCTTCGGCTTCCTCCTCCTCCTCGGCCTTCGCGTCCCCGAGCCGGATGAGGGCATAGACCCCCGCGCCGAAGAGGCCGGCCAGGAAGCTCATGACGATCCAGATCCCGGAGCCCCGGTTGTGCGTCCGGATGTCCATGTAGACCCAGATCGCGGACAGGAGATGCACGACGAACAGGCCGAGAAGCAGGACGAGCCCGCCTCCGCCGCCCCCGCCGCCTTCGCGGTGTTCCTCTTCCTCTTCCTCCTCCTCTTCCATCTCCCGCTCGAGTTCGAGCTTTCTTCGTTCGAGTTCGAGCTGGCGCTGGGCGTTCTCGAAGTCCAGCTCCGCTTCCATCGCCCGCAGCTCCATCTCCTTTTTCTTGAGCATGAGCTGCAACTCGATCTGTTCCAGATCGGCCGCTTCCTCCTCGCCGGCCCACAGGACGGAGGGGAAAAGCAGCACCGACAGGAGAGGAACGATCAGAAATGTCCGCATGGTTCACCTCCTCGAATCACCTCGACGTGTCGTGTCTCCCGCGGAATCGCGGAAGACGCTTTTCAGGCTACCAGAATCCGCGCGGCCATACGAGCCGCAAGTCCGATCGCGTACGTACCGCGGGCGTCCCGGGGACGCCCCGCCCTCTTTCCTACAGGCGAGGATGCCGGAAGGTTTCCGTTCTTTCCGTCGCGACCCTTGCACGGGGAGGGGCGTCGGCACAGAATGGCCGGCACCCCGGGAGCGCGCCGGGCGTTCCGCCGGGCGACCGTGTTTGTACACAGATGCCGATCCGACAGGAGGAGCCATGGACCCGAGTCCCCCGGGCGGAAGCGCCCATCCGCCGAACGTCCCCGTACACCCGTCTCCGCCGACCAGCGGGCTCGCGATCGCCAGCCTCGTGTTCGCCTTTTTCTGCCAGCCCGTGGGCCTGGTGCTCGGGATCCTGGCCATGCTGAAGATCAACGGGTCCCAGGGCCGGCTGGGGGGCATGGGCGTGGCGGTGGCGGGCACGGTGGTCAGCGGCGCCCTGGGCGTCTTTCTGTTGCTGTTCCTGGTGCCTTTCGCGGCGGCCATCAGCATTCCCCTCATGATGCGTTCGCATGTCGGCGCCAACGAGTCCAACGCCATGGGAAGCCTCAAGGCCATCTCGACCGGTCAGGTGATGTTCATGAGCGACGGCCTGGTGGACCAGAACGGCAACGGCAGGGGCGAATTCGGCTTTCTCTCGGAGCTGGGCGGCGCGGCTCCCTGCCGGAAGAGCGGGACGCAGGTCGAGTCGGAATTCTACATCCCGGCGGTCCTCGGGAAGGTGGACGCGCACGGGGTGGCGAAGAAGAACGGCTACTGCTTCAAGGTCTACCTTCCCGACGGGCGCGGAGGCGCGGTCGAGGAGACCGACAGGGAAGTGCCGCGCGTCGGGAGGGAAGGCGCGAGGATGCAGGAGAGGGCCTTCATCGTCTACGCCTGGCCCGAAGAGCCGGGCAAGACCGGATTGAGGATGTTCGCCATCGATCCGCAGGGGATGATCTTCGCCAAGGACTGCGCCGACGAAGCGTCCGCCCCCTCCGGCTCCCCGGCCTGGAACGAGGCCGTCGAGGACGCCGACGGCAACGGGGAGAAGGAATGGGGGGAACCCCTCGGCGGCACGGGGTGGGTGCCCGCGGGATAGGCCTGCAGCGCATCGTCGTGCGTCGAGAACGAAGCCAGGGGCGATGGCCGCCGGTCGCGATAGAGTGGGTCTTTCATCGGGCTGCTAGCTCGCCAGCACCACCGCCGAGAAGGGCATCACCCGGATCCGGTCCCCCTCGACGGGCGTCTCCTCGCCTTCCGAAGCGATGTCGGCCGGCGGGGCGACGTGCGTGTCGGCGACGCGCTTCCACCGGCCCACCGGAAGCGCGAACTCCAGCGGCTCCTCCCATGCGTTGAAGGAAGCGTAGACGTCCCCGGCGCCGTCCTCGCCGTGGAACTGGACGGCCAGCGAACGCGAGGCGTGCGAGAAGTCGGGTTGCCCGGCCTTCACCCCGTGAAAGCTCACGTCGCCGCGAAGGAGGGCCTGCGAGGAGGCGCGAAAGCGCAGCATCTCGTATAGGAAGCGCAGGAGGCCCTCGCCCTCGGGCTCGGGCGTCCAGTCGATCCAGCCGGTCGGGTCGTCCCGGCACCAGGGGTTGTTGTTGCCCCCCTGGGAGTTGCCGAACTCGTCCCCGGCCCGGAGCATGGGCACCCCACGCGCGAGCAGCAGGATCGCGAGGAAATTCCTCACCTGCCGGCGCCTCAGCGCGAGCACGTCCGCCTCCCCGGAAGGCCCCTCCACCCCGCAGTTCCAGGAGAAGTTCTCCTCCGCGCCGTCGCGTCCCTCTTCGCCGTTGGCCTCGTTGTGCTTGCGGTCGTAGCGCACGAGGTCGGCCAGCGTGAACCCGTCATGGCACGTGACGAAGTTCACCGACGGGCAGGTGCCCTCCCCCTCCCCGTACAGATCCGGGCTGCCCGCGAGCCTTTGCGCCAGCGCCGGGATGGTCCCGGGGTCGCCGCGGACGAAGCGCCGCACGTCGTCGCGGAACCGACCGTTCCACTCCCCCCAGCGGCCGTACCGCGGGAACGTGCCGACCTGGTAGAGGCCGGCGGCGTCCCAGGCTTCCGCGATGATCTTGACCCCGGCCAGCACCGGGTCCTGGCCGATCTCCTCGATCACGGGCGGGTTGGGCAGGGGCTTGCCGTCGGTGCCCCGGCCGAGGATGGAGGCGAGGTCGAAGCGGAAGCCGTCCACGTGCATCTCGGTGACCCAGAAGCGGAGGCAGTCGCGGATCAGGTTGCGGAACACGGGGTGGTTGCAGTTCAGGGTGTTCCCGCATCCGGTGAAGTCGCGGTAGCGGCCCTCGCCGTCCAGCAGGTAGTAGACGGCGTTGTCCAGGCCCCGGAAGCTCACGGTGGGGCCGCTCTCGTCCTTCTCGCCGGAGTGGTTGAACACGATGTCGAGGATCACCTCGATGCCGGCCTCGTGCAGCTTCTTCACCATCCGGCGGAACTCGACCACAGGGCTTCCGGCCTGCTTCCCGCGCGAGAAGCCGCGGTGGGGGGCGAAGAAGGCGAGCGAGTTGTAGCCCCAGAAATCCTTCAGCGGCGCTCCGGTGAGGGGATCGGTGCCCACGGGCGTCTCGTCGTCGAAGGCCGCGACGGGCATCAGCTCCACGGCCGTGACGCCGAGGCGCTGCAGGTGGGGGATCTTCTCCACCACGCCGTCGAAGGTGCCGGGATGTTCCGCCCCGGCGCTCGGGTCGCGCGTGAAGCCCCCCACGTGCAGCTCGTAGATGACGGTCCGCTCCACCGGCGTCCTCAGCGGCGCGTCCGCGCCCCAGTCGAAGACGCCCGGGGCATGGACGGCGCGCCAGCCCTGATCGGTCTTCAAGACGCCGCGGGCGTGCGGTTCGATCAAGGGCGTCTTCTCGTCGAAGCGGTGGCCCTTGCCGGCGGGGCCGTCCACGTGGAAGCGATAGCGCAGGGTGGAGGGCGGCAGGGGCAAAAGCACGTGCCAGACGTCGCCGGTGCGGTTGAAGAGGGGATGCAGCGCGTAGTCGGTCCAGACGGCGCCGTCGGGCCCCTCCACCACGAGGCGGACCTCGGTCGCGTTGCGGGAGAAGACGGCGAAGTTGATCCCCTCGGGCGTCTCGGAGACGCCCAGCGGCAGGGGAAAGCCCCGCCGCGCCTCGACGCGCTTTCCCTTCCACCGCGTCGTGACGTGCGTGATGCCCTTGAACTTGCTGTCCATGGCTCCACCTCGAAAGGCCCTGTCATGGAATCGGGTTTTCAGATTTCAGTCAAGCAGATTCCAGCATCCCCTGATCGAACTGATCGGCGACCGTGCGGATCGCGGAAATCCTGTCCGCAGCACCTCGGTGCAGTGCTTGCACGGGGCGCGGGCGTCTCGCCCGCAGCACTTCGTAGAAAATGCAGTTCATTGCCGAACCTAGATAGATCGGCTGGATTTGGAGGGCGAGCCTCTCCTCCTTCGCTTGCCGGCATCTGCGAGAGCTACGGAGGACCCTACGTAGCCTCGAAGATCCGATCGGCGAAGTACGGGCTGGCGAGCCGGCTGTTTCTTGGCTCGGGAGGACCCTCGCCCTCCAAGACACTCGCGTTGCAACGCTTCAATGGGTAGGGCCATCGCCCGAGCCATTCGTGGTGTACGTAAGTCATGGTCCTACCTTCCTTTTCGTAGCTCCCCTTCATGGAAAGACCCCAGGGTGGACCTCGGATTCCAGGTCCGCAGAGGGGGCCATCGGTTTTTTCGGAACAGGTCACCCCATCGCATCATCGCGCAGGAGGCGGTTAACCTCGTCGTCAGGAACGAAACCGAAGTCCGCCATAGCCCTTGCATGGGCCAAACAGGCGACGGCGGAGAGTGGAGTGCCGGCCGGCTCTGGTCCAGGGAGCGCGAAGGATTCCGTGGTTGAGTTGTTGTGTGGTTGAGTGGGTGGGTAGGTGGACTCGTACGAGGTCGCGCCGCTAAAATCTGCAATCTGGAATCCCTGCCAGACGGCAACCTGAAATCGTCTACAGCGCGAATGGCTCGCCCGCGCACCGCTTGACGAACGCCAGCACCTCCTCGAGCGTGGAGACGGCCGGCACCCCGGGAGGCAGGCCGGGGATCCCGTCCCCCGCCTCGAGGAAGGCGACGACCGGCTTGTGGTAGCGAAGCGCCAGCCGTACTTCCGAGGCGGTGCCCGCGCTTCCCGGCAGGGCGACGACGACGTCCGCGGACAGGACGTTGATGTGGTTCCGGGAGAAGGGTTCGGTCCCCTGCTCGCCGCGAAGGTGCAGGTGCGTGCGGATCGGGATCTCGACCCAGGGGTTGGGGTAGCCGGGGAAGGGTTCGTATCCGGCGGGCCCCGTCTTTCCGGGCAGCACGCCAATGACGCGCCCGTCGCGCGGCCGCACCTCGTGGAAGGCCCGGCTCACGGCCTCCATGACACCCCCGCCGCCGCCGGTCAGAAGGTGCGCGCCCATCTTTGCCAGGGCGCGTCCGAGGGAAACGGCCTTCGTCTCGTGGGGCGCGCTCGCGGAGCCCATCACGCCGACAACGGGAAGGCGTGGGGTTGGTTCCAGTTCCTTCATTTCACCTCCAGAGACCGCGGCCGGGAGCGCGGGCACCTGCCCGCAGCATTTCTACATTATGGACCGAGGACATCCTGTCCGCTACGGCATCGAACGCCAGGCCGTCCGAACGGCCACAGAGGCCACATGGCCGGGCGTAAATGGGGTCAGTACGTGAAAATAGGAATTGACGTTGCTGACTCGGAACGTAGGATGGTTTCATGGAAAGGCAACCGCGAGTGGAGTTCCGGGGGGCTGTGTACCACGTCATGAGCCGTGGGAACCGGGGGGAGGTGGTGTTCATCCGCCTCCGCCGTTTTGCGTCTGCAAGGGCTACGGCGAACTCATGGCCCCGCCCCTGCAAGGTGCTTGCATAGACCGTTCTGCAAACCGACACGCCAAGCCATGGACCGTTAGCGGAAACGACCCCGGATGGGAGCATCCTCCTCGGACCACGCTAACCCATTTGCTACCAATGCATTGCGATTCGC
>CAZDSO010000002.1:0-58818 GCA_964508045.1 uncultured Planctomycetia bacterium | reverse complement strand
GAAACGAGGAGGGCCTCGTGGATCTCGCGAACGGAAGGATCCTCTTCTCGGCGAGGTCCCTGGAACAGGTCACCGTCCAGGAGACGGAAAACCCCATGAACCGCCAGGTGCGAAAGACCAAGGTCACCTTCAAGATCGAGGCGGAAATCGAGCACGCCCCCGGCATCGTCCGCGAACGCGCGGAGGAGGAGGACGGGGAGTAGGTCTCCGCCGCCCTCCCCGGCGGCGACTTCCTTGCGGCGCGAGCGGCCCGGTCCTTCGTATTGCTTGACGCCCCGCTGTCGTTTACCATGCCCGGGGCCCCGGGAGACCCGAGCAGGTCGGCCGGAAGGGGAACCGGCGCAAGGGGCGCCCTCGTTTCCCCGTCGGCCCGGCTTCAGGAGGAGCCATGTGCGCCAAAGGCCTGGACGCCGGGGAAGGTTTCATCGTCGGCGCGGACCGGCGCGGGGGAGAGGTGGTCTACACGCCGGAGCGCACGACCTACCTGAAGATCCCCTCCGGCGACGAAGCCGAGCGGCAGATCACCTCGCTGGGCCTGTACACGCTCAAGATCGGCTCGGCGCGTTTCGTGTTCGGCGAGGACGCCATCCGGATCGCGCGCACCCTCAAGAGAACGGACCAGCTTCGCTCGCCCTTCCGTCAGGGCCTTCCCGGCAACGATGAGAGGAAGCTCCTCTCCACCATCCTCTCCGCCGTGCTGGGCGCCCCCGGCGAACGGGGCGAGACGGTCGCCTACACCGTCCACGGGGCGCCGATGGACGGCCAGCTCGACATCGCGGGCATCGCGAAGTTCTGGAGCGAGCTTCTCGCCGGCTTCGGGTACCGGCCGGTCACGGTGGGGCGCGCCGAGGCGGCCCTGGCCGGCGAGTTCTGGCGGCGGCGGGACGCCGCGACGGCCGGGGCGGCCCTCAGCATCGTCTTCGGGGAGATGGCCGTCGACATCTGCGCCCGGGACCGCCGCAAGACGATCCAGTTCAGCCTGCTCAGGGGAAGCGACTGGATCGACGCGTCCGTGGCGAAGATGAAGGAGGTCCCCGTCGACCGGGTCCGGCACCTCCGGGAGGCGTCGCTGGACCTCACTCGCGTGGACCTCTCCCATCCCCTGCAGGCGGCGCTGGAGATCTACTTCGAGCACCAGATCCACTACACGCTGCAGCAGGTGGTGGCCCAGATCATGAAAAGCCGCTGGGAACCCGAGGGCCCGGTGCGGATGGTGGTGTCGGGCAGCTGCGTGCGGATCCCCGGTTTTCCGGCCAAGCTGGAAAAGGGCTTCAAGAAGGTGAAGATGCCCTTCCCGCTGGAGAAGGTGTTCGTCTCGCGGGAGCCGCTCCAGATGGCGGCGGCGGGCGCCCTCGTCCGGGCCCTGGAGGGGGCGGAGAAGGGCGCAAGCAGGGCGGCGCCCGCCCCGCCGGGCGCCGGGCGCTCACCCGTCTCCTCCAAGGGGCGGATCTCCGACATCTTCAAGACCGCCACGACGAAGTTCGCGGCGCGGGGCGCCGTCTCCCCCCCGGCCCCGGGGCAGCCCTCTCAGCCGGCCGCGGAGCCGTCTCCGGCCGCCCCCTCGGAGGACGCGTCCGCCGCCTTCAAGGAGAGGTTGAAGCGGCTGGAGGGCCGGATCGCCGAGCTGGAGGAGGAGGTCCTCGGGGAGGACCCCTCCTACGTGGAGGCCATGCGCCAGGCCGCGGGGATCGCGGGCGGGGGTCGCAAGGCGCGCGAGCAGGACTACCGCCCCTTTTTCGAGCTCATGGTGGAAAAGGGGGCGTCGGACCTGTTCCTGTCGGCGGGGGCGCGTCCGGCCATGCGGGTGGACGGTCGCGTGGAGTTCATCTCGGGGAACACGCTCAACCAGGCGTTCTGCGTCGGTCTCGCCGAGGCCCTGTCGGGAAAGGCCTACGACGCGCTCTTCCGCAAGTGCAAGGGCGTGGATCTGGCGATCGAGCTGGAGGACATCGGGCGCTTCCGCGCCAATTTCTTCCACCAGCGCGGCCGCATGGGGGGGGTGTTCCGCTACATCAAGGAGCGCGTCCCCACGTTCGAGGAACTCAACCTGCCCGGGCGGACGCTGATGAAGATCTCGGCGCACCAGCGGGGCCTCGTGCTGGTGACGGGCGTGGCGGGCAGCGGAAAATCCACGACGATCGCGGGCATGCTCGAACACATCAACCAGACCTCGAACCGGCACATCGTCACCATCGAGGACCCCATCGAGTTCGTCTTCTCCGAGAAACAGAGCGTGATCGACCAGCGGGAGGTGGGCCTGGACACGGACAACTTCATGACGGCCCTGAAATCGGCCGTCCGCCAGTCGCCGGACGTGATCTTCGTCGGGGAGATGCGCGACAAGGAAACCATGGAAGCCGCCATCTCCGCCGCCGAGACCGGCCACCTCGTCATGTCCACCCTCCACACCGTGAACGCCCAGCAGACCGTGGAGAGGATCATCACCTACTTCCCCCCCTACCAGCACAACCTCATCCGCCTGCAGCTCTCCATGGTCCTGGTCGGCGTGCTCTCCGTGAGGCTCCTGCCCAAGAAGGGCGGCCAGGGACGCGTCCCCGCCCTCGAGATCATGCTCTCCACCCCCACCGTGAAGGACCTCCTGCTGACCGGGAAGACCAAGTCGCTCGACGCCGCCATCTCGGAGGACGTCCACTACGGCAACCAGACCTTCAACGAGTCGCTGAAGCAGCTCTACCAGGCCGGCGTGATCGACCTCGAGGAAGCGCTCTCCGCCGCGGACAACCCCGACGAATTCAAGCTTCAGGTCCGCGGCATCGTCCGCGGCGCCCGGGCTTCCGACTTCAACTTCCAGTAGCGTATGCCCCGATGGCGAGACCGATCCCGGCGTGCAGCCTCCTTGCGGTCCTGGCCGCCCTCCTGGCGGCCCCGTCCCCCGCCCCCGCCGGGGAACAGAAAGACTCCCCCGCCGTCCGTTGCGAGGTCTTTCCCTCCGCCCTCCTCTCCTCCGCCTACTGGGGCCCCCTGCTCGTGGAAGCCCGGAACGACTCCCCACGCGCCGCGGACATCGACGTCGGTGCGATCACCGCGCAGGGCATCGATCCCGAAGCCCTCGACCTGGAACAGGCCTCCGCGAGCACGCGTTTCCGCGTGGCGGGCGACGCCGAGAAGCGCCTGTTCCTCTACCTCCCCCCCTTCTCGAGAAGCGATCCCATCGTGATGCGGGCGGCGGACGGGAAAACCCTGTCTCCCCACCAGAGGGTCTTCCTCCACCCCAACCCCGGCTGGAAAGCCGTCCTTCTCCTCTCCGACGACGAGACCTGCGAGGCCGCCACCGTCCTCGAGAACCTCCTCAACGCCTGCACGGCCCCTCCGGCGAGCCTCCCCGAGCGCGCGGAAGGATTCGACGCCTTCCACACCGTCGTCCTTCACCGGCTGGATCCCGCGGCCCTGAGCCGCGCTTCCCGGCGCGCGATCCGGGACTGGACCGCGCGGGGGGGCCATCTCGTCCTCTCCCCCGGAGACGACGTCCTCCTCTTCCTGGACGGGATCCTGGCCGAGATCCACCCCTTCACCCCCGTGGACACCCTCCCGGACCACCCCGTCACCGCCTTCGGGGCGCTCGAACCCGGCGCCGCCCCGCCCCGGGAACCCCTCCACCTGCTCGAAGGGGGCGAGCCGCTTCTGAAAAGCCGGCGCGGCGAGGTCGTGGCCCGCTGGTCCCCCGCCGGCGCAGGAAGCGTCCTCGCCCTCTCCGCGAGCCTGGACCTCCTCGGCTCCCGCTCGACCGCCGGCCGGATCTGGTTCCTCCGCCGCGTCCTCTTCGCGGGAGGCATGATCGAAGCGCTGGACCACCACGGAGTGTGCCGCGAGACCCCGCTGCAGCAAGAATTCCTGGCCTCCGCGGCAACCGGACCGACGTCCGGGGAGGGGCTCCGGCTTTCCACCGGACGCCGGGCCGGCCGCCCCCACCTGATGCCTCCCTTCCGCCATTACTTCTCCAGCATCTTCGCCGGCGTCGAGAGAGACGTCACCGCCTTCGAGGAGAAAGAGGTCCTGCTGGCGCTGATGGAGGACCTGGCCTCCGCGCCGAGCCTCGGATTCGTCGCCCTTTTCCTGCTCGCCTTCCTCGCCGTGGTCGGACCCCTCAACTTCCTCGTCTTGCGCCGGAAGCGAATCCCGGCGCTCGCTTCCGTCACCGTTCCGCTCGTCTCGACGGCGTTCGTCTTCCTCGTCGTCGTCTCGGGACTGGTCATCCGGGGCGGCCCCCGCGCGAGACGCCTGAACGTGGTGTTCACCCGATCCGGCGAATCGTGGGCCGTGGCGAATTCCCTGATCTCCTTCAGGACCGGCGCCGAGGGGACGTACGCACTGTCGAGCCCGGACGGGGCCTTCCATCTTCCCCCCGTGCCCTTCTGGACCAAAGCGTTCCGCCTGGAACAGGACGGCGCCGGACGTCTCACCCTCCCCCTGGACCGGTGGGACCTGGCGGGCGCCACCGCCGAGAGGACGATCCGGCTGGAGGGCGCCGTGGAGGCGTTCCTGGACGATGAAGGGTTCCACGTGCGGAACAGACTCCCGCTCTCCCTTCGAGGGCTCGTGATGACGCCGCCCCCGGATTGCCCGCTGGAGATCGCGGCCGCCTTCACGGCCGAGGACCGGGAGGGGACCTTCGCGTTCGGATTCGAGGTCGCGCCGGGCGCCTCGCTCGATTTTCTCTCGCCGCCCCCCCCGGCCCGGGCGCCCGCGCGGGAGGACCTCGTTCTGGCGAGCCTGTTGGACCACGCCCTCGGCCAGTCCTTTCCGACGTGGGGCGGGGGCGGTCTGGCCTGCTGGATCGACGTCCCCTTTCCGGAGTTTCACGTGGACGGGGAGCCGATGGAACTGATGTCCGACCGGACGGCCCTGGTCATCCCCCTGCTGGATCGCAGGAAAGGGGGCGCCGGGGGATGAGGGATGGGGGAGGGGGGAGGGGGAATCGCGGATTCGCAGCGTGAGAGAACGCGCATGATCGACATCGAGGGACTGGTGATGGATTTCGGCGCCAACCGGGCGCTGGACGGGATCTCCTTCACGGTGGAGGCGGGGGACATCTTCGGGTTCATCGGCCCGAACGGCGCCGGGAAGACGACGACCATGCGGATCCTGGCCACGCTGCTCCATCCCACGGCCGGGAGGGCGCGGGTGGGGGGGCATTGCGTGGTGAACGCCCCCGAGAAGGTCCGCGCCCTCACCGGGACCATGCCGGACACCTACGGGGTCTACGACGGATTGAGCGTGTGGGAGTACCTGGATTTCTTCGGGGCGGCGCACGGCCTCCGGCTTCCGGGCCGGAACCGGGCCGTCTCCGACGTGATGGCGCTGACGGACCTCGGGGCGTTCGCGGACCGCCCCGTCTCCGCGCTGTCGCGGGGCATGCAGCAGAGGCTCTGCGTGGCCAAGACGCTGGTGCACGATCCCGCGGTGCTGATCCTCGACGAGCCGGCGGCCAACCTCGATCCCCGGGCCCGGATCGAGTTCCGGGCGCTGCTCAAGGAGCTCAAGACGCTGGGGAAGACCATCCTGATCTCGTCCCACATCCTCACCGAGCTCTCGGACGTGTGCACGCGGATCGGGATCATCGAGGCGGGGCGCATGGTGGCCACGGGCACGCGGGCCGAGATCCTGGAGCGGATCGCGGGAGCGCCGCAGGTGGTCGTGGAGGTGAGGGACCGGGCTGCGGAGGCGGCGCGTCTGGCGCTGGAGCTGCCTTTCGTGCGCGAGGCGACGGCCGGGGGGGACCGGATCCGGGTGGATTGCGAGGGGCCGGATCCAAACGTGCCGGCGCTGGTCAGGACGCTCGCGGAGGCGGGGGTCCCGATCCAGGGCGTGCGGATGGAGTCGGCGGACCTGGAGCATCTGTTTCTCGAGATCACGAAGGGGCAGGTGCAGTGATGCGGCGCCTTTGATGCGGATGCATGATGCCCTGGAGGGGAAGGCCGGGATGAGCGGCGTGCTCGAAAAGACGCGGACGGCCCTGGACGGGTGGCTGGATCCGATCCTGATGAAGGAGCTCCGCGCCACGTTCCGGGGCTGGAAATTCTTCGGCGTGCACACGGGCTTTCTGGCCCTGCTTTCCGTGGCGCTGGTGGTGGTGATCCTCTCGATGTCGACGGCGGTCCGCTGGCAGCCGGCGTCGGTGGGCCGCACGGTCCACGCGGTGTTCCTGGGGGGGATGGCGCTGGCGATCCTGCTGGTGCTTCCCTCCTTCGCCTCCACCTCCATCGTGGGGGAGCGGGAGGTGAAGACCTTCGAGATGCTCCAGACGACGCAGCTGAGCGCGGCGGGGGTGGTGCGGGGCAAGTTCCTGGCGTCCATGGTCTACACGGCGGTGTTCCTCTTCTCATCGCTTCCCGTCGGCGCGATCGCCTTCCTCTACGGCGGCATCGGCGTGGGGAACCTCGTGGCGTCCTACGCGTGCCTTCTGGCGGTGTCGGCGATCTCGAACATCTTCTCCATCTTCATCTCGGCGCATTCGCGCACGAGCCGGACGGCGCTGGCGAGCACCGGCGCCTTCGGCATCGTCTGCCTGGTGGGGCTCGCCGGATACCTGGCCGCGCTTCCCTCGGAGGCCCTGAGCCGGAAGGCGATGAACCTTATCGGTCTGCAAGCGCTCGCCTTCCGCCCGTTTCCCACCGCGGATCCACCCGCGACGGATGCGCTGCTCTACCTCTTCGCGCTTCCCCTGTTCGTGATGGGTTCGATCTTCGCCTTTTCCGCCCTCTCGGCGTCCAACCGCATCAAACCCCGCGCCGGCAACCGCTCCACGAACCTGAAACTGTTCTTCCTGGCGTTCATGATTCTCGGATCGGCTCTCTGGCTGCTCCTCCTCTTCCGGGCGGACTTCGGCCCCCCCTGGTCGCGCTGGCGCGCGGCCGCGACCTTTCTCGGCGCCTTCGGCATCGTCGCCACCCTTTCCTCCTCCTTCGCCGCCGAAGATCCCCTGCACGCGCTCCCCGCCCGGCTGCGCGGCGGGACCCGCTTCTCCCCGCTCCGCTGCCTTCGGCCCGGGGCCCAGAACGGCTTTTTCTTCTGCCTCCTGCTCGCGATCCTGGCCGCCACCCCCGCCCTCCTTCTCCTGCGGACCTACATGCAGAGCGCCGGCGTCTCGTTCGTGCCCGCGCTCGTCGGGATGGGCCTGACGATCCTCTCCTTCCTCCTCCTCTCCGCCTCCGCCGGGCTCCTCCTGACCACGCTGATCCTCAACGAGCGGGCGCGCATGGTCGTCCAGTCGGGCATCGTCACCGCCCTCATCTTCCTTCCCCTGATCGCGTTCGCCGCGCGCCACCGCCTGGAGAAGATCTCCGAGGTGTCCCTGCTCGAACCGGGCCTCCTGAGCCCCGCCGTCGCGTTCGGATCGCTGACCACGGGGTTCTTCGAGTACATCACGGACGAACAGATATGGAGGGGGGAATCCGCCTTTCCCTACTCGGCGGCGCTCGGGGAAGTCCGCCTGCCGGCCTTCCTCCTCACGGTGGGCATCCACCTGGCGCTCGGCCTGGCGCTGTGGATCGCGGCCGAGAGACGCCTGGCCAGGGCCGCCAAGCAGGCGCCCCCGCCCGCCGGCGACCCGCCGCCGCCCGCCGGCGACCCGCCGCCGGAGCCGGACGCGCTGGCCGCCGCTGAATGGTGCCGCGGACATGGGTGATCGCGAAAAGGGAGATCCATGCGCGCGGGAAGGGGAGGGGGTATGGGCGACCCCGTGTGGTCGCCCCCTCCGTGCCGGGACGAGGGCGGGCCCATGGGCCCGCCCCTACCCCGCCGTCGCGGCGGTTTGGCGTTGCTCCGGGATGAAACCCTCGCCTTACTTCCGCCTGGCAACCTCCTTCATGAGGAGTTTGAACGCATTCTCCGGGATCCTCGCGGCCTCGGGCAGGGCGGTGTCCCTGGTGATCGTCCTGGCGTAGTGTACGCAGGAATGGACGAGGTCTTCCTGCACGTCGTAGATGGTTCCGATGACGCGGCATCTCACCGTGCCGGCGGTGGGGCCAGGTCCATATCCCCAGATATAGAGGGCGTAGAGGTGCCGCGGTTCAAAGTACAAAGACATCTTCTCCTCGATCAAAACAACCAGCTTGGCCAGGGAGGCTGGAACCTTCTCGATGCCCTTGCCGCACGGATCCGTTGCCAGCTCGAAGGACCCGTGTGCGTCGATGCAGTGATAGGCCCCGTACGCGAGCTCGCGGGCCATCCCTCCAAGGCCGGAGGATTCGAACAAGGGCTTGAGGGGCACCAAGGAGATACCGGTACTCCTGAATGCCATGATGTTGCCTGCCGTCAGTCCGGCGGAGAATTCGGTCTCGTTGATACCTATGCTGGCGAAGCCGTATGCGACCACGGGAAGAAGAAACACTTTTTCCTTGTCGAGATCGATGCGTTCCGCCCCCTCGCGGACGAACACTTTTTTTCGGGCTCTCTTCTCATTGCCCTCGGTTTCAGGTTGATCTTCATCCCTTACTTTCCCCTCCTCCTTCGGTTCGGCTTTTTCTTCCTGTTGCGGTCCACCCTTCACGGCCTCCTCTCCGGGTTCCCCCAACGGGACCTTCCCGTCCCCGCAACCAGAAACCAGGGCGAAGAAGACCCAGACCGGCGCAGTAAGGACTATGAGCCTCGACATGTTTCCCTCATCGAAAGGTCCGTATCAAAATACACGAATACATGCATCCCCATTTACCATTTACTATTTATCATTCCTATTCTCCATTCCCCATTTCCCCTTCACGAATCCCCTCCTCTCCTCTCCCTTCCGCCCGGGGGGAAGCCTCCCCTCTTTCCGGAGGCGCGCCAGCAGCGAGCGGAGGGCGCGGCCGCGGTGGCTGACGGCGTTCTTCGCCTCCGGCGCGGCGCGGGCGAAGGTGACGCCGAGGTCGCGGGAGAGGAAGACCGGATCGTAGCCGAACCCGCCCGCGCCGTCGGGGGCATACGTGATGCTCCCTTCCGTCGTTCCTTCCGCCTCGGCGATCACGCCGTTCGGCCCGGCGACGCAAAGGGCGCTGACGAACCGGGCCGTGCGCGCGGGCGCCGGGACGTCCTTCATCCGCTGGAGGAGCAGGGCCGTGTTCGCGCGGGCATCCTGGTCGGGGCCGGCGAAGCGGGCGGAGCGCACGCCCGGCTCGCCGTGCAGGGCGTCGACGACGAGGCCCGCGTCCTCGGCGATCACGGGGAGGCCGAGGGCGCGGGCGCAGGCGAGGGCCTTGCGTCGTGCGTTCTCGGCGAAGGTCTCTGCCGTCTCCTCGACGTCGGGGGCGTCGTCGAAGCCGTCGAGGCCGAGGACTTCCAGGCCTTCGGCCTCGAGGAGGCGGCGGATTTCCCGCGCTTTGCCTGGGTTCCGGGTCGCCGCGACGAGGGTGTTGATGATCATGGCGCCTCCCACGAGGTGCGCATCGATCCCCTCTGCTCGAGGGCCTGGGTCTGGAGAGCGAAGATCTCCGTGAGTCCCTTGCGCGCCAGGGCGAGCATGGCTTCGAGTTCCCCGGGGGAGAACTGCCCCTTTTCGGAGGCGCCCTGGATTTCGTGGAAGCCTCCGTCCGCGTTCATGACGACGTTCATGTCGACGGAGGCGGCCTGGTCCTCGTCCCGGTCGAGGTCGAGGAGGGGGACGCCGCCGACGAGTCCGACGGAGACGGCGGCGACCTGTCGCGGGGGTTCGGGGGGGCAGGTCCATCCCCGGGCGCCGAGCGATTTCATGGCGAGGGCGAGGGCGACCCAGGCGCCGGTGACGGAAGCGGTCCGCGTGCCTCCGTGGGCCTGGAGGACGTCGCAGTCGACGCGGAGGGTGAGGGGTCCGAGGTCGTCGAGGTCGAGGGAAGCGCGCAGGGTTCGTCCGATCATGCGTCCGATCTCGCGGGCGCGTCCGTCGGCGCCGCGGGGTTTTCTCCGGTCGCCGGAGCCGGGCAGCATGGCGTACTCGGCGGTGAGCCATCCGGCGCGTTCTCCTTCGCGAAAGGGGGGGACGCCGGATTCGGCGGAGACGGTGCACAGGACGAGGGTTCGTCCCCATTCGACGAGGGCGGAGCCGGGGGGTTCGGTGGTGAAGGCGGGTCGGATCCGGCAGGGGCGGAGTCGGTCGTGGGGCCGCGCGTGGTTTCTCTCGGGGGGCATGGTTTCCTCCCTGGAGGGGAAAAGGAAAGGAGCGGGACCCGTGGGGGCCCCGCTCCTGTCGGTTCGGTCTTCAAGGGTGCGGTGCCGGGCCGCACGCGCTGAGCCGAGGGAGGCTATTCGCCGTCGCCGTTTCCTTCACCGTCGCCTTCACCTTCGCCTTCGACGCCCTTGGCGGCTTCCTTCATGATGAGGTTGAAGGTGTCATTGGGGATCTTGGCGGCTTCGACCATGATGATGTCCTTGGCCATGGTCTTGGTGTAGTAGGTGCAGGAGTGCAAGAGGTTCTTCTGCGCGTCGTAGATGCATGCGATCACGCGGCACTTCGCGGTGCCGGGGACCATGCCGGACCCGTAGGCCCACAGGTAGAGGGCGAAGTAGTACCGGGGCTTGAAGTCCAGCCCCATCTTGCTGGCGACCAGGCCGACGAGTTCGGACACGGCGCCGGGGACCTTTTCGAAGCCGTCGCCGCCGGTGTACTTGGAGAAGTCGTACTCGTCGCGATACTTGGTCATCCAGTAGGCGGCCCAGCACATGCGGCGGGTGAGCCAGTCGAGCCCGGCGGATTCGAGGGCGGGCTTGATGGGCTCGAGCGAGATGCCGTTGCTTCCGAAGGCCGCGACGGCGCCGGTGAACAGGGCGGCGGAGAGTTCGGTCTCGTTGAGGCCGAGGCTTCCGAAGCCGTAGGCCACGGCGGGCATGATGATCATTTTTTCCTTGGACATGTCAATGGGTTCTGCGTCCGGACGGACGAAGACCTGGGTTGACCCGCAACCCACGGCCGCCGCCAGGAAGATCACCGCCATGAAGGCAAGGGGCAGACGTTTCGACATGGTTTCCTCCTTAAATCCTTTCCTCTCTTGAAAACATCTGGCCCATGCCGGCCACGTGCCGCCTGGGCCCGAAGAGCGAGGGAGGCCCGGCCCTCCCCTCTTTTCTTCCTCGGTGACTCGTCGCGTGGAGAGGATTGTCTTCCACGACGCGCGAAGTTTTCACCGATCGTGGAAAGATACGCTCCGCCCCCCGGGAAGTCAAGGAATAGGAGATTTTTTTTTCGGAGGGATCAGGCGATGCCGCGCTTCTTGGCGCCCCGTGCCCGGGACGGTTTCGCGGCGGAGGCCTTGCCCTCGACCACGTCCTCGGTGACGGAATAGCGTTTCACGCCCTCGAGGGAGGGAAGGTCGTACATGATGTCCAGCATGATGTTCTCGAGGATTCCCCGCAGGCCGCGGGCGCCGGTGTCCTTGGCCAGGGCTTTGCGCGCGATCAGTTTCAACGCCCCCTCGGAGAACTCGAGCTGGGCGTTCTCGAAGGCGAAGAACTTCTGGTACTGCCTCACGAGGGCGTTCCTGGGCTCCAGGAGGATTCGCACGAGGTCGCCCTCGTCGAGGGAATCGAGCGTGGTATGCACGGGGAGGCGTCCCACGAACTCGGGAATCAGCCCGAATTCGAGGATGTCCTCCTCCTCCGCGAGCCGGAGGAGCTCGGTCTGCTTCTTCTCCTCCGCCAGGGGTCCGCTTTCCCCGCGGAAGCCGATGAGTTTCTTTCCCACGCGCTTGGCCACGATGTCGGTCAGGCCCACGAAGGTGCCCGAGCAGATGAACAGGATCTGGCTGGTGTTCATCTGGATGTAGCTCTGCTCGGGGTGTTTGCGCCCCCCCTGGGGGGGGACGTTGGCGACGGTCCCTTCGAGCATCTTCAACAGGGACTGCTGGACGCCTTCGCCGGAGACGTCCCGCGTGATGGAGACGTTCTGGGTGGTGCGGCCGATCTTGTCGATCTCGTCGATGAAGAGAATGCCCTGTTCCGCCCGCGCGAGGTCGAAATCGGCATTCTGGAGGAGTTTGAGGAGGAGGTTCTCCACGTCCTCGCCGACGTAGCCGGCCTCGGTCAGGGTCGTGGCGTCGCCGATGGCGAAGGGAACGTTGAGGATGTGGGCCAGGGTCCTGGCGAGGAGGGTCTTGCCGGTCCCGGTGGGCCCCACCAGGAGGATGTTGCTCTTTTCCAGTTCCACGTCGCCGTCGAGGGTTTCGCAAAGGATCCGCTTGTAGTGGTTGTGGACGGCGACGGACAGGACCTTCTTGGTCCTCTCCTGGCCGATGACGTAGGCGTCGAGGCCGTCCTTGATCTCCCGCGGGGTGGGAAGCGACTCCGGCGAGACCTCGCTCGGCGCCTTGGGGCGCCGGCGGCCGGGCATTTCCTCGGCGAAGACGTTGGCGCAGACCTCGACGCACTCGTTGCAGATGTAGACGTTCGGCGGCCCCTGGATCAGTTCCACCTCGCCCTGGGGCTTGTCGCAGAACGTGCACTTCGCCGTTTGTTTTCCCCGCTTGGCCATGACGGTCTCCTCAGGTCGTTTGTCCGTCGGCCGAGGCCTGGTCCCCGGTCTTCTTCAGGGATTCGATGACGTCGTCCACGAGGCCGTAGTCCCGAGCCGCCCGGGCGGTCATGAAGAAGTCCCTGTCCGTGTCTGATTCGATCTGCTCCTCGGTCTGCCCGGTGTGCAGCGAGAAGATGGCGTTGAGGGTCTTGTGCAGGCGCACGATTTCCTCCGCGGCGATGTCGATGTCCGCGGCGGTGCCGCGCACGCCCCCCAGCGGCTGGTGGAGCATGATGCGGGCGTTGGGGAGGGCGAAGCGCTTTTTCGCCGAGCCGGCCGCCAGCAAAAGCGCCGAGATGGACACCGCCTGGCCGATGCAATAGGTGGCCACGTCGCACTGGACGAACTGGATCGTGTCGTAGATCGCCAGCCCCGCCGTCACCGATCCCCCCGGCGAGTTGATGTAGAGGTTGATGTCCGCGTCCTTCTTCTCGGACTGGAGGTAGAGCATCTCGGCGATCACGAGGGAGGAGAGCGTGTCGTCGATCGGGGAGCCGATGAAGATGATCCGGTCCTTCAACAGCCGTGAAAAGATGTCGTAGGCCTTCTCGCCCCGGCTCGTCTTCTCGATCACGATGGGCAGCGTGTATCCCATGCCATGCACCTCTGTACAACGTCGGATGGCGGATGGCGGACACCTCGCGTCATCGATCCGGAATTCCGCATCCGCACGTCGATGGACCCCTCAGGATCCGGCCGTCTTGCCCTTGAGCGTTTGCACCACCTCGTCGACGATCCCGTAGTCCAAAGCCTCCTCGGAGGACATGTAGTAGTCGCGGTCGGAGTCGGCCTCGACCTTCTCCACCGTCCGGCCCGTGTGCGCGGCAATGAGCTCGTTGATCCGCCGGCGCCAGAAGAGGATCTCCTCGGCGTGGATCTGGAGATCGAGGGCCGTCCCCTCGGAATAGCCCCAGGGCTGGTGGATCATGATGCGGGCCCGGGGAAGGGCGAACCGCTTGCCCGGCGTGCCCGCCGCCAGCAGCAGCACGGCCATGCTCGCGGCGCTTCCCGTACAGTACGTGGCCACGTCGCACTCGACGAACTGTATCGTGTCGTAGATCGCGAGCCCCGACGAGATGTCCCCCCCCGGCGAGTTGATGTACATGCTGATGTCGGCGTTCCGGTTCTCGCTCTGGAGGAAAAGCATCTGGGCCACCACGAGGTTGGCCAGACGGTCGTCGATCTCCTGGCCGATGAGGATGATCCGGTCCTTGAGAAGGCGGGAAAAGAGGTCGTACTCCCTCTCCGAGGCGCCCACCTTCTCGTACACGCGGGGGATCCAGAAGACCAAGATCTCCTCCCGACAAAAACCGGACCCGCCGGCCCGGGTCGGCGCGATCCGGTATCCATTGTAGCAGCCGTAGCGTACCCAAGGAAGCGCAGTGCGAATCCACCCGTACGCACCCCCCTCTACGCCTCCCCCGCTTGCTCCGCTTCCTCCGCCTCCTCCGCCTCCCCCGCTTCCTCCGCTTCCTCCTCGCCGGTGGCTTCCTTCGGCGGCGCGGACAAATCCAGCGGCTCCCCTTCCTCGATCTTCGCCTTCTCCCGGAGGAACGCCTTGACCTTGTCCTCCTTCACCTGGTTGCGGACCTCGTCCATGATCCCGGCGTTCTCCATCTCCTCCCGCATCTGGGAGGGCCACTTGCCGTAGTTGACCGCCATGGCCTCCACGCGGCGGTCCACCTCCTCCTCCGTGGCGAAGATCTTCTCCTTGGCCGCGATCTCCTCCAGAAGGAAGAACGCCTTGAATTCCTTCTCCACCGTCTTGCGGCGCTGCTCCCGCAAGCGGCCGATCTGCTCCTGGATGTCGGCCTCCGGGACCTTCTGCTCGCGCAGGCGGACCTCGTACCGCTTCATGTACTGTTCCACCTCCCGCTCCACCACGTTCCCGGGGAGGTCGATCGGAATCCGATCGAGCAGAGCGTCCACCAGACGCTCCTCCACGATCCGGTCCGCCATCGAATCCTTCGCCGCCTTCACCTGCTCCCGGATCTTCTCCCGCAACGCCTCCGCCGACGCCACCCCCAGATCCTCCAGAAACTCCCCCTCCAGATCGGGAAGCTCCAGCCGCTTGATGTCCTCCACCGTCGTCTTCTGCTGCCCCGACTTCCCGCGGACCGACGCCTCCGGGAAGGTCTCGGGGAAGGAAAAGGAGGTCTGCACCGTCTCCCCCGCCTTCCGGCCCAGAAACGCCTTCAAGGACGACATCTTCTCGTAGAGATCGCTTCCCTCCTCCGGCATCGGAAGCGTCACGTTCTCTTCCTTGTGGACGGGCTTGCGGCGGTACGTGTATTCGCGGTCCACCACCAGCGTGTCCCCGGGCTGGACCTCCCCCCCCTCCACCGGCACCACGCGCGCACGGCGCCGGCGAAGGTTGTCGACCTCCTTTTCCACCTCCTCCTCCGACACCTCCACCTTCGGCCTCTTCACCTCGAGCCCCACGTAGTTGTCCACCGCCAGGTCGGGCTTCACGTCCACGGTGTACGAGAACACGAGAGGCTTGCCCTCCTCCACCTCGATCGCCTCCAGATCCTCCTCCCCGAAATCCGGCAGGGAGAAGGGCCTGAGGCCCTCCTTCTCGATGCTCTGGGACATCCCCTCGCGGACCAGCGTGGCCCGGACGTCCTCCTTCACCTTCTTCCCGAAACGCCGGGCCAGAAGCGCCTTGGGAACCCGGCCCTTGCGGAATCCCGGCATGGGAACCGAGGTCCGGATTTCGTCCAGGCCCTTCTGGATGTCCTCGGTCACGCGCTCGGGAGGGATCTCGACCTTCACCGTCTTCCGGCAGGGGCCCTCCTCCTCCACCGCCACCGTCATCGGGATCGTCTCCTCCCCCTCCCCGGCGTCCGGCTCGTCGCCCTCGGGCTCCTCTTCGGGTTCCTCGTCCGGGGACGCCTCGACCGTCTCGGGCTCCTCCGCCGGTCGTTCCGCTTCTTCCCCGGGCGCCTTGGGTTCCTTGTCTTCCTCTGCCATCGGCCTCGCTCCTTGTTCCTAGGGTACGCGAACGGACATCCCGCTCGAGAGGCGTAGAATCGGCCATGTTAGCAATCCTCCGGACGGGTGCAAGGACAAAGGCGGCCCCCGCGGCTGAAATCCGGCGGCTGAAATCTGAAATCTGTATCCGGCGACAGCGCGAAGGGCCCACCGAAGGAAAAACAAGCATCCACAAACGCCCACCGGGCGTCTACAATCGAGGATCGATCCCCGGAATGCTCGAAAGGCCGGCGCCCCATGATCCAGCCCTACATCGATTCCCACGCCCACCTCGATTTTCCGGCATTCGACGGCGAACGCGACGCCGTGCTCCGCCGCGCCCGCGACGCCGGCGTCGGCGCCGTCCTCACCGTCGGAACCGACCTCGAGGCCACGAAAACCTGCCTCGAGATCGCTTCCCGTTTCGAAAACGTCCGCGCCTCCGCGGGCATCCACCCCCACGAGGCCGGACAAGCCTCCCCCGCCGCGCTCTCGGACCTCGAAGCCCTGGCCCGAGGCGGAGCGGCGGCCGTCGGCGAGATCGGCCTCGACTACTACCGCGACCGCTCCCCCCGGGACCTCCAGCAACGCGCCTTCCGGGATCAGCTCGACCTCGCTTCCCGGCTGGACCTTCCCGTCATCATCCACACGCGGCAGGCCTGGGAGGACACGATCGGGATCCTCCGGCAACACCCCCCCCCGAAACGAGGCGTGATCCACTGCTTCTCCGGCGACGCCGACGAGGCCGCCGAGGCCCTGGCGCTCGGCTTCCACCTCTCCTTCGCCGGCCCCCTCACCTACACAAACGCCCGGAAGGCCCGCAAGGCCGCCGCCTCCGTCCCCCTCGAAAGGCTCCTGATCGAAACCGACGCCCCCTTCCTCGCCCCCCAGAGCCGGCGCGGGAAACGAAACGAACCCGCCTTCGTGACCGAGGTGGCGCGCGTCCAGGCCCGGCTGCACGGCGTCTCGCCCGAAGACGCCGGGCGCGTCACCTCCCTGAACGCCCGCACGCTCTTCGGCCTCGGCCCCCCGGTGCCCCCCGAGCGCATCGCCTACCCCATCCGGGACGCCCTCTACGTCAACCTCACCAACCGCTGCACCAACCGGTGCCGCTTCTGCCCCCGGGAAACCCGTCCCGTCGCGGGAGGGCACGAGCTCGCGCTTCCCGCCGAACCCACGGTCCAGGAGGTCCTCGCGGCCGTCTCCGGCGCGCATCCGGACCGGTACCGCGAGGTCGTCTTCTGCGGCTTCGGCGAGCCGACGCTCCGCCTCGACGCCGTGATCGACGTCGGGAAGCGCCTGCGCGAAAAGGGCCTGCACGTGCGCCTCGACACCAACGGCACGGCGAACCTGGTCGCCGGGCGCGACGTGACGCCCGCGCTGGCGTCGGCGGTGGACGAGGTCTCGGTGAGCCTGAACGCGCACGACGCCGCGACGTACGCGCGCCTGTGCCGGCCGTCGTTCGGGGAGGGGACGTTCGAGGCCGTCGTGGACTTCGCGACCTCGGCCCGGACGCGGATCGGAAACGTGACCCTCTCGATCGTGGGCGGCCAGGACGGGGTGGACGAGGAAGCCTGCCGGCGGATCGCGGAAGAGGCGGGGGCGCGGTTCCGCCTCCGGCCGTACAAGGGGAAGGGGTAGATCCCTCGACAGGCCCCGCCTTCACGAAGGAAAAGGCGGGGCCTGTCGAGGGGGTCACTTCGGCGCCTCGTCCTTCTGGTAGTGCTTGCTGGCGTCGCGGAGGAAGGCCCTCTCCCGCTCGGACAGGGCGGTGATGCCTTCCTTGGCGATCTTGTCGAGGAGGAAGTCCACGCGTTTCCGGACTTCCACTTGCCGGCGCACTTCCTTTTCCCGTTTCTTCTGGATGCGGCGGATGCGCCTTCGATCGAGCCATCCCGGTTCCGGGGCGGGTTTCGGGGTGAAGGCCTCGGCGGCGTACCGCTCCTCGCCGTCGAGGACGGAGGCGAGGGCGCCGTACTCGAGAAGGCGCTTCTCCCGCTCGCAGAAGAGGTATCCGACGACGGCGAAGAGGAGGAGGAGGATGCCGTTTTCGGAGATCCAGGGCGGCACCTTCTCCCCGGCGAGGAAGAGGACGATGCCCGCGATTCCCAGCAAGACGGCCGCGGCCTTGCCCACCTTGACCACGGTGAGGGTGGACGCGGCGTAGCCCCGGTCGGCGTCCCGGGCGATGAGGGTCCAGCGCAGGACGTCGGCGCCGTCCAGGGGGAAGAGGGGGACGAGGTTGAAGGCGAAGAGGACGGCGTTGCCGAGAAAGCCCACCTGGAGGAGGTAGGGTCCGAACCCGTGCCACCGGAAGGGGGAGAGGCCCGCCAGGGCGAGGAGGCCGAGGCAGAGGAGGGAGAGGACGAGGTTGACGGCGGGGCCCATGGCGGAGACGCGGATCTGGGGCCCGGGGAAGGGGGGCACGCCCTCGATCTCGGCCATGCCGCCCAGGGGCCACATCAGGATCTGGCGGGCCTTCCCGCCGGCGCGAAGCCCCGTCCAGACGTGGCCCAGCTCGTGGAGAAAGACGGAAAGGAAGATCACGCCCAGGGCCGCGAGGCCGAGCACCCGCCCGATGGACTCCTGACGGATGAGGTCGCGAAGGCCCACGATGACGAACAGGGCCAGAAAGAGCCAGTGGACGCGAATCTCGGCGCCGAGGAGCCGGCCGATTTTCAGGGACCAGCCGATGGAGACCCCCTTTCCGGAGGGCCTTTCCGTCCTTTCCGCTTCGAGAAAAATCCCCTCCAACCGAGTATAGGAGGCCGGGAGAGGGAATGCAACGCGGGGGAGAACATTCAAGGCCGGGCCCGTTCCGGACGATGGAGATAATGGACCGTCATCGATCGGGATTTCAACGGGATGCTAGCGATACGCAAAGAAGGATGGAATCCATGAGACGCATCACGGCATGTTCGACGGCATTTCTGGTCGCGATCCTCGCGGCTGCGCGGGCCGAGGCTTCCGGCCCCTGGCTCACGGCCAAATCGGCGGCGGTGGGGGACCGGAACGGAGCGATGCTCTGGGAGAGGAACGCGGCGTACAAGGCGCCGCCGGCCAGCACGGCGAAGGTGATGGCGGCCCTGGTGGCGCTGGAGCGCGTCTCCCCGGAGACGCGGGTGACGGTTTCCCGGCGCGCTGCGTCCCAGGAGCCCACGAAGATCGGCGTCCGTGCGGGCGAGACGTTCCGCGTGGAGGACCTGGTCCGCGCGGCCCTCATCAATTCCGGCAACGACGCGGCCTGCGCGCTGGCCGAGGGCGTGGCGGGATCGGAGTGGCGCTTCGCCGTGTGGATGACGGAGAAGGCGAAGAAGCTGGGGGCCCGGCGCACGGTGTTCAAGCGCGCGAGCGGCCTGCCCGCCCAGGGGCAGGTCACCACGGCCTCCGACCTCGTCACGATCATGCAGGCCGCCCTGACGAACGCCTTCATCCGGAAGGTCATGTCGATCAAGGAGACCTGGATCGAGAGCGGACGGGGGCGCCGCATCCGGCTTCGGAACCACAACCGCCTCCTGTGGGACGGCCGCCGCCCCGTCTACCTCAAGACCGGCTACACGAGGGCCTCCCGCCACTGCTACGTCGGGTACGTGGGCAAGAAGGGCGAATACGGCGTGTTCGCCTTTCTCACGGCCCGCAAGCCGTGGCCCGACGTCCGCGCCCTGGCCGACTGGTGCCTGAAGAGAGGTCCCCACATCGAGGTCAACCGGCGCCTGCTGAAAAAGCCCGAGGTCCGCGACGTCCAGCGGCTGCTGAAACGCAAGGGCTTCGACCCCGGCCCCGTCGACGGCCTCTTCGGGCCCCGCACCCTGCAGGCCGTCCTCGCCCTCCAGAAGGCCCGGGGCCTCACCACCGACGGCATCGTCGGCCCCCGCACGAAAAAGGCGCTGGGCATGGAAAAATGACCGGGGAGACCTTCCGCTTTTTCCCGCCTTTCGGGGATTCGGGGTCAAGACGCGTCCCCCCCCGGCCGATGCCCTAAAGGAGAGGGGAGTCCGTATCGGAACTTCGGAAGGGCACGCCATGCGCAACCCGAGCCGCCTTTGGATCCTCCTCGCCACGGCGATCGTATTCCTTTCGGCCTCCACGGCCCTGGCCGACCCCGTGACGAGGCTTTCCGGAACCCTCTCCTTCTCCCCCACCTCCACCCGGCCCTTCTCCTCGGCGCTCACCGCCGAGCCCCCCCTCGCCGTGATCTCGTTCGTCGAGACCGGCCCCGCACGCCTCGCCTCCCAGGCACCGGACCTGATCACGCCGGCGCCGCCCGCGCCGAATGCCCCGCGACCGTCGCTCCCCACCCCGAGGATCCGGGACGCCTTCTTCCAGTCCATCGCCCTGCCCGATCCGGACATCGAGATCCTGCTGTGTGATCTCAAGAAGAAGTCCGCTCCCGCCGAGCCGGTCGAGGACAAGAACCGCGAGATCAAGATCTTCCCCTCCCTGATCACCTTCTTCTGCAACCCCTACGCCCTCGCGTCCAGGAAAATGGCGGACATGGGCAGGGGGTTCCGGATGGACTCGCTCGAAGAGATCCATCTGGGCTTCATGGGCCAGATCGAGGACGTGCGGATCGCCCTCTTCTCGACGGTGTCCATGTGCCGTTTCCGCGAAGACCCTCACTTCACTGACCGGGAGAAGTTCCTCCAGGACAAGATGACCCATCGCTTCTCCTTCCTCCTCTCCGTCTCGCCCCTGCCGCACATGTACGTCGGCGCGGCCAGCGGCGCCCAGGTCGTGGACAAGCCCCGCGCCTACATCTTCGAGTTCCTGCTCGAGGCGCGCCTGCGCTTCTAGCCGCCCGATCCACCTCCCTGGATGCCCGCGCTCCCGGCCGCCGCTACCGCCGAAATCGGAAATCCCTGCCCAAGAGTCCGGGGCACGAAAGAACCATTCGCGCTGTGGCTCCACTTTGACGGTTGCCATCTTCTATTCCTGGCGACGATGCGATGGGATGAAATGTCACAAAAAAAACGATGCATCCCTCTGAGAATGTGGAATGCCATGGACACCCTGTCACAGCTCCCGCAGGCAGGCCGGGCAGCGCTTCACGCTGTTCTTCAGCGCCTTGGTGATGCGGATGCGCTTCCCGCAGTGCGGGCAGATGAGGATCGCGAGGTTCGAGTCCTCGTCCCGGAAATCGATCGCCCGCGTCTTTCCGCTCTGGAAGATGTCGAGGGCCCGCTCGGCCTCCCCGGCCGGCACCAGGACGTCGTAGGGGCGACGCGACGTGTCGCTCAGCACCTGGACCTTCGTGTTCAGCGACAGGCGGACCTCGATGCCGTGGCTTTTCAGGATCGTCTCGAGGAACTTCGCCTTCGCCTCGCTCTCGGCCGTGACGACGGCCACGAAGTCTTCGCTCATGGACGGCCCCCCTCTCGCCAGCGCAGGGATTTCAGATGTCGGGGAATCCGAGGCCAGCCGGCGGCATCCCGAAAGGTTGCAGACCCGGCATGCCGGCCCTCCCGCTTCTCTTCTCCCGCCATTGTAGCCCACAACATCAGCGCCTTGGACCCCCATGCCTTGGATTGTTTTCTTTCCGAGAACATCTCCGGTGCTGCAGTGTTATCTCGAGCCTGAAAACACTGAGATTCTACTGGACTACGCTGAAAGGGCTTTGGGGGAAGGTGGCTTCCCTCCATCGAAAATACTTCAGCGTTCTCAGAGTCGAAAGACTTGCCAACTCCGGCTTCTTGCCCGTCTTGGCCGCGCGAAGCGGCTTTCGTATTGTCCTTTCAGCGCCGGTGCACGATCTCGCCGTCGAAGACCGTCAGATCCACCCGGACGTTCCGGAGATCCTCCGCGGGGATGGAGAACGGATCCCGGTCCGTCACGCACAGGTCCGCCCGCTTGCCGGCCTCCACGCTTCCCCTCTCCGCGCCGTCCCCCGACGCCTCCGCCGGCGCCGTCGTGTAGGCCCGGATCGCCTCCTCCACCCCGATGCGCTCCGCAGGGTACCAACCCTCCTCGGGCGTCCCGTCCAGCCGGGCGCGCCTCACCGCCGCGTGGACCCCGAACCAGGGATTGGGGTCGGCCACCGGCATGTCCGATCCGAACACGAGCCTGACCCCCGCGTCCAGAAGCGTGCGGAACCGGTAGGCGTTCGCGCCCCGCTCCCCCAGGGCCCGGTCGATCTGATCGAGGTCCAAAGAGAGGTGGATCGGCTGGACCGACGCCGTGATCCCGAGCTTCTGGAACCGTACCAGGTCGTCCTCGTGCAGGTGCTGCGCGTGCTCGATGCGGTAGGGCCGGTCCAGGGACCCGCCCGCGTTCTCGATCGCGTCCAGGACGGTGCGGTTGGCGGCGTCGCCGATGGCGTGGACCATGACGGGAAGGCGGAAGCTCGCGGCCTCGCGGATCACGGCCTCGAGATCCTCCCGGCCGGTCACGGGGATGCCGCGGGAGGACGCCTTGCCGTAGGGCTCCAGCATGTGGGCCGTCTCGGCGAGCACGGCGCCGTCGGCGAACATCTTCACGCCTTCGATCCGGAGGAGATCGTCGCCGAAGCCGCCTTCCAGCCCCACGGACGCAGCACCCGGCAGCTCCTCACCGGCGAGGAAGTAGCGGACGCGAAGCTTCAGCTTCCGCGCCGCACGAAGACGCTGGAGCGCGCGAAGCGACTTCTTCCGCTCCGGCGCGTGCACCGAGACGATCCCGAAGCCGTGGAGGATCGCCTGGGCCCCCTCCAGGGCTTCCGCAAGCCGGTCCGGCGGATCCTGGGGAATGCGCTCCTTGAAGGCGTCCGCCGCGCGCTCCTTGAGGATGCCCGTGGGACGCCCTTCGCGATCCCGCTCGAAGGCCCCGCCGTCCGGGTCGGGCGTGTCCGCGTCGATGCCGGCCACCCGGAGGGCCGCCGAGTTCACCCACAGCACGTGGCCGTCCATGGAGCTGAGCGCCACCGGGACGTCGCCGGAGACGCGGTCGATCATGGACCGGTCCGGGAAGCCCTCGAGCCCCCAGCCCCGGAACACCCATCCCCGCCCGAGAACCCATTCGCCGGGCTTCGCCGAGGCAACGCGCTTTCCGACCGCCTCCATCGCGTCCTCGAGCGTATCGAAGGTTCTCAGGTCGATGCGGGCGAGACCGGCGGCCCAGGAGACCAGGTGGCCGTGGGAATCGGTGAAGCCGGGCAGGACGCACCGGCCCTGCAGGTCGACGGTCTTCTCGGCGGGGGGCGCGTCCCTCGTCTCGCCGACCCAGGCGATCCGCCCGTTCTGGACCGCCACGGCCGAGGCCACGGTTCCCTTTTCGTCCATCGTCCGGACGACGCCGTTTTCGAACCGGAGGCTCATCCCGCGTTCCATGCTCCGTTCCTTTCATCAGTCGAGGTCCCCGAGACGCAGAACGCGTACGTCTCCCTTCCCGGCCCTTCGGGCCAGGCGGTCGTCCGCCGTCACCAGGGGGGCGCGGGCGGCTTTCGCGCAGGCGAGGTAGCTGGCGTCGTAGACTGTGACGCCGAGATCCAGGGCGAGGGCGAGGGCGTTCTTCGCGAGCTGCTCCACGGGGAGGGGGATCAAATCGATCTCCAGGATACGGGCGAGACTTCTTTTCGCCTCATCGGGAGCGTATCCGAAGCGCTTCACGTATTTCCAGAGGGCATTCGCGCATTCCAGGTAGAGAAGATCGGGGACGAAGAACCTCGTCTCCGGATCGAGGGCCAGCCGCTCGAAGAAGGCCTCCGCCTTGCCGGACAGGTTCTCTTCCACGAACAGTTTGAGGCAAACGCTCGCGTCCACGGCGAAGCTCTTGCCCTTCATCGGTCCCGGTCCTCCCGGATCAGGTCCGTGCTGTCCGGCGTCCCGGGGGGGGGAGTGAACCTGCGCTTCCGGATCCCCTTGAACAGATGCCCTTGCCGCGAGCGCCGCTCGGCCTCTTCCAATCCCCTCTCGATCAACGCCACCAACTCGGCGCTGAGAGAGCGCCCGACCTTGCCCGCACGTTTCCGGATCCGCTCGTACAGCCGGTCGGGGACGTTCCTGACGTGCAGCGTGGCCATGTCGCTTGACCTCTGAGAAAAAATTCCAGAACGCCTTCCCTCATGAACCCGGGCTCCTCACACAGGGATTGTGCACCATCTGGTAGCAGTTTGCAACCTCTCTTTCTTTCCTCGACCGCTTTTCAAAATCCCCCAAATTCACGAAGTGAATTTGGGAGGATTTTGAAACCACCGAGAATGACGAACAGGATCCGCGCATAGAATGGATCGAGGGGACGTGTCGTCCGGCGCCGGGATCGGCTTCCTCTTCGGCGCCTGGCGGAACGGTCTTCCGGATCGGGAGGAAGAGATCCTCGTCACCGCTGGCTGCGTTGCTCCTCCTCGGGGTGGCCAAGGCCACGACCTCGTCGTCGCGCCTTGCCAGCGATGACGAATGGCTCGCCCAAAATGGGAAGTACTTCTTGCGCGAACCCTATAACATCGGGCGCGCAAATCCACGAAACGACACCCCCCCCCTGACTCCGCAACCGGCGCCATTCTGCTACAATGCTCCCGGTTTCCGTGACCCGTCTTCCGCATCCATCCGTGCCCCTGGATCGAAGCCATGCCTGATCCTCGCAACCTGCTTGCAGTCCTTCTCCTCGCGGCGGCCCTGCCCCTCTCCTGCGCCGGCGGGCCGGAACCCGTTTTGAAAGAGGAACCTCACGCGAAGAAGGAGGCGGCACCGCCGGAGGAACCCGCCGAATCCGGATCCGAACCCGAACCCGAACCCGCCGCGCCGGCCCCGGCCCCCGGGGAGGACGTCGGGGAAGAAACGGACGAAACCGATCCCCTCCGCGACCCCTTCGACACGACCTGGATCGAGAATCTCCTGGAACGCCGGACCTCCCGCGCCGCGTCCCTGGTCGGCCTGCTCGGGGACGACGCGAGACCCGCCGTCCCCTGGCTGATCGAGAGGGTCCCGGGCGACATCGGAAACCCCGCATTCGCCATCGAACGAGAGCCCCTGTCCATCCTCGGAGACGTCGCGCTTCCCGGCCTGCTCAGGTCCGTCGCCGGGCGCGGACCCTTCGCCGCGACGTCCGCGAGATGCGTGTCCCGCATCCCTGCAGGCGATCCCGCCCTCCTTCCCCTCTTCCGGACGACGGTGGAACAAGCCGAGGCGGACCACGCGGCACGCGTCCTGCACAGCCTCCGGGGCCTCGGCAAGGGAGCCGTCCCCTTCCTCGCCGGATGCCTCGAGGACGAACGCCCCGCCGTCCGGGAAAGCGCGGCACGGACCCTCGGGCGGATCGGACCCGGCGCCCAAGGGACGGTCTCCGCGCTCGTGAACCTTGCGCGCGACCCGGACGGAGGGGTCCGCGCCGGCGCCGCGTACGCGCTCGGCCGGACCGGCGCGCCCGGTTCGCTCGCGGTTCCCTTCCTCGCGGACCTCCTGGACGATCCCCGGGTTCCCGTGCGGCGCGAGGCCGTTTTGGCCCTCGGCCGCTTCGAGAGCGGGGAATCCGCCTCGCGGGCCGGGATCGTCCGCAAAGCCGCTGATCCCGCCGTGCGCTGGGAGTCGCTTCCGCTTCTTATGCTGGCGGAGGGAAGCGAATCCGAAGCGGTCCGGCGGGCGGTCCGGGAACGGTTCGAGGCAGGGGAGGACGATAAGGACGTGGAGCGGCTGGCGTCGATCGTCGAGGTCCTCGGAGGGTGGAGGGCGTCGAAAGGCAAGGCCTTTCCCTTCCTGGTGGAGGCCCTCTCGTTCGCCGACGACGTCAACCGGGAGACGATCGGGGGGATGCTCGACGGGATCGACATGCCCCCCGAAGCGGCCGCTCCCGTCTGGAAGCGGGCGTTGAGGCACGCCTCCGGCCCCGCCTTCGATCGGGCGGTGATGTTCTTCCTCGAGGCGAACGAAGCGCTCGGCCCGCTCCGCAAAGACCTGGTCGCGAGATTGCGCGAAGCGCTGGAAGCCGAACACGGAAGGCCCGAGGTCGTCGCCGGGATTCTCGCCCTGCTCGCGGCATCGGGGCGCCCTCCCGATCCGCAGCTCGTCGTGAAGGTCTTCGAGCCGGGGCGGCGCTGGCCCGACCCCGTCTTCGCGGAAGCCGTCCGGGTCCTCGCCATGGCCCCCGGCAAGGCGCTGGGTCCCCTGCTCGATCTGGCCCTCTCCCGGCGGGGCGGGCACTGGCATTTCGACAGGCCCCGCTGGCACTGGAGAGCGCTCGCGGCCCGGGCCATCGCCGGCGCCCTGCCCCTCGAGGAGAGGGGCGCCGCGAGAAGGCGGATCGCCCTCTATCCGGATCCCACCGTCCGGTTCCTCGCCGCGCCGGTTCCGAAGCTCGTCTCCCCCGCCGCACCGCGCGCCAGGACGTGGCGCGAGGGGGACCTTCGCGTGGAACGGATCGCCACCGAGGTGAGCCTCCCGCGGACGGTCCAGTTCACGGCCCTCGAGAGGCTGGGGAAGACGGGGCGGTTCCTCCTGCTGACGAGCGACGGCCAGCTCTACACGCTGGCCTCCCGGCCCGACGGAGGCGTCGAGACGGAGGCCTACCGCGACCTCCCCCTCGCGGCGCATCCGCCGGACCGTGTCCCCTCCTTCCTTCCGAAGATCTGGGAATACCTGGACGCCTCGCCGGAAGGCGGCGTCTTCGTCGCGGCGGGGGGGGATGACGACCCGGGAGACCGGAAGGCGCTTCTTTTGGTGTACCGGGCCGATGAACCCGGACCGGTCCTGGCGGGATCGTTGCCCGTCCGGTGGATCCGGGGCGCGGCGCTGGACGCGGAAGCCGGGCGGATCGCAGCGATCGATGACGCGTACGGGATCCACTGGCTCGATGTCCGCCTCGATCCCGAGCCCGCCTTCCTCGGCCGGGCGTCGGGAAGCGGCGGCCCCGACCAGCGATCCTGCGTCCTCCTGTCCGACGGCACGGTGCTCACGGGAACGCCCCAGGCCGGGCTCCTGGGCGCGCGTCCCGGAAGAGCCGCGCACCTCCTCTTCTGCCCCGAGGAGGAGGACGCCCCCGTGGTATCGGGCCCCCTGCCCGACGGCACCGTGCTGTTCGCGACGGTCACCGACCCGGCGGTCAGGAAGATGGATCCCGGGACGGGCCGCATCCTCTGGACGTCGCCGCTGGGCTCGTCGTTCCATCGGCTCGAGGCGGGCCCGGTCTACTGGGCGGCCTACGGGGGAAGCGAGATCGCGCTCGGGGACACGGAAACGGGCGAGGTTCTGGGCCGGCTTCCCCTGTCCGAGGAGGGCAGGGCGACGTTCAGCGGGGAAGCGCATTCCCATCACCGCGTGGTCGCCTTCGGGGCGGGCGGGCGGGCGCTGATGGCGGTCGCGGTCTCCCAAGAGCGGTCCTGGATCATCCGGTTCCGTCTGACCAGAAGAAGCGATCGGGCCGGCGCCGTTCGCGGAGAGGACGGGACGCCTTCCGGAGCGGTCCCGGACGGGACGCCCCTCGAGCGGTGGATCGAGGATCTCCGCGCGGAACGGACCGACGTCCGCCATGCGGCCGCATCGGAGCTGGGCCGGCTGAGGGGGAAGGCCAGGCGTGCGCTTCCGGCGCTTCGCCAGGCGATCGAGGAGGAGATGGACGCCGAAAGGCCGGACGCCGCGTTCCTTTCCCTCCTCGTCGATGCGCTCGGCGGGATCGGGAAGGAGGCCGTGCCCGCCCTGGCGGGTCTACTCGAGGCGCAGGATCCCGGCGTCCGCGCGAAGGCCTGCCGGGCCCTGGCACGTCTCGGCCCGCGGGCCCGGGAGGCGTCGTTCCCGCTGGCCGGCCGGCTCGGCGACATCGACTGGGACGTCCGTCTGGAGGCGGCCCGGGCGCTTCATGCCTTGCGACCCGAAGCCCGCGGCGCGGCCGTGGCGCTTCGGGGCGCGCTGGACGATCGGAGCCTCCGGGTGCGGGAAGCGGCCCTCGCGGCCCTGATCGCGATGGGGGAGGCCGCGAGGCTTCCGCTCGAGGCGGGCCTGCCGGAGAGCGGGGGATTCCAGGCGCTCTACACGATCGAGGCCCTTTCCGCGCTCGGCGTTTTCGAGAAGAAACCGCTGCTGCTGCAAACGGCCCTGTCCCAGCTCGAGGGGCTTCTGGAATCCGGGGACGCCCTGCTCCGCTCGGAGTCGGCCCGCGTGTGCGGCCGTCTCGGCCCGCTCGCGGCGCCGATCCTCCAGTCCCTGGAGCTGGGCCTGTTCGACGAGCATTTCGAGGTCCAGAGGCGGACCGCCGAGAGCCTGCGGCGGGTCGGGGGGGGAAGCGAGCTGGGCGTGTCGGTCCTGGCGGGGACGCTCGCGAGCGAGGATCCGGTTCTCCGCCGACGGTGCGCCCGCGCGCTTGCCACGCTGGGGCCGGCGTCCCCAGCGGCGCTGCCGGCGCTCCTGGAAGCCCTCGAGGACGGGGACGGGTTCGTCCGCGCCTACGCCGCGGAAGCCCTGCGCGGGATGGGGTCGGAAGGCTTCGAGGCGCTGGCCGGGCGCCTGGGCTCTTCCGATCCCTTCCTGTGCGAGGAGGCGGCGCACGCTTTCCAGGGGGCGGGACGCGAGGCGCTTCCCGCGCTGCTGGCGGCCCTGCAGGCGGAAGGCTCGCGCGGATGGGGCGCCGTGGCGCTGGGGTGGATGGGGCCGGCGGCCTCCGAGGCGGCGCCGGCGCTGGAGGCGCTGGCCGGGGACGGGGATCCGTGGGTCCGGTCGGTGGCGGCCAAGGCGCGTCGCCGCATCGCGGGGCGGGACGCGGGCCGGTGACGCGCGCCCTCAGCGTCGCCGTCCCCTCTCGCGGCGGAGCTGCTTGGGCTTGTCGAGCAGGGTCTTCAGGATCGCGACGTAGCGTTCGTGCCGGCCCCGGTCGATCCGCCCCTCCTCCACCGCCCGGAGCACCTCGCACCCCGCCTCCACACGGTGAAGGCAGTCCTTGAACCGGCAACGCTCCCCCGGCCCGCGGAGCTCGGGATAGTGCTTCCAGAGCGTATCCGGCGTCACGCCGGCCGGCATGAATTCCCGGATGCCCGGCGTGTCGATGACGTGGGTCTCGTCGTCGATCGGGATCCGCTCCGAGGCGGTGGTGGTGTGGACGCCCCGGCCGGTCCTCGCGCTCACCGGGTTCACCGGCAGGTCGAGATCGGGCCTGAGGCGCCCGAGGAGGGAGGATTTTCCCACGCCCGAGTGGCCGATCAGGACCGTCTCCTTCCCCTGCAGGGCGGAACGGAGCGTGGCCAGGCCCTCGCCCGTTCGCGCCGAGGCGCGGAAGACGCGGAAGGAGGCCTCTCGGTAGGCCTCGAGGACCGGTTCGAGATCCTGGGGGGGGTCGAGGTCGTTCTTGTTCAGGCAGATCCACCCCTGGAGTCCTCCGGCCTCGGCCGCGACCAGGACGCGGTCCACGAGTCCGGGGCGGAAGGGCGGCTCGCGGGTGGAGGCGATCACGAGGACGGCGTCGGCGTTGGCCGCGAGCATCTGCTCGTAGTTCCGCTGGGGGGCGCGGCGGATGAGGGTGGTGCGGCGCGGGAGGACCTCCTCGATCACGCCTTCGTCTTTGGCCGTCATCGCGAAGAGGACGTCGTCGCCGACGGCCACGGGATGCTTCCAGCGTCGGGCGCCGGCCTTGGCCGCGCCCCGGATCTCGCACCGGACGCGGGCGAGGCCGGGTCCTTCGACCACGGCGCCGCGCGAGGCGAGGCGGACGGCCTTGCCCCGGAGGCGTTCGGGCGTCTTCGCGCTTTTCCGTCGGTTTCCTTCCACGTGGACGGTCTCCGGCCCGGCGCGGCGGGCGGGGTTGTGCGTACGGGTTCCGGGACGCCTGATTATAGAGGCTGGATTGCCGATTTCCGTCCCTTGCATCCACGGATTATAATCGAAGTCGGACATCTTTTTGTTTGCGGCGAAAGAACAGGAGGCGCGGCATGGCAGAGGCGGAGCGGTACGAGCGGCTGTTCGAGGGGTTCAAGCGGGCGGGGCAGGAGCACGTCTTCGGGGGATGGGGGGATCTGGACGGTCCCCGCCGGAAGGCCTTCCTGGACCGTCTGGAGGGGGTGGATCCGGGGCTTTAAAGCCCCGGATCCACCCCCTCCAGACGGTCCAGGAAGGCCTTCCGGCGGGGACCGTCCAGATCCCCCCATCCCCCGAAGACGTGCTCCTGCCCCGCCCGCTTGAACCCCTCGAACAGCCGCTCGTACCGCTCCGCCTCTGCCATGCCGCGCCTCCTGTTCTTTCGCCGCAAACAAAAAGATGTCCGACTTCGATTATAATCCGTGGATGCAAGGGACGGAAATCGGCAATCCAGCCTCTATAATCAGGCGTCCCGGAACCCGTACGCACAACCCCGCCCGCCGCGCCGGGCCGGAGACCGTCCACGTGGAAGGAAACCGACGGAAAAGCGCGAAGACGCCCGAACGCCTCCGGGGCAAGGCCGTCCGCCTCGCCTCGCGCGGCGCCGTGGTCGAAGGACCCGGCCTCGCCCGCGTCCGGTGCGAGATCCGGGGCGCGGCCAAGGCCGGCGCCCGACGCTGGAAGCATCCCGTGGCCGTCGGCGACGACGTCCTCTTCGCGATGACGGCCAAAGACGAAGGCGTGATCGAGGAGGTCCTCCCGCGCCGCACCACCCTCATCCGCCGCGCCCCCCAGCGGAACTACGAGCAGATGCTCGCGGCCAACGCCGACGCCGTCCTCGTGATCGCCTCCACCCGCGAGCCGCCCTTCCGCCCCGGACTCGTGGACCGCGTCCTGGTCGCGGCCGAGGCCGGAGGACTCCAGGGGTGGATCTGCCTGAACAAGAACGACCTCGACCCCCCCCAGGATCTCGAACCGGTCCTCGAGGCCTACCGAGAGGCCTCCTTCCGCGTCTTCCGCGCCTCGGCGCGAACGGGCGAGGGCCTGGCCACGCTCCGTTCCGCCCTGCAGGGGAAGGAGACGGTCCTGATCGGCCACTCGGGCGTGGGAAAATCCTCCCTCCTCGGGCGCCTCAGGCCCGATCTCGACCTGCCGGTGAACCCGGTGAGCGCGAGGACCGGCCGGGGCGTCCACACCACCACCGCCTCGGAGCGGATCCCGATCGACGACGAGACCCACGTCATCGACACGCCGGGCATCCGGGAATTCATGCCGGCCGGCGTGACGCCGGATACGCTCTGGAAGCACTATCCCGAGCTCCGCGGGCCGGGGGAGCGTTGCCGGTTCAAGGACTGCCTTCACCGTGTGGAGGCGGGGTGCGAGGTGCTCCGGGCGGTGGAGGAGGGGCGGATCGACCGGGGCCGGCACGAACGCTACGTCGCGATCCTGAAGACCCTGCTCGACAAGCCCAAGCAGCTCCGCCGCGAGAGGGGACGGCGACGCTGAGGGCGCGCGTCACCGGCCCGCGTCCCGCCCCGCGATGCGGCGACGCGCCTTGGCCGCCACCGACCGGACCCACGGATCCCCGTCCCCGGCCAGCGCCTCCAGCGCCGGCGCCGCCTCGGAGGCCGCCGGCCCCATCCACCCCAGCGCCACGGCGCCCCATCCGCGCGAGCCTTCCGCCTGCAGGGCCGCCAGCAGCGCGGGAAGCGCCTCGCGTCCCGCCCCCTGGAAAGCGTGCGCCGCCTCCTCGCACAGGAAGGGATCGGAAGAGCCCAGGCGCCCGGCCAGCGCCTCGAAGCCTTCCGACCCCATCCCGCGCAGGGCTTCCGCGGCGTAGGCGCGGACGAACCCGTCCCCGTCCTCGAGGGCTTCCAGGAGCGCCGGCAGCGCCGCTGGGGACGCCGGCCCCAGCGTGGCAAGCGCGCGGGCGCACCGTCGGCGGAGAACCGGATCCTCGCTCGCGAGCGTCCCCGCCAGGACCGACACGCCCAGCTCGCTTCCCCCCCCGACCCGCCGCAGGCTCTCGGCGGTCCGCCTCTGGACCTCGAAATGCTCGTCGAACAGGCCCAGCTCCAGGGACTGGAGGATCGGCGCCGCGAGCGGGCCGAGACGGCCGCACACGCGGGCCGACTCCGAGCGGAGCAGGGCGTCCCCGGATTCCAGAAGCCCCTCGAGCTGGGACAGGGCCGTTTGCAGCAGCAGCGGTTTCTTCTCGAAAACGCCGAGCGCGGAAAGGGCCTCGATCGTGTAGAGCGCCTGGAATCCCCCGCTCTCCGGCAGGCCCGCCTCGAGCGGAAGCCTCGCGGCCTCCCCCATCGCGATCAGGGCCGCGAGGGCCGCTTCCCGCACCCGGAGGCTCCGATCGTCCAGCGCGCCCCGAAGCGCCACGGCCGCGCCGCGGGCTTCGGGTCGCAAGGCATGAAGCGCCCGGGCCGCCTCCAGACGGACGTCCCAGTCGATGTCGCCGAGCCGGCCGGCCAGCGGGAACGACGCCTCCCGGGCCCGCGGGCCGAGACGTGCCAGGGCCCGGCAGGCCTTCGCGCGGACGCCGGGATCCTGCGCCTCGAGTAGACCCGCCAGGGCGGGCACGGCCTCCTTCCCGATCCCGCCGAGCGCATCGACGAGGAGGGAAAGGAACGCGGCGTCCGGCCTTTCGGCGTCCATCTCCTCCTCGATCGCCTGGCGAAGCGCCGGAAGCGCACGCCTGGCCTTCCCCCTCAGCCGGCCCAGCTCCGATGCGGCCGCATGGCGGACGTCGGTCCGTTCCGCGCGGAGATCCTCGATCCACCGCTCGAGGGGCGTCCCGTCCGGGACCGCTCCGGAAGGCGTCCCGTCCTCTCCGCGAACGGCGCCGGCCCGATCGCTTCTTCTGGTCAGACGGAACCGGATGATCCAGGACCGCTCTTGGGAGACCGCGACCGCCATCAGCGCCCGCCCGCCCGCCCCGAAGGCGACCACGCGGTGATGGGAATGCGCTTCCCCGCTGAACGTCGCCCTGCCCTCCTCGGACAGGGGAAGCCGGCCCAGAACCTCGCCCGTTTCCGTGTCCCCGAGCGCGATCTCGCTTCCCCCGTAGGCCGCCCAGTAGACCGGGCCCGCCTCGAGCCGATGGAACGACGAGCCCAGCGGCGACGTCCAGAGGATGCGGCCCGTCCCGGGATCCATCTTCCTGACCGCCGGGTCGGTGACCGTCGCGAACAGCACGGTGCCGTCGGGCAGGGGGCCCGATACCACGGGGGCGTCCTCCTCCTCGGGGCAGAAGAGGAGGTGCGCGGCTCTTCCGGGACGCGCGCCCAGGAGCCCGGCCTGGGGCGTTCCCGTGAGCACCGTGCCGTCGGACAGGAGGACGCAGGATCGCTGGTCGGGGCCGCCGCTTCCCGACGCCCGGCCGAGGAAGGCGGGCTCGGGATCGAGGCGGACATCGAGCCAGTGGATCCCGTACGCGTCATCGATCGCTGCGATCCGCCCGGCTTCCGCGTCCAGCGCCGCGCCCCGGATCCACCGGACGGGCAACGATCCCGCCAGGACCGGTCCGGGTTCATCGGCCCGGTACACCAAAAGAAGCGCCTTCCGGTCTCCCGGGTCGTCATCCCCCCCCGCCGCGACGAAGACGCCGCCTTCCGGCGAGGCGTCCAGGTATTCCCAGATCTTCGGAAGGAAGGAGGGGACACGGTCCGGCGGATGCGCCGCGAGGGGGAGGTCGCGGTAGGCCTCCGTCTCGACGCCTCCGTCGGGCCGGGAGGCCAGCGTGTAGAGCTGGCCGTCGCTCGTCAGCAGGAGGAACCGCCCCGTCTTCCCCAGCCTCTCGAGGGCCGTGAACTGGACCGTCCGCGGGAGGCTCACCTCGGTGGCGATCCGTTCCACGCGAAGGTCCCCCTCGCGCCACGTCCTGGCGCGCGGTGCGGCGGGGGAGACGAGCTTCGGAACCGGCGCGGCGAGGAACCGGACGGTGGGATCCGGATAGAGGGCGATCCGCCTTCTCGCGGCGCCCCTCTCCTCGAGGGGCAGGGCGCCGGCGATGGCCCGGGCCGCGAGCGCTCTCCAGTGCCAGCGGGGCCTGTCGAAATGCCAGTGCCCGCCCCGCCGGGAGAGGGCCAGATCGAGCAGGGGACCCAGCGCCTTGCCGGGGGCCATGGCGAGGACCCGGACGGCTTCCGCGAAGACGGGGTCGGGCCAGCGCCGCCCCGGCTCGAAGACCTTCACGACGAGCTGCGGATCGGGAGGGCGCCCCGATGCCGCGAGCAGGGCGAGAATCCCGGCGACGACCTCGGGCCTTCCGTGTTCGGCTTCCAGCGCTTCGCGCAATCTCGCGACCAGGTCTTTGCGGAGCGGGCCGAGCGCTTCGTTCGCCTCGAGGAAGAACATCACCGCCCGATCGAAGGCGGGGCCGGAGGCGTGCCTCAACGCCCGCTTCCAGACGGGAGCGGCCGCTTCGGGGGGCATGTCGATCCCGTCGAGCATCCCCCCGATCGTCTCCCGGTTGACGTCGTCGGCGAACGAGAGGGCCTCCACCAGGAAGGGAAAGGCCTTGCCTTTCGACGCCCTCCACCCTCCGAGGACCTCGACGATCGACGCCAGCCGCTCCACGTCCTTATCGTCCTCCCCTGCCTCGAACCGTTCCCGGACCGCCCGCCGGACCGCTTCGGATTCGCTTCCCTCCGCCAGCATAAGAAGCGGAAGCGACTCCCAGCGCACGGCGGGATCAGCGGCTTTGCGGACGATCCCGGCCCGCGAGGCGGATTCCCCGCTCTCGAAGCGGCCGAGGGCCAAAACGGCCTCGCGCCGCACGGGAACCCGGGGATCGTCCAGGAGGTCCGCGAGGAAGGGAACCGCGAGCGAACCGGGCGCGCCGGTCCGGCCGAGCGCGTACGCGGCGCCGGCGCGGACCCCTCCGTCCGGGTCGCGCGCAAGGTTCACGAGCGCGGAGACCGTCCCTTGGGCGCCGGGTCCGATCCGCCCGAGGGTCCGTGCCGCGCTTTCCCGGACGGCGGGGCGTTCGTCCTCGAGGCATCCGGCGAGGAAGGGGACGGCTCCCTTGCCGAGGCCCCGGAGGCTGTGCAGGACGCGTGCCGCGTGGTCCGCCTCGGCTTGTTCCACCGTCGTCCGGAAGAGGGGAAGGAGGGCGGGATCGCCTGCAGGGATGCGGGACACGCATCTCGCGGACGTCGCGGCGAAGGGTCCGCGCCCGGCGACGGACCTGAGCAGGCCGGGAAGCGCGACGTCTCCGAGGATGGACAGGGGCTCTCGTTCGATGGCGAATGCGGGGTTTCCGATGTCGCCCGGGACCCTCTCGATCAGCCAGGGGACGGCGGGTCTCGCGTCGTCCCCGAGCAGGCCGACCAGGGACGCGGCGCGGGAGGTCCGGCGTTCCAGGAGATTCTCGATCCAGGTCGTGTCGAAGGGGTCGCGGAGGGGATCGGTTTCGTCCGTTTCTTCCCCGACGTCCTCCCCGGGGGCCGGGGCCGGCGCGGCGGGTTCGGGTTCGGGTTCGGATCCGGATTCGGCGGGTTCCTCCGGCGGTGCCGCCTCCTTCTTCGCGTGAGGTTCCTCTTTCAAAACGGGTTCCGGCCCGCCGGCGCAGGAGAGGGGCAGGGCCGCCGCGAGGAGAAGGACTGCAAGCAGGTTGCGAGGATCAGGCATGGCTTCGATCCAGGGGCACGGATGGATGCGGAAGACGGGTCACGGAAACCGGGAGCATTGTAGCAGAATGGCGCCGGTTGCGGAGTCAGGGGGGGGGTGTCGTTTCGTGGATTTGCGCGCCCGATGTTATAGGGTTCGCGCAAGAAGTACTTCCCATTTTGGGCGAGCCATTCGTCATCGCTGGCAAGGCGCGACGACGAGGTCGTGGCCTTGGCCACCCCGAGGAGGAGCAACGCAGCCAGCGGTGACGAGGATCTCTTCCTCCCGATCCGGAAGACCGTTCCGCCAGGCGCCGAAGAGGAAGCCGATCCCGGCGCCGGACGACACGTCCCCTCGATCCATTCTATGCGCGGATCCTGTTCGTCATTCTCGGTGGTTTCAAAATCCTCCCAAATTCACTTCGTGAATTTGGGGGATTTTGAAAAGCGGTCGAGGAAAGAAAGAGAGGTTGCAAACTGCTACCAGATGGTGCACAATCCCTGTGTGAGGAGCCCGGGTTCATGAGGGAAGGCGTTCTGGAATTTTTTCTCAGAGGTCAAGCGACATGGCCACGCTGCACGTCAGGAACGTCCCCGACCGGCTGTACGAGCGGATCCGGAAACGTGCGGGCAAGGTCGGGCGCTCTCTCAGCGCCGAGTTGGTGGCGTTGATCGAGAGGGGATTGGAAGAGGCCGAGCGGCGCTCGCGGCAAGGGCATCTGTTCAAGGGGATCCGGAAGCGCAGGTTCACTCCCCCCCCCGGGACGCCGGACAGCACGGACCTGATCCGGGAGGACCGGGACCGATGAAGGGCAAGAGCTTCGCCGTGGACGCGAGCGTTTGCCTCAAACTGTTCGTGGAAGAGAACCTGTCCGGCAAGGCGGAGGCCTTCTTCGAGCGGCTGGCCCTCGATCCGGAGACGAGGTTCTTCGTCCCCGATCTTCTCTACCTGGAATGCGCGAATGCCCTCTGGAAATACGTGAAGCGCTTCGGATACGCTCCCGATGAGGCGAAAAGAAGTCTCGCCCGTATCCTGGAGATCGATTTGATCCCCCTCCCCGTGGAGCAGCTCGCGAAGAACGCCCTCGCCCTCGCCCTGGATCTCGGCGTCACAGTCTACGACGCCAGCTACCTCGCCTGCGCGAAAGCCGCCCGCGCCCCCCTGGTGACGGCGGACGACCGCCTGGCCCGAAGGGCCGGGAAGGGAGACGTACGCGTTCTGCGTCTCGGGGACCTCGACTGATGAAAGGAACGGAGCATGGAACGCGGGATGAGCCTCCGGTTCGAAAACGGCGTCGTCCGGACGATGGACGAAAAGGGAACCGTGGCCTCGGCCGTGGCGGTCCAGAACGGGCGGATCGCCTGGGTCGGCGAGACGAGGGACGCGCCCCCCGCCGAGAAGACCGTCGACCTGCAGGGCCGGTGCGTCCTGCCCGGCTTCACCGATTCCCACGGCCACCTGGTCTCCTGGGCCGCCGGTCTCGCCCGCATCGACCTGAGAACCTTCGATACGCTCGAGGACGCGATGGAGGCGGTCGGAAAGCGCGTTGCCTCGGCGAAGCCCGGCGAATGGGTTCTCGGGCGGGGATGGGTGTTCCGGGGCTGGGGGCTCGAGGGCTTCCCGGACCGGTCCATGATCGACCGCGTCTCCGGCGACGTCCCGGTGGCGCTCAGCTCCATGGACGGCCACGTGCTGTGGGTGAACTCGGCGGCCCTCCGGGTGGCCGGCATCGACGCGGACACGCCCGACCCGGACGGCGGGGCCTTCGAGCGGGATCGCGAAGGGCGTCCCACGGGCATCCTCAAGGAGCGCGCGGCGGACGCCTTCAAGGAGCGCATTCCCCAGGATCCGCCGGACCGGCTTGCGGAAGCCCTGGAGGGGGCCCAGGCGATCCTCCACGGCTTCGGGATCGTCTCGGTGCACGCGCCGGAGCGGAAGAAGTCGCTTCGCGCGCTCCAGCGTCTTCGTGCGGCGCGGAAGCTGAAGCTTCGCGTCCGCTACTTCCTCGCCGGTGAGGAGCTGCCGGGTGCTGCGTCCGTGGGGCTGGAAGGCGGCTTCGGCGACGATCTCCTCCGGATCGAAGGCGTGAAGATGTTCGCCGACGGCGCCGTGCTCGCCGAGACGGCCCACATGCTGGAGCCCTACGGCAAGGCGTCCTCCCGCGGCATCCCCGTGACCGGCCGGGAGGATCTCGAGGCCGTGATCCGCGAGGCCGCGAGCTTCCGCCTTCCCGTCATGGTCCACGCCATCGGCGACGCCGCCAACCGCACCGTCCTGGACGCGATCGAGAACGCGGGCGGGTCCCTGGACCGGCCCTACCGCATCGAGCACGCGCAGCACCTGCACGAGGACGACCTGGTACGGTTCCAGAAGCTCGGGATCACGGCGTCGGTCCAGCCGATCCACCTCTCTTTGGACCTCGATCAGATCGACCGGGCCCTGGGGGAGCGGGGCGCGAACGCCTACCGGTTCCGCACGCTTCTGGACGCGGGGGTCAGGCTCGTGTTCGGATCGGACATGCCGGTGGCCGACCCCAATCCCTGGTTCGGGGTCCACGCGGCGGTGAGGCGCGCCCGGCTGGACGGGACGCCCGAGGAGGGTTGGTACCCTGCGGAGCGCATCGGGGTGGAGGAGGCGATCCGGGCCTACACGACGGCGCCGGCGGAGGCGTCGGGGGACGGCGCGGAGAGGGGAAGCGTGGAGGCCGGCAAGCGGGCGGACCTGTGCGTGACGGACCGGGATCCGTTCTCCATCCCCGCGGAGGATCTCCGGAACGTCCGGGTGGATCTGACGGTCTTCGACGGCGAGATCGTGCACCGGCGCTGAAAGGACAATACGAAAGCCGCTTCGCGCGGCCAAGACGGGCAAGAAGCCGGAGTTGGCAAGTCTTTCGACTCTGAGAACGCTGAAGTATTTTCGATGGAGGGAAGCCACCTTCCCCCAAAGCCCTTTCAGCGTAGTCCAGTAGAATCTCAGTGTTTTCAGGCTCGAGATAACACTGCAGCACCGGAGATGTTCTCGGAAAGAAAACAATCCAAGGCATGGGGGTCCAAGGCGCTGATGTTGTGGGCTACAATGGCGGGAGAAGAGAAGCGGGAGGGCCGGCATGCCGGGTCTGCAACCTTTCGGGATGCCGCCGGCTGGCCTCGGATTCCCCGACATCTGAAATCCCTGCGCTGGCGAGAGGGGGGCCGTCCATGAGCGAAGACTTCGTGGCCGTCGTCACGGCCGAGAGCGAGGCGAAGGCGAAGTTCCTCGAGACGATCCTGAAAAGCCACGGCATCGAGGTCCGCCTGTCGCTGAACACGAAGGTCCAGGTGCTGAGCGACACGTCGCGTCGCCCCTACGACGTCCTGGTGCCGGCCGGGGAGGCCGAGCGGGCCCTCGACATCTTCCAGAGCGGAAAGACGCGGGCGATCGATTTCCGGGACGAGGACTCGAACCTCGCGATCCTCATCTGCCCGCACTGCGGGAAGCGCATCCGCATCACCAAGGCGCTGAAGAACAGCGTGAAGCGCTGCCCGGCCTGCCTGCGGGAGCTGTGACAGGGTGTCCATGGCATTCCACATTCTCAGAGGGATGCATCGTTTTTTTTGTGACATTTCATCCCATCGCATCGTCGCCAGGAATAGAAGATGGCAACCGTCAAAGTGGAGCCACAGCGCGAATGGTTCTTTCGTGCCCCGGACTCTTGGGCAGGGATTTCCGATTTCGGCGGTAGCGGCGGCCGGGAGCGCGGGCATCCAGGGAGGTGGATCGGGCGGCTAGAAGCGCAGGCGCGCCTCGAGCAGGAACTCGAAGATGTAGGCGCGGGGCTTGTCCACGACCTGGGCGCCGCTGGCCGCGCCGACGTACATGTGCGGCAGGGGCGAGACGGAGAGGAGGAAGGAGAAGCGATGGGTCATCTTGTCCTGGAGGAACTTCTCCCGGTCAGTGAAGTGAGGGTCTTCGCGGAAACGGCACATGGACACCGTCGAGAAGAGGGCGATCCGCACGTCCTCGATCTGGCCCATGAAGCCCAGATGGATCTCTTCGAGCGAGTCCATCCGGAACCCCCTGCCCATGTCCGCCATTTTCCTGGACGCGAGGGCGTAGGGGTTGCAGAAGAAGGTGATCAGGGAGGGGAAGATCTTGATCTCGCGGTTCTTGTCCTCGACCGGCTCGGCGGGAGCGGACTTCTTCTTGAGATCACACAGCAGGATCTCGATGTCCGGATCGGGCAGGGCGATGGACTGGAAGAAGGCGTCCCGGATCCTCGGGGTGGGGAGCGACGGTCGCGGGGCATTCGGCGCGGGCGGCGCCGGCGTGATCAGGTCCGGTGCCTGGGAGGCGAGGCGTGCGGGGCCGGTCTCGACGAACGAGATCACGGCGAGGGGGGGCTCGGCGGTGAGCGCCGAGGAGAAGGGCCGGGTGGAGGTGGGGGAGAAGGAGAGGGTTCCGGAAAGCCTCGTCACGGGGTCGGCCAGGGCCGTGGAGGCCGAAAGGAATACGATCGCCGTGGCGAGGAGGATCCAAAGGCGGCTCGGGTTGCGCATGGCGTGCCCTTCCGAAGTTCCGATACGGACTCCCCTCTCCTTTAGGGCATCGGCCGGGGGGGGACGCGTCTTGACCCCGAATCCCCGAAAGGCGGGAAAAAGCGGAAGGTCTCCCCGGTCATTTTTCCATGCCCAGCGCCTTTTTCGTGCGGGGGCCGACGATGCCGTCGGTGGTGAGGCCCCGGGCCTTCTGGAGGGCGAGGACGGCCTGCAGGGTGCGGGGCCCGAAGAGGCCGTCGACGGGGCCGGGGTCGAAGCCCTTGCGTTTCAGCAGCCGCTGGACGTCGCGGACCTCGGGCTTTTTCAGCAGGCGCCGGTTGACCTCGATGTGGGGACCTCTCTTCAGGCACCAGTCGGCCAGGGCGCGGACGTCGGGCCACGGCTTGCGGGCCGTGAGAAAGGCGAACACGCCGTATTCGCCCTTCTTGCCCACGTACCCGACGTAGCAGTGGCGGGAGGCCCTCGTGTAGCCGGTCTTGAGGTAGACGGGGCGGCGGCCGTCCCACAGGAGGCGGTTGTGGTTCCGAAGCCGGATGCGGCGCCCCCGTCCGCTCTCGATCCAGGTCTCCTTGATCGACATGACCTTCCGGATGAAGGCGTTCGTCAGGGCGGCCTGCATGATCGTGACGAGGTCGGAGGCCGTGGTGACCTGCCCCTGGGCGGGCAGGCCGCTCGCGCGCTTGAACACCGTGCGCCGGGCCCCCAGCTTCTTCGCCTTCTCCGTCATCCACACGGCGAAGCGCCACTCCGATCCCGCCACGCCCTCGGCCAGCGCGCAGGCCGCGTCGTTGCCGGAATTGATGAGGGCCGCGCGGACCAGGTCCTCCACGCGGAACGTCTCGCCCGCACGGACGCCGATCTTCGTGGGCTCCTGGGACGCAGCGCGCCGGGAAACCGTCACCCGCGTCTCCGGGGAGACGCGCTCCAGCGCCACCAGGGCCGCCATCACCTTCGCCGTGCTGGCCGGCGGCGCCTTGTACGCCGCGTTCCTCTCCCAGAGCATCGCTCCGTTCCGGTCCCCCACCGCCGCCGATTTGGCCGTGAGCCAGGGGCCGGAAGCCTCGGCCCGCGCAGCCGCGAGGATCGCGACCAGAAATGCCGTCGAACATGCCGTGATGCGTCTCATGGATTCCATCCTTCTTTGCGTATCGCTAGCATCCCGTTGAAATCCCGATCGATGACGGTCCATTATCTCCATCGTCCGGAACGGGCCCGGCCTTGAATGTTCTCCCCCGCGTTGCATTCCCTCTCCCGGCCTCCTATACTCGGTTGGAGGGGATTTTTCTCGAAGCGGAAAGGACGGAAAGGCCCTCCGGAAAGGGGGTCTCCATCGGCTGGTCCCTGAAAATCGGCCGGCTCCTCGGCGCCGAGATTCGCGTCCACTGGCTCTTTCTGGCCCTGTTCGTCATCGTGGGCCTTCGCGACCTCATCCGTCAGGAGTCCATCGGGCGGGTGCTCGGCCTCGCGGCCCTGGGCGTGATCTTCCTTTCCGTCTTTCTCCACGAGCTGGGCCACGTCTGGACGGGGCTTCGCGCCGGCGGGAAGGCCCGCCAGATCCTGATGTGGCCCCTGGGCGGCATGGCCGAGATCGAGGGCGTGCCCCCCTTCCCCGGGCCCCAGATCCGCGTCTCCGCCATGGGCCCCGCCGTCAACCTCGTCCTCTCCCTCCTCTGCCTCGGCCTCCTCGCCCTGGCGGGCCTCTCCCCCTTCCGGTGGCACGGGTTCGGACCCTACCTCCTCCAGGTGGGCTTTCTCGGCAACGCCGTCCTCTTCGCCTTCAACCTCGTCCCCCTCTTCCCCCTGGACGGCGCCGACGTCCTGCGCTGGACCCTCATCGCCCGGGACGCCGACCGGGGCTACGCCGCGTCCACCCTCACCGTGGTCAAGGTGGGCAAGGCCGCGGCCGTCTTGCTGGGAATCGCGGGCATCGTCCTCTTCCTCGCCGGGGAGAAGGTGCCGCCCTGGATCTCCGAAAACGGCATCCTCCTCCTCCTCTTCGCCGTCGTCGGATACCTCTTCTGCGAGCGGGAGAAGCGCCTTCTCGAGTACGGCGCCCTCGCCTCCGTCCTCGACGGCGAGGAGCGGTACGCCGCCGAGGCCTTCACCCCGAAACCCGCCCCGGAACCGGGATGGCTCGATCGAAGGCGCATCCGCCGCATCCAGAAGAAACGGGAAAAGGAAGTGCGCCGGCAAGTGGAAGTCCGGAAACGCGTGGACTTCCTCCTCGACAAGATCGCCAAGGAAGGCATCACCGCCCTGTCCGAGCGGGAGAGGGCCTTCCTCCGCGACGCCAGCAAGCACTACCAGAAGGACGAGGCGCCGAAGTGACCCCCTCGACAGGCCCCGCCTTTTCCTTCGTGAAGGCGGGGCCTGTCGAGGGATCTACCCCTTCCCCTTGTACGGCCGGAGGCGGAACCGCGCCCCCGCCTCTTCCGCGATCCGCCGGCAGGCTTCCTCGTCCACCCCGTCCTGGCCGCCCACGATCGAGAGGGTCACGTTTCCGATCCGCGTCCGGGCCGAGGTCGCGAAGTCCACGACGGCCTCGAACGTCCCCTCCCCGAACGACGGCCGGCACAGGCGCGCGTACGTCGCGGCGTCGTGCGCGTTCAGGCTCACCGAGACCTCGTCCACCGCCGACGCCAGCGCGGGCGTCACGTCGCGCCCGGCGACCAGGTTCGCCGTGCCGTTGGTGTCGAGGCGCACGTGCAGGCCCTTTTCGCGCAGGCGCTTCCCGACGTCGATCACGGCGTCGAGGCGGAGCGTCGGCTCGCCGAAGCCGCAGAAGACGACCTCGCGGTACCGGTCCGGATGCGCGCCGGAGACGGCCGCGAGGACCTCCTGGACCGTGGGTTCGGCGGGAAGCGCGAGCTCGTGCCCTCCCGCGACGGGACGGGTTTCCCGGGGGCAGAAGCGGCACCGGTTGGTGCAGCGGTTGGTGAGGTTGACGTAGAGGGCGTCCCGGATGGGGTAGGCGATGCGCTCGGGGGGCACCGGGGGGCCGAGGCCGAAGAGCGTGCGGGCGTTCAGGGAGGTGACGCGCCCGGCGTCTTCGGGCGAGACGCCGTGCAGCCGGGCCTGGACGCGCGCCACCTCGGTCACGAAGGCGGGTTCGTTTCGTTTCCCGCGCCGGCTCTGGGGGGCGAGGAAGGGGGCGTCGGTTTCGATCAGGAGCCTTTCGAGGGGGACGGAGGCGGCGGCCTTGCGGGCCTTCCGGGCGTTTGTGTAGGTGAGGGGGCCGGCGAAGGAGAGGTGGAAGCCGAGCGCCAGGGCCTCGGCGGCCTCGTCGGCGTCGCCGGAGAAGCAGTGGATCACGCCTCGTTTCGGGGGGGGGTGTTGCCGGAGGATCCCGATCGTGTCCTCCCAGGCCTGCCGCGTGTGGATGATGACGGGAAGGTCCAGCCGGGAAGCGAGGTCGAGCTGATCCCGGAAGGCGCGTTGCTGGAGGTCCCGGGGGGAGCGGTCGCGGTAGTAGTCGAGGCCGATCTCGCCGACGGCCGCCGCTCCGCCTCGGGCCAGGGCTTCGAGGTCCGAGAGCGCGGCGGGGGAGGCTTGTCCGGCCTCGTGGGGGTGGATGCCCGCGGAGGCGCGGACGTTTTCGAAACGGGAAGCGATCTCGAGGCAGGTTTTCGTGGCCTCGAGGTCGGTTCCGACGGTGAGGACGGCGCCGACGCCGGCGTCGCGGGCGCGGCGGAGCACGGCGTCGCGTTCGCCGTCGAATGCCGGAAAATCGAGGTGGGCGTGGGAATCGATGTAGGGCTGGATCATGGGGCGCCGGCCTTTCGAGCATTCCGGGGATCGATCCTCGATTGTAGACGCCCGGTGGGCGTTTGTGGATGCTTGTTTTTCCTTCGGTGGGCCCTTCGCGCTGTCGCCGGATACAGATTTCAGATTTCAGCCGCCGGATTTCAGCCGCGGGGGCCGCCTTTGTCCTTGCACCCGTCCGGAGGATTGCTAACATGGCCGATTCTACGCCTCTCGAGCGGGATGTCCGTTCGCGTACCCTAGGAACAAGGAGCGAGGCCGATGGCAGAGGAAGACAAGGAACCCAAGGCGCCCGGGGAAGAAGCGGAACGACCGGCGGAGGAGCCCGAGACGGTCGAGGCGTCCCCGGACGAGGAACCCGAAGAGGAGCCCGAGGGCGACGAGCCGGACGCCGGGGAGGGGGAGGAGACGATCCCGATGACGGTGGCGGTGGAGGAGGAGGGCCCCTGCCGGAAGACGGTGAAGGTCGAGATCCCTCCCGAGCGCGTGACCGAGGACATCCAGAAGGGCCTGGACGAAATCCGGACCTCGGTTCCCATGCCGGGATTCCGCAAGGGCCGGGTTCCCAAGGCGCTTCTGGCCCGGCGTTTCGGGAAGAAGGTGAAGGAGGACGTCCGGGCCACGCTGGTCCGCGAGGGGATGTCCCAGAGCATCGAGAAGGAGGGCCTCAGGCCCTTCTCCCTGCCGGATTTCGGGGAGGAGGATCTGGAGGCGATCGAGGTGGAGGAGGGCAAGCCTCTCGTGTTCTCGTACACCGTGGACGTGAAGCCCGACCTGGCGGTGGACAACTACGTGGGGCTCGAGGTGAAGAGGCCGAAGGTGGAGGTGTCGGAGGAGGAGGTGGAAAAGGAGGTCGACAACCTTCGCCGGCGCCGTGCGCGCGTGGTGCCGGTGGAGGGGGGGGAGGTCCAGCCCGGGGACACGCTGGTGGTGGACCGCGAATACACGTACCGCCGCAAGCCCGTCCACAAGGAAGAGAACGTGACGCTTCCGATGCCGGAGGAGGGAAGCGATCTCTACGAGAAGATGTCGTCCTTGAAGGCGTTTCTGGGCCGGAAGGCGGGGGAGACGGTGCAGACCTCCTTTTCCTTCCCCGAGACCTTCCCGGAGGCGTCGGTCCGCGGGAAGTCGGGGCAGCAGAAGACGACGGTGGAGGACATCAAGCGGCTGGAGCTTCCCGATCTGGAGGGGGAGTTTCTGGAGGATCTGGGGGTGGCGTCGGCGGAGGCGTTGCGGGAGAAGATCCGGGAGCAGGTGAAGGCGGCGAAGGATTCGATGGCGGACCGGATCGTGGAGGAGCGTCTGGTGGACGCTCTGCTCGATCGGATTCCGATCGACCTCCCCGGGAACGTGGTGGAGCGGGAGGTGGAACAGTACATGAAGCGGTACGAGGTCCGCCTGCGCGAGCAGAAGGTCCCGGAGGCCGACATCCAGGAGCAGATCGGCCGCTTGCGGGAGCAGCGCCGCAAGACGGTGGAGAAGGAATTCAAGGCGTTCTTCCTTCTGGAGGAGATCGCGGCCAAGGAGAAGATCTTCGCCACGGAGGAGGAGGTGGACCGCCGCGTGGAGGCCATGGCGGTCAACTACGGCAAGTGGCCCTCCCAGATGCGGGAGGAGATGGAGAACGCCGGGATCATGGACGAGGTCCGCAACCAGGTGAAGGAGGACAAGGTCAAGGCGTTCCTCCGGGAGAAGGCGAAGATCGAGGAAGGGGAGCCGCTGGATTTGTCCGCGCCGCCGAAGGAAGCCACCGGCGAGGAGGAAGCGGAGGAAGCGGGGGAGGCGGAGGAGGCGGAGGAAGCGGAGCAAGCGGGGGAGGCGTAGAGGGGGGTGCGTACGGGTGGATTCGCACTGCGCTTCCTTGGGTACGCTACGGCTGCTACAATGGATACCGGATCGCGCCGACCCGGGCCGGCGGGTCCGGTTTTTGTCGGGAGGAGATCTTGGTCTTCTGGATCCCCCGCGTGTACGAGAAGGTGGGCGCCTCGGAGAGGGAGTACGACCTCTTTTCCCGCCTTCTCAAGGACCGGATCATCCTCATCGGCCAGGAGATCGACGACCGTCTGGCCAACCTCGTGGTGGCCCAGATGCTTTTCCTCCAGAGCGAGAACCGGAACGCCGACATCAGCATGTACATCAACTCGCCGGGGGGGGACATCTCGTCGGGGCTCGCGATCTACGACACGATACAGTTCGTCGAGTGCGACGTGGCCACGTACTGTACGGGAAGCGCCGCGAGCATGGCCGTGCTGCTGCTGGCGGCGGGCACGCCGGGCAAGCGGTTCGCCCTTCCCCGGGCCCGCATCATGATCCACCAGCCCTGGGGCTATTCCGAGGGGACGGCCCTCGATCTCCAGATCCACGCCGAGGAGATCCTCTTCTGGCGCCGGCGGATCAACGAGCTCATTGCCGCGCACACGGGCCGGACGGTGGAGAAGGTCGAGGCCGACTCCGACCGCGACTACTACATGTCCTCCGAGGAGGCTTTGGACTACGGGATCGTCGACGAGGTGGTGCAAACGCTCAAGGGCAAGACGGCCGGATCCTGAGGGGTCCATCGACGTGCGGATGCGGAATTCCGGATCGATGACGCGAGGTGTCCGCCATCCGCCATCCGACGTTGTACAGAGGTGCATGGCATGGGATACACGCTGCCCATCGTGATCGAGAAGACGAGCCGGGGCGAGAAGGCCTACGACATCTTTTCACGGCTGTTGAAGGACCGGATCATCTTCATCGGCTCCCCGATCGACGACACGCTCTCCTCCCTCGTGATCGCCGAGATGCTCTACCTCCAGTCCGAGAAGAAGGACGCGGACATCAACCTCTACATCAACTCGCCGGGGGGATCGGTGACGGCGGGGCTGGCGATCTACGACACGATCCAGTTCGTCCAGTGCGACGTGGCCACCTATTGCATCGGCCAGGCGGTGTCCATCTCGGCGCTTTTGCTGGCGGCCGGCTCGGCGAAAAAGCGCTTCGCCCTCCCCAACGCCCGCATCATGCTCCACCAGCCGCTGGGGGGCGTGCGCGGCACCGCCGCGGACATCGACATCGCCGCGGAGGAAATCGTGCGCCTGCACAAGACCCTCAACGCCATCTTCTCGCTGCACACCGGGCAGACCGAGGAGCAGATCGAATCAGACACGGACAGGGACTTCTTCATGACCGCCCGGGCGGCTCGGGACTACGGCCTCGTGGACGACGTCATCGAATCCCTGAAGAAGACCGGGGACCAGGCCTCGGCCGACGGACAAACGACCTGAGGAGACCGTCATGGCCAAGCGGGGAAAACAAACGGCGAAGTGCACGTTCTGCGACAAGCCCCAGGGCGAGGTGGAACTGATCCAGGGGCCGCCGAACGTCTACATCTGCAACGAGTGCGTCGAGGTCTGCGCCAACGTCTTCGCCGAGGAAATGCCCGGCCGCCGGCGCCCCAAGGCGCCGAGCGAGGTCTCGCCGGAGTCGCTTCCCACCCCGCGGGAGATCAAGGACGGCCTCGACGCCTACGTCATCGGCCAGGAGAGGACCAAGAAGGTCCTGTCCGTCGCCGTCCACAACCACTACAAGCGGATCCTTTGCGAAACCCTCGACGGCGACGTGGAACTGGAAAAGAGCAACATCCTCCTGGTGGGGCCCACCGGGACCGGCAAGACCCTCCTCGCCAGGACCCTGGCCCACATCCTCAACGTTCCCTTCGCCATCGGCGACGCCACGACCCTGACCGAGGCCGGCTACGTCGGCGAGGACGTGGAGAACCTCCTCCTCAAACTCCTCCAGAATGCCGATTTCGACCTCGCGCGGGCGGAACAGGGCATTCTCTTCATCGACGAGATCGACAAGATCGGCCGCACCACCCAGAACGTCTCCATCACGCGGGACGTCTCCGGCGAAGGCGTCCAGCAGTCCCTGTTGAAGATGCTCGAAGGGACCGTCGCCAACGTCCCCCCCCAGGGGGGGCGCAAACACCCCGAGCAGAGCTACATCCAGATGAACACCAGCCAGATCCTGTTCATCTGCTCGGGCACCTTCGTGGGCCTGACCGACATCGTGGCCAAGCGCGTGGGAAAGAAACTCATCGGCTTCCGCGGGGAAAGCGGACCCCTGGCGGAGGAGAAGAAGCAGACCGAGCTCCTCCGGCTCGCGGAGGAGGAGGACATCCTCGAATTCGGGCTGATTCCCGAGTTCGTGGGACGCCTCCCCGTGCATACCACGCTCGATTCCCTCGACGAGGGCGACCTCGTGCGAATCCTCCTGGAGCCCAGGAACGCCCTCGTGAGGCAGTACCAGAAGTTCTTCGCCTTCGAGAACGCCCAGCTCGAGTTCTCCGAGGGGGCGTTGAAACTGATCGCGCGCAAAGCCCTGGCCAAGGACACCGGCGCCCGCGGCCTGCGGGGAATCCTCGAGAACATCATGCTGGACATCATGTACGACCTTCCCTCCCTCGAGGGCGTGAAACGCTATTCCGTCACCGAGGACGTGGTCGAGGGCAAGGCCTCCGCCGCGAAACCGTCCCGGGCACGGGGCGCCAAGAAGCGCGGCATCGCCTGATCCCTCCGAAAAAAAAATCTCCTATTCCTTGACTTCCCGGGGGGCGGAGCGTATCTTTCCACGATCGGTGAAAACTTCGCGCGTCGTGGAAGACAATCCTCTCCACGCGACGAGTCACCGAGGAAGAAAAGAGGGGAGGGCCGGGCCTCCCTCGCTCTTCGGGCCCAGGCGGCACGTGGCCGGCATGGGCCAGATGTTTTCAAGAGAGGAAAGGATTTAAGGAGGAAACCATGTCGAAACGTCTGCCCCTTGCCTTCATGGCGGTGATCTTCCTGGCGGCGGCCGTGGGTTGCGGGTCAACCCAGGTCTTCGTCCGTCCGGACGCAGAACCCATTGACATGTCCAAGGAAAAAATGATCATCATGCCCGCCGTGGCCTACGGCTTCGGAAGCCTCGGCCTCAACGAGACCGAACTCTCCGCCGCCCTGTTCACCGGCGCCGTCGCGGCCTTCGGAAGCAACGGCATCTCGCTCGAGCCCATCAAGCCCGCCCTCGAATCCGCCGGGCTCGACTGGCTCACCCGCCGCATGTGCTGGGCCGCCTACTGGATGACCAAGTATCGCGACGAGTACGACTTCTCCAAGTACACCGGCGGCGACGGCTTCGAAAAGGTCCCCGGCGCCGTGTCCGAACTCGTCGGCCTGGTCGCCAGCAAGATGGGGCTGGACTTCAAGCCCCGGTACTACTTCGCCCTCTACCTGTGGGCCTACGGGTCCGGCATGGTCCCCGGCACCGCGAAGTGCCGCGTGATCGCATGCATCTACGACGCGCAGAAGAACCTCTTGCACTCCTGCACCTACTACACCAAGACCATGGCCAAGGACATCATCATGGTCGAAGCCGCCAAGATCCCCAATGACACCTTCAACCTCATCATGAAGGAAGCCGCCAAGGGCGTCGAAGGCGAAGGTGAAGGCGACGGTGAAGGAAACGGCGACGGCGAATAGCCTCCCTCGGCTCAGCGCGTGCGGCCCGGCACCGCACCCTTGAAGACCGAACCGACAGGAGCGGGGCCCCCACGGGTCCCGCTCCTTTCCTTTTCCCCTCCAGGGAGGAAACCATGCCCCCCGAGAGAAACCACGCGCGGCCCCACGACCGACTCCGCCCCTGCCGGATCCGACCCGCCTTCACCACCGAACCCCCCGGCTCCGCCCTCGTCGAATGGGGACGAACCCTCGTCCTGTGCACCGTCTCCGCCGAATCCGGCGTCCCCCCCTTTCGCGAAGGAGAACGCGCCGGATGGCTCACCGCCGAGTACGCCATGCTGCCCGGCTCCGGCGACCGGAGAAAACCCCGCGGCGCCGACGGACGCGCCCGCGAGATCGGACGCATGATCGGACGAACCCTGCGCGCTTCCCTCGACCTCGACGACCTCGGACCCCTCACCCTCCGCGTCGACTGCGACGTCCTCCAGGCCCACGGAGGCACGCGGACCGCTTCCGTCACCGGCGCCTGGGTCGCCCTCGCCCTCGCCATGAAATCGCTCGGCGCCCGGGGATGGACCTGCCCCCCCGAACCCCCGCGACAGGTCGCCGCCGTCTCCGTCGGACTCGTCGGCGGCGTCCCCCTCCTCGACCTCGACCGGGACGAGGACCAGGCCGCCTCCGTCGACATGAACGTCGTCATGAACGCGGACGGAGGCTTCCACGAAATCCAGGGCGCCTCCGAAAAGGGGCAGTTCTCCCCCGGGGAACTCGAAGCCATGCTCGCCCTGGCGCGCAAGGGACTCACGGAGATCTTCGCTCTCCAGACCCAGGCCCTCGAGCAGAGGGGATCGATGCGCACCTCGTGGGAGGCGCCATGATCATCAACACCCTCGTCGCGGCGACCCGGAACCCAGGCAAAGCGCGGGAAATCCGCCGCCTCCTCGAGGCCGAAGGCCTGGAAGTCCTCGGCCTCGACGGCTTCGACGACGCCCCCGACGTCGAGGAGACGGCAGAGACCTTCGCCGAGAACGCACGACGCAAGGCCCTCGCCTGCGCCCGCGCCCTCGGCCTCCCCGTGATCGCCGAGGACGCGGGCCTCGTCGTCGACGCCCTGCACGGCGAGCCGGGCGTGCGCTCCGCCCGCTTCGCCGGCCCCGACCAGGATGCCCGCGCGAACACGGCCCTGCTCCTCCAGCGGATGAAGGACGTCCCGGCGCCCGCGCGCACGGCCCGGTTCGTCAGCGCCCTTTGCGTCGCCGGGCCGAACGGCGTGATCGCCGAGGCGGAAGGAACGACGGAAGGGAGCATCACGTATGCCCCCGACGGCGCGGGCGGGTTCGGCTACGATCCGGTCTTCCTCTCCCGCGACCTCGGCGTCACCTTCGCCCGCGCCGCGCCGGAGGCGAAGAACGCCGTCAGCCACCGCGGCCGCGCCCTCCGCTCGCTGCTGGCGCGCCTCCGGAAAGAGGGGAGGCTTCCCCCCGGGCGGAAGGGAGAGGAGAGGAGGGGATTCGTGAAGGGGAAATGGGGAATGGAGAATAGGAATGATAAATAGTAAATGGTAAATGGGGATGCATGTATTCGTGTATTTTGATACGGACCTTTCGATGAGGGAAACATGTCGAGGCTCATAGTCCTTACTGCGCCGGTCTGGGTCTTCTTCGCCCTGGTTTCTGGTTGCGGGGACGGGAAGGTCCCGTTGGGGGAACCCGGAGAGGAGGCCGTGAAGGGTGGACCGCAACAGGAAGAAAAAGCCGAACCGAAGGAGGAGGGGAAAGTAAGGGATGAAGATCAACCTGAAACCGAGGGCAATGAGAAGAGAGCCCGAAAAAAAGTGTTCGTCCGCGAGGGGGCGGAACGCATCGATCTCGACAAGGAAAAAGTGTTTCTTCTTCCCGTGGTCGCATACGGCTTCGCCAGCATAGGTATCAACGAGACCGAATTCTCCGCCGGACTGACGGCAGGCAACATCATGGCATTCAGGAGTACCGGTATCTCCTTGGTGCCCCTCAAGCCCTTGTTCGAATCCTCCGGCCTTGGAGGGATGGCCCGCGAGCTCGCGTACGGGGCCTATCACTGCATCGACGCACACGGGTCCTTCGAGCTGGCAACGGATCCGTGCGGCAAGGGCATCGAGAAGGTTCCAGCCTCCCTGGCCAAGCTGGTTGTTTTGATCGAGGAGAAGATGTCTTTGTACTTTGAACCGCGGCACCTCTACGCCCTCTATATCTGGGGATATGGACCTGGCCCCACCGCCGGCACGGTGAGATGCCGCGTCATCGGAACCATCTACGACGTGCAGGAAGACCTCGTCCATTCCTGCGTACACTACGCCAGGACGATCACCAGGGACACCGCCCTGCCCGAGGCCGCGAGGATCCCGGAGAATGCGTTCAAACTCCTCATGAAGGAGGTTGCCAGGCGGAAGTAAGGCGAGGGTTTCATCCCGGAGCAACGCCAAACCGCCGCGACGGCGGGGTAGGGGCGGGCCCATGGGCCCGCCCTCGTCCCGGCACGGAGGGGGCGACCACACGGGGTCGCCCATACCCCCTCCCCTTCCCGCGCGCATGGATCTCCCTTTTCGCGATCACCCATGTCCGCGGCACCATTCAGCGGCGGCCAGCGCGTCCGGCTCCGGCGGCGGGTCGCCGGCGGGCGGCGGCGGGTCGCCGGCGGGCGGGGGCGCCTGCTTGGCGGCCCTGGCCAGGCGTCTCTCGGCCGCGATCCACAGCGCCAGGCCGAGCGCCAGGTGGATGCCCACCGTGAGGAGGAAGGCCGGCAGGCGGACTTCCCCGAGCGCCGCCGAGTAGGGAAAGGCGGATTCCCCCCTCCATATCTGTTCGTCCGTGATGTACTCGAAGAACCCCGTGGTCAGCGATCCGAACGCGACGGCGGGGCTCAGGAGGCCCGGTTCGAGCAGGGACACCTCGGAGATCTTCTCCAGGCGGTGGCGCGCGGCGAACGCGATCAGGGGAAGGAAGATGAGGGCGGTGACGATGCCCGACTGGACGACCATGCGCGCCCGCTCGTTGAGGATCAGCGTGGTCAGGAGGAGCCCGGCGGAGGCGGAGAGGAGGAGGAAGGAGAGGATCGTCAGGCCCATCCCGACGAGCGCGGGCACGAACGAGACGCCGGCGCTCTGCATGTAGGTCCGCAGGAGAAGGAGGGCGGGGGTGGCGGCCAGGATCGCGAGCAGGAGGCAGAAGAAAAAGCCGTTCTGGGCCCCGGGCCGAAGGCAGCGGAGCGGGGAGAAGCGGGTCCCGCCGCGCAGCCGGGCGGGGAGCGCGTGCAGGGGATCTTCGGCGGCGAAGGAGGAGGAAAGGGTGGCGACGATGCCGAAGGCGCCGAGAAAGGTCGCGGCCGCGCGCCAGCGCGACCAGGGGGGGCCGAAGTCCGCCCGGAAGAGGAGGAGCAGCCAGAGAGCCGATCCGAGAATCATGAACGCCAGGAAGAACAGTTTCAGGTTCGTGGAGCGGTTGCCGGCGCGGGGTTTGATGCGGTTGGACGCCGAGAGGGCGGAAAAGGCGAAGATCGAACCCATCACGAACAGGGGAAGCGCGAAGAGGTAGAGCAGCGCATCCGTCGCGGGTGGATCCGCGGTGGGAAACGGGCGGAAGGCGAGCGCTTGCAGACCGATAAGGTTCATCGCCTTCCGGCTCAGGGCCTCCGAGGGAAGCGCGGCCAGGTATCCGGCGAGCCCCACCAGGCAGACGATGCCGAAGGCGCCGGTGCTCGCCAGCGCCGTCCGGCTCGTGCGCGAATGCGCCGAGATGAAGATGGAGAAGATGTTCGAGATCGCCGACACCGCCAGAAGGCACGCGTAGGACGCCACGAGGTTCCCCACGCCGATGCCGCCGTAGAGGAAGGCGATCGCGCCGACGGGAAGCGATGAGAAGAGGAACACCGCCGTGTAGACCATGGACGCCAGGAACTTGCCCCGCACCACCCCCGCCGCGCTCAGCTGCGTCGTCTGGAGCATCTCGAAGGTCTTCACCTCCCGCTCCCCCACGATGGAGGTGGAGGCGAAGGAGGGAAGCACCAGCAGGATCGCCAGCGCCATCCCCCCCAGGAACACCGCGTGGACCGTGCGGCCCACCGACGCCGGCTGCCAGCGGACCGCCGTCGACATCGAGAGGATCACCACCACCAGCGCCACGGAAAGCAGGGCCAGAAAGCCCGTGTGCACGCCGAAGAATTTCCAGCCCCGGAACGTGGCGCGGAGCTCCTTCATCAGGATCGGATCCAGCCACCCGTCCAGGGCCGTCCGCGTCTTTTCGAGCACGCCGCTCATCCCGGCCTTCCCCTCCAGGGCATCATGCATCCGCATCAAAGGCGCCGCATCACTGCACCTGCCCCTTCGTGATCTCGAGAAACAGATGCTCCAGGTCCGCCGACTCCATCCGCACGCCCTGGATCGGGACCCCCGCCTCCGCGAGCGTCCTGACCAGCGCCGGCACGTTTGGATCCGGCCCCTCGCAATCCACCCGGATCCGGTCCCCCCCGGCCGTCGCCTCGCGCACGAAAGGCAGCTCCAGCGCCAGACGCGCCGCCTCCGCAGCCCGGTCCCTCACCTCCACGACCACCTGCGGCGCTCCCGCGATCCGCTCCAGGATCTCGGCCCGCGTGCCCGTGGCCACCATGCGCCCCGCCTCGATGATCCCGATCCGCGTGCACACGTCCGAGAGCTCGGTGAGGATGTGGGACGAGATCAGGATGGTCTTCCCCAGCGTCTTGAGCTCCTTGAGCAGCGCCCGGAACTCGATCCGGGCCCGGGGATCGAGGTTGGCCGCCGGCTCGTCGAGGATCAGCACCGCGGGATCGTGCACCAGCGTCTTGGCCACGCAGAGCCTCTGCTGCATGCCCCGCGACAGCGCGGAGACGGGGCGGTCCGCGAACGCCCCGAGGTCCGTCAGCGCCATCACGTCGGAGACGGCCCGGTTCCGGCCCGGAAGCCGGAGGCCGTGCGCCGCCCCGAAGAAATCCAGGTACTCCCACACGCTCAATCCGTCGTAGACCCCGTAGGTGTCCGGCATGGTCCCGGTGAGGGCGCGGACCTTCTCGGGGGCGTTCACCACGCAATGCCCCCCCACCCGCGCCCTCCCGGCCGTGGGATGGAGCAGCGTGGCCAGGATCCGCATGGTCGTCGTCTTCCCGGCGCCGTTCGGGCCGATGAACCCGAAGATGTCCCCCGCCTCCACCGTGAAGGAGATCCCGTCCAGCGCCCGGTTGGCGCCGAAATCCATCACCAGTCCCTCGATGTCGATCATGCGCGTTCTCTCACGCTGCGAATCCGCGATTCCCCCTCCCCCCTCCCCCATCCCTCATCCCCCGGCGCCCCCTTTCCTGCGATCCAGCAGGGGGATGACCAGGGCCGTCCGGTCGGACATCAGTTCCATCGGCTCCCCGTCCACGTGAAACTCCGGAAAGGGGACGTCGATCCAGCAGGCCAGACCGCCCCCGCCCCACGTCGGAAAGGACTGGCCGAGGGCGTGGTCCAACAGGCTCGCCAGAACGAGGTCCTCCCGCGCGGGCGCCCGGGCCGGGGGGGGCGGCGAGAGAAAATCGAGCGAGGCGCCCGGCGCGACCTCGAATCCGAACGCGAAGGTCCCCTCCCGGTCCTCGGCCGTGAAGGCGGCCGCGATCTCCAGCGGGCAATCCGGGGGCGGCGTCATCACGAGCCCTCGAAGGGAGAGCGGGAGTCTGTTCCGCACGTGGAACCCTTCATCGTCCAGGAACGCCTCCACGGCGCCCTCCAGCCGGATCGTCCTCTCGGCGGTGGCGCCCGCCAGGTCCCACCGGTCCAGGGGGAGGGTGAGACGTCCGGCGCCGTCCTGTTCCAGGCGGAACGCTTTGGTCCAGAAGGGCACGGGGGGAAGATGGAAGGCCCCGTCCGGGCTCGACAGTGCGTACGTCCCCTCGGCGCCGGTCCTGAAGGAGATCAGGGAATTCGCCACGGCCCACGATTCGCCGGATCGGGTGAACACCACGTTCAGGCGTCTCGCGCGGGGGCCGCCCCGGATGACCAGTCCCGAGACGACGACGAGGAAGACGAACGCCGTCGAGACGAGCGGAACGGTGACGGAAGCGAGCGCCGGGATTCGCTTCCGGCGCAAGACGAGGAAGTTGAGGGGTCCGACCACGGCGAGGAAGGCGAGCAGGAAAAGGGCGACGAATCCGAGGCTCGGCGCGGAGGCCAGGTCCTCCATCAGCGCCAGCAGGACCTCTTTCTCCTCGAAGGCGGTGACGTCTCTCTCGACGCCGGCGAAGATGCTGGAGAAGTAATGGCGGAAGGGAGGCATCAGGTGGGGGCGGCCGGCCCGGCGTCCGGTGGAAAGCCGGAGCCCCTCCCCGGACGTCGGTCCGGTTGCCGCGGAGGCCAGGAATTCTTGCTGCAGCGGGGTCTCGCGGCACACTCCGTGGTGGTCCAGCGCTTCGATCATGCCTCCCGCGAAGAGGACGCGGCGGAGGAACCAGATCCGGCCGGCGGTCGAGCGGGAGCCGAGGAGGTCCAGGCTCGCGGAGAGGGCGAGGACGCTTCCTGCGCCGGCGGGGGACCAGCGGGCCACGACCTCGCCGCGCCGGCTTTTCAGAAGCGGCTCGCCCCCTTCGAGCAGGTGGAGGGGTTCCCGGGGCGGGGCGGCGCCGGGTTCGAGCGCCCCGAAGGCGGTGACGGGGTGGTCCGGGAGGGTGTCCACGGGGGTGAAGGGGTGGATCTCGGCCAGGATCCCGTCCAGGAAGAGGAGGACGTCGTCTCCGGGGGAGAGGACGAGATGGCCCCCCCGCGCGGTCCAGTCCCGGATCGCGCGCCGGGAAGCGCGGCTCAGGGCCGCGGGATCCAGCCGGTGAAGGACGACGGTGTGGAAGGCGTCGAATCCTTCCGCGCGCTCGGGGAGGCTCGCCGGAGGGGCCGTGCAGGCGTTGAGGAGGTTCTCGAGGACGGTGGCGGCCTCGCAGGTCTCGTCGTCGGAGAGGAGAAGGACGGCTTTCCAGCCGGGGTTGGGGTGGAGGAAGACCCTCTGGTGGGGAGACAGGGTTTTCCCGTCCGCCGCCCGCATCACGATGGGATCGCTTCTCGAGAAGGGGGGGAGGTAGAGGAACAGGCGCTTCTCGGCGTCGCCCGCCACGCGGAAACGCGTGCTCGCGGAGGCCTGTTCCAGGTCGAGGGCTTCGGGATCGATGCCCTGCGCGGTGATCGCACCGACGTCGATGTCCGCGGCGCGTGGGGAGTCGTTCCGGGCTTCCACGAGCAGGGGGCCCCAGTAGGCGGAGGAGAGGAGGGCGGAGGGAAAGACCTCGCAACGGACGGCGGGGGAGTCTTTCTGTTCCCCGGCGGGGGCGGGGGACGGGGCCGCCAGGAGGGCGGCCAGGACCGCAAGGAGGCTGCACGCCGGGATCGGTCTCGCCATCGGGGCATACGCTACTGGAAGTTGAAGTCGGAAGCCCGGGCGCCGCGGACGATGCCGCGGACCTGAAGCTTGAATTCGTCGGGGTTGTCCGCGGCGGAGAGCGCTTCCTCGAGGTCGATCACGCCGGCCTGGTAGAGCTGCTTCAGCGACTCGTTGAAGGTCTGGTTGCCGTAGTGGACGTCCTCCGAGATGGCGGCGTCGAGCGACTTGGTCTTCCCGGTCAGCAGGAGGTCCTTCACGGTGGGGGTGGAGAGCATGATCTCGAGGGCGGGGACGCGTCCCTGGCCGCCCTTCTTGGGCAGGAGCCTCACGGAGAGCACGCCGACCAGGACCATGGAGAGCTGCAGGCGGATGAGGTTGTGCTGGTAGGGGGGGAAGTAGGTGATGATCCTCTCCACGGTCTGCTGGGCGTTCACGGTGTGGAGGGTGGACATGACGAGGTGGCCGGTCTCGGCGGCGGAGATGGCGGCTTCCATGGTTTCCTTGTCGCGCATCTCCCCGACGAAGATCACGTCCGGCGACTGGCGGACGGCCGATTTCAGGGCCGTCATGAAGTTGTCCGTGTCCAGGCCCACCTCCCGCTGGTCGATCACGCTCTGTTTCTCGGAGAAGACGAACTCGATGGGGTCCTCGATGGTGACGATGTGCCGGTTCGAGGTCTGGTTGATGTGTTCGAGCATGCCCGCGATCGTCGTGGATTTTCCGCTGCCCGCCACGCCCGTCACCAGCACGAGGCCCCGCTGGTGCGCCGAGATCTTCATCAGCGTCCGCCCGGGCAGGTTGAGTTCCTCGAACGTGGGGACGCGCTCCTTGATGTAGCGGAACACCCCCCCCATGCGGCCGCGCTGGTGGAAGAAATTGGCGCGGAAGCGCCCGATGTCCTCCAGCTCGATCGCCAGATCCACGCCCTTGCACTTGCGGAAGAGCGCGTCGTAGGCCTTTCCCGACAGGGCCTCGGCGAGACCGACGCAGAACGCCTGGTTGAGCGTGTTCCCCGAGATGAACTCCACGCGACCGTCCACCCGCATGGCCGGACGCGCCCCCGCCGACAGGAACAGGTCCGACGCCCCCTTTTCCACCATGAGCTCGAAAAAGGGGCGGTAGTCCTGCTCGCGCGCCTTGCGACCCCCGCCCGCGATCCCCGCGGCCTGGCGCATGGCCTCCACGTAGGAGGGGTCCTCCCCGAGGACCTCCTCCTCCAGCTCGGCGATCCGGCCCTCCAGCCGCTTCAACCTCTCCTTGAAGGCGGCGGACGCGTCCTCCGAGGGGGCGGCCGGAGACGGCTCCGCGGCCGGCTGAGAGGGCTGCCCCGGGGCCGGGGGGGAGACGGCGCCCCGCGCCGCGAACTTCGTCGTGGCGGTCTTGAAGATGTCGGAGATCCGCCCCTTGGAGGAGACGGGTGAGCGCCCGGCGCCCGGCGGGGCGGGCGCCGCCCTGCTTGCGCCCTTCTCCGCCCCCTCCAGGGCCCGGACGAGGGCGCCCGCCGCCGCCATCTGGAGCGGCTCCCGCGAGACGAACACCTTCTCCAGCGGGAAGGGCATCTTCACCTTCTTGAAGCCCTTTTCCAGCTTGGCCGGAAAACCGGGGATCCGCACGCAGCTGCCCGACACCACCATCCGCACCGGGCCCTCGGGTTCCCAGCGGCTTTTCATGATCTGGGCCACCACCTGCTGCAGCGTGTAGTGGATCTGGTGCTCGAAGTAGATCTCCAGCGCCGCCTGCAGGGGATGGGAGAGGTCCACGCGAGTGAGGTCCAGCGACGCCTCCCGGAGGTGCCGGACCCGGTCGACGGGGACCTCCTTCATCTTCGCCACGGACGCGTCGATCCAGTCGCTTCCCCTGAGCAGGCTGAACTGGATCGTCTTGCGGCGGTCCCGGGCGCAGATGTCGACGGCCATCTCCCCGAAGACGATGCTGAGGGCCGCCCCGGCCGTCGCGGCGTCCCGCCGCCGCCAGAACTCGCCGGCCAGGGCCGCCTCGGCGCGCCCCACCGTGACCGGCCGGTACCCGAAGCCGGCGAGAAGCTCGCTCCAGAACTTCGCGATGCCCGCGATGTCGAGCTGGCCGTCCATCGGCGCCCCGTGGACGGTGTAGGCGACCGTCTCGCCCCGTTCGCCGGGGGCGCCCAGCACGGCGGAGAGGATGGTGGAGAGGAGCTTCCTCTCATCGTTGCCGGGAAGGCCCTGACGGAAGGGCGAGCGAAGCTGGTCCGTTCTCTTGAGGGTGCGCGCGATCCGGATGGCGTCCTCGCCGAACACGAAACGCGCCGAGCCGATCTTGAGCGTGTACAGGCCCAGCGAGGTGATCTGCCGCTCGGCTTCGTCGCCGGAGGGGATCTTCAGGTAGGTCGTGCGCTCCGGCGTGTAGACCACCTCTCCCCCGCGCCGGTCCGCGCCGACGATGAAACCTTCCCCGGCGTCCAGGCCTTTGGCGCACATGGCTCCTCCTGAAGCCGGGCCGACGGGGAAACGAGGGCGCCCCTTGCGCCGGTTCCCCTTCCGGCCGACCTGCTCGGGTCTCCCGGGGCCCCGGGCATGGTAAACGACAGCGGGGCGTCAAGCAATACGAAGGACCGGGCCGCTCGCGCCGCAAGGAAGTCGCCGCCGGGGAGGGCGGCGGAGACCTACTCCCCGTCCTCCTCCTCCGCGCGTTCGCGGACGATGCCGGGGGCGTGCTCGATTTCCGCCTCGATCTTGAAGGTGACCTTGGTCTTTCGCACCTGGCGGTTCATGGGGTTTTCCGTCTCCTGGACGGTGACCTGTTCCAGGGACCTCGCCGAGAAGAGGATCCTTCCGTTCGCGAGATCCACGAGGCCCTCCTCGTTTC
>CAZDSO010000001.1:0-69896 GCA_964508045.1 uncultured Planctomycetia bacterium | reverse complement strand
CGAACTCGTCGTGGCGTCCGTCGCGAAGGCGCTCGCGTCCCACGAGGCCATGCGGCGGCGCTGGGAAGGGGAGACGCTCACCGCCCTTCCCGGATCCAGCCTGGGCGTGGCCGTCCACACCGAGGAGGGGCTGATGGTGCCGGTCGTGGAGAACGTCGCGACGAAGTCCCCCGACGGGCTCTCCGCCGAGATCCGTACGAAGGCCGATCGCGCCCGGAACCGCCGCCTCCTCCCCGAGGACCTGAAACCCGCCTGCATGACCGTCACCAATCTCGGCATGTTCGGCATCACGCGCTTCACGCCCGTGATCAACCATCCCGAGTGCGCCATCCTCGCCGTGGGGAAGGTGGAGGAAAGGCCCGTCGCCCGGGACGGATGGATCGGCGTGCAGCCCCGGATGGCCCTCGACCTGGCCGTCGACCACCGGGCCATCGACGGGGGCACCGCCTCGCAGTTCCTCGCGGCCATCAAGGAGATCCTGGAGACGGGCGCCTGGGCGTTCACGAAGTGAAGGGTAAACGCTTGCGGGAAGCCTTCCGGGCGTCTATCATCTCCGGGTCCTGCCGAGAAAGGGATGGGGAACATGTCGACCCACCGGTTCCGGATGCGAGGGCGCGACGTCGAGGTGACCTTCGAGAAGCGAGGGAGGCGCCTGGCGGCCCGTTGCGGGGAGGAGGAGCTCGTCTTCGTCCCCGCCTCGAGGGGGGACAACCTCTATCACCTGCATCTCGGCACGGAAACGCTGGCCGTCTGGGTGGCCCGCACGGAGGAGGCCGTCTGGGTCTCCGTGGACGGGGAGACCTACCGGTTCGATCGCCCCGGCCCCGCGGGGGAGATCGCCGACGTCCCCGAAGCGGCCGTGTTCGAACCCGGCGCCCACACCCTCAAGGTCCCCATGCCCGGACGCGTCTCTCGGATCCTCGTACACGAGGGGGATCTCGTGGGCCTGGACCAGCCCCTGGTCGTGGTCGAGGCCATGAAGATCGAGAACGCCGTCCACTCCCCGGCCCCCTGCCGCATCCAGCGCCTGCATGTCACCGAAGGCGACACCGTGGGCCTCGGCGACCCCTTGCTCGAGGTCATGGTCTGACCTGCCGGGGGATTCAGGCATTCGCCTTCCTGCCTTGTCATCGAGGAATTCTTTGCCCCGTTCCTCAATTCGCAAATCCCCCATCCCTCATCCCCCCTTTCCGATCTCCCCCGCCCCCCCTCTCATCGGCCGTCCCACAGCGGCTCCCCCTCGAGGTGGACGTTGTTCACCTGGAGCCAGTGGACCGGAGCGTGCTCGAAGGAGCTCGAGAAGGCGCGGCTCAGCCCCACGCTCAAGATCGCCCCCTCGCCCTTCCGGAGGCGCGCGGACACGGCCTCCACCAGCGACGCGTCGGGCTCCCGCCCCACCGAGCCGTAGAACCTCAGGTCCGTCACGCCGAGGTCCAGATCGAGGACGCCGTCGTCGACCTTCATGCGCACCTGGTCGGGCCGGTCCTTCCGGGGGCGGAGGCCGAGCGCCGGCCGGGACGCGAGGAGAAGATTCCCGAGCGACGCCGTCCCAAAGCCGCGGTCCACGGCGCAGGAGGCGGCGCCGCGCCGGCGAAGCGCCGGGCCGAAGATCTCGCGAAGCGTCGGTCTCGCCGTGCGGGCCAGAAGGTCCCAGAATTCGCCCGCGGAAAGCGCCCCCGCGGCGCGGACCTCGGCGTCCCGGAACATCCGGTCCTCCCCGTGCGGGGGCGTTCCGCAGGGCCGGGTCCGGCCCATCTCGATCCGCGCGCCCAGGGCGAACCATCCGCCTCTCTTTTCGAGGTGCTGGGCGCCGAGCGTTCCCCGTCCCCAGACGGGGCGTACGTGTCGTCCCGTTGCGGGATCGATGCCGGCGGCGCAGACATGGCCGTGCCGCATGCGCGTGAGGTGGTTGACGACGATCTCCATGGCGTTCCCTTCCGGTTCGGATGCCGGTCAAAGGTGCACGATGGTCGCGTCGCCCCAGCGGCCGGCGAGGTACTCGGCCACCAGGCGCCGGTGACAGTGATCGGGTTTGTTTTCGCTGCACAGGAGCGCGGCGGGATCGGCGAACCAGAACCGGGGGATCTCCTTCTCGACTTCCCGGTCGACCAGGAGGGCCTTGAAGCGCTCGGCGTAGTCTTCCCACGGGATGTCCCTGTTCCTGAATCCCTTGAGGAGTTCCCGGGTCGGGGCGAGGAAGGGGGCGTGGACGTAGGTGGCGCCCACGATCGCCTCGAGGAAGAAGGGCAGGTCCTTTTTCTTGGCGAACGCCGCCAGCTGGGACGTGTTCTTCAGCCGGACGTCGATCACGCGCCGTGTGCCCGCCCCTTTCAAGGCGGTGAAGAACGCCTCTGCCGTCTTTCCGGCGAAACCGATCGTCTGGATTTCCAAGGCTTCACCTCCCGGAGATCGAACAGGGTTCCCTGGTCCGCGTTTCCCCGCCCCGTCTCCGCCCTGCGCCGGACGTCCGGGTCTGCCTCGATCCGCCCGTCCCCGCGGATGTGGAGCACACTCGCGCCTCTCGCCTCCAGGGCCCTGGCCACCAGCAGGTGGCGGTGGCATTCGGAGGGATCCTCCTCGCTGCACATCAAGGCGGTCCGCGCCTGACGGGCGCGGGCGAGGAGGCGGTCGAGCCCGTTTCGGAAGGCGTCGGAGGAGGCGATCCGGTCGTAGAGGGCGAATCCCTTCTCGTCGTAGAACGAGCCGTCCTCGGGGGTCCCGCCGAGTTCGGCGCCTAGAAAGAGGTAGCCGATGCCCGGTTCCCCGAGGCTCGCCTCGATCTCCTTCCGGTTGAAGTAGGGGGACCAGGCGGAGTAGGGCCTCGAGCGGACATCGGCCACGGTCTCGATGCCGTGGTCCCGGAGCAGGGCGAGAAAGGCGGCGAGGGGATGGTTGGAATGCCCCACGGTGAAGATCGTCACGCTGTCTTCAGGACCGTTCATGGGTCTTTTGTCTCATCTCCTCTGGAAGTTTTTTTCCAGCTCGGCCAGGGTGATGCGCACGACGGCGGGGCGGCCGTGGGGGCAGGTGACGGCGCGGGGCAGGTCGGCGGTGCGGGCGAGAAGGGCGCGGATTTCCGCCTCGTTCATCGCCTGCCCGGCCTTCACCGCTCCGCGGCAGGCGAGGCGCTTGGCCACGGTGTCCAGTTTCTTTTCGGGCGCGGCGGGGGCGTCCCCGGTGAGATCGGAAAGCACCTCCTCGACGAAGGCGGCGACCTCGCCGTCGGGCAGGAAGGGCGGTGTGGTCTGCACGGCGAAGGTGGAGGGTCCGAAGCGGTTGATCTCCAGGCCGAAGCGCGCGAAGAGGTCCAGGTTCCCCTCGAGCAGCGAAACCCGGGAGCGGTCGAGGTCGAGGGTCAGGGGGACGAGGAGGCGCTGGGCCTGGATGGATTCGCGGGCCACGCGCGGCCGGACCTCGTTGTAGAGGACGCGTTCGGCCAGGGCGTGCTGGTCGATGATCTCGAGTCCCTCCTCGGTTTCCCGGACGATGTAGGACCGGTGTACCTGGAGAAAGGGGCGGGTGGGGGACGCGGAGAGGGGGGCGGGCGCGGGCGGTCCGCCGGCCGGGGCGTCGCCGGGGGGAGGGGCGTCCCGGGTTTCGAGGTAGGAGGCGAGCGCTTCCCGTACGCGCTGGGCGGGGGGGGCGGCGGCATCCCCGCCGTGGAGGGGGAAGGAGCGCTGCTCGACGTCGCGCGGGGCGGGTTCGCCGCGCAGGGTCAGCGCGGGCGGGGGGGCGTCGAGCCCTTCGAGGGCTTTGCGGAACAGGGAGGTGACGCGTCCGTGGAGGGCGCCTCCGTTTCGGAAGCGGACCTCGATCTTGGCGGGGTGCACGTTGACGTCCACCTCGGCGGGGTGGAGGGCGATGAAGAGGTAGACGACGGGGTACCGTCCCGAGGGAATGCTGTCCCGGTAGGCTTCGATGACGGCGTGGAGGAGGAGCCGGTCCCGGATGGCGCGTCCGTTGAGGAAGAGTCGGATCGACTTGGCGTTGGGGGCGGACCGGGTGGGGGGGGCGACGAAGGCCTTGAGGCTCAGGCTCGCGTCCTGGTGGAAGACGGGTTTGAGTTCGGACCCTGTCCTTCGGCTCGACGTCCTGGATGCGTTTCAACAGGTCGCCGGCGGGAGGGGCGTTGAGGATCTCCTTCTCCTCGTGGGTGAAGCGGAAATGGAGGGAGGGGTGGGCGAGGGCGTAGAGGGCGACCTGCTCGGTGATGTGGGCCAGTTCGGTGGCGTCGCGCCTGAGGAACCGCCGCCGGACGGGCGTGTTGAAGAAGAGCTTGCGGACGTCCACGGTGGTCCCATCCGGGCACCCCACGGCCTTCGGGGGGGTGGCCTCGCCGCCCAGCACCTCCAGGGTGGCGCCCGCGTCGGCGCCGGCCGCGCGGGAGGTGACCTTGAGCCGGGAGACCGCGCCGATGCTGGGAAGCGCCTCGCCGCGGAAGCCCAGCGTGCGGATGCCGAAGAGGTCCTCGGCGTCCTTCAGTTTCGAGGTGGCGTGGCTGAGGACGGCCAGGGGGAGGTCCGAGGCGTCGATGCCCTCGCCGTCGTCGGTGACGGCGATCCGGTCCTTGCCCCCGCCCTCGGCGCGGATGTCGATCCGCCGGGCGCCGGCGTCGAGGGCGTTCTCCACGAGTTCGCGGACGACGGACGCGGGACGCTCGATCACCTCGCCGGCGGCGATCATGTCCACGACCTGTTTCGGAAGTTCGAGAATCTTTCCCATGAGGATCCGGAGCGAACACAGCCTCGGGAGCGGGGCGTTTCCGGCGCGATCCGGAAGGCGGCTTGCAATTCAAGTATACCCCATACCAGAGGAAAAGATCCCCTTTTTTTCGATCCGAGGTTTTCGCGGTGGTAGGTTCTTGTGTTCATCTCTTTCTTTCCGTAGACCCCGAAACCCGAAAACCCTTTCCGGCCGGGGAAGAAATGGACATCATGGAAGCCATGGAACACGCCGACAAGCCCATCCGGAAGGGGAAGGACCGGTACATTCCCATCCGGTTCGAGGAGCTCCGACGCTCGGTGGCGGAGGACCTCTTTCCCGCGGCGCGCGACCAGATCCTCGAGGCGGCGTGGCTGATGGAGAACCTCATCGAATTCGAGATGGGGGAGGTGGAGGAATCGCTCAAGGACGCCTACCACCCCTTCTGCCCCGATGACCCCTCCGTCACGCGTCATCCGAAGAGCGCGGAGGAGCTCGACGACATGCGGCCCCGCTTCCTGCAGGAACTGGCCGCGCTGTTCGAGAAGGCGAATTACGAAAGGCTGAACAAGGAAGAATTCGAGCGCGCCGTGCAGGCCGGAACCACCTCCGGGCTGCACATCGTCGTGGACCTCGACCGCTACGCCGACTTCTACATCTACTTCCGGGGCCTGGGGAAGAAGACCCGCAAGGTGCGGAGCTGGAAGACGCGTTTCCGCGCGACGGACGTCGAAATCCCCATCTACCTCCGATCCGCCATCGTCACGCGGCTTGCGGGCGAGAACGTCATCCTGCTGAAGCTGTTCAAGGACATCCCCGTCCACGACATCGAATCCCTCCTGCCCGAGACCACGGTGAAGATGCGGATCCTGGACAAGATGAAGATCACGAGCGCCGGGGGCGCGGCCGTCTACTCCGGCCTCAAGGCCGCCTTCAAGTACGCCCTGCTCGTGGGGAAGGGCTTCCTCTGGCCCCTGGTCCTCCTGCTCGGAAGCGCCTACCTCGGGCGCACGGTCTTTCGCTTCTTCAAGATCCGGGACACCTACCGCAAGAATCTCATCCGCGACCTCTTCTACCAGAACCTGGACAACAACCTCGGCGTGATCAACCGCATCGTGGACGCCACGGAGGAGGAGGAGTGCAAGGAGGCCTTCCTGGCGTACGCCTTCGCCCTGGCCGCGGACGCCCCTCCCGCGCCCAAGGCCCTGCAGGAAAGCATCCAGGACTATCTCAGGCGGGGCTGGAAGGTGGAGCCCGTCTTCGATCTCGACGACGCGCTCTCGAAACTCGAGAGCCTGGGCCTCGCCCAGTGCGCCGAGGACCGGGTCGAGCCCGTCCCCCTCGCGCGGGCCCTCGAGATCCTCGACGCGTCCTGGGATTCCCTCTACGAGGCGGGAAAAGGGAAGGGTCGCGGTATCGTCAGTGGATGAGGTGAATCCGCTTCGGCGGCCAGAAGACCATGAAGGCCTGGCCGATCAGGATGTCGCGCGGCACGAAGGGCGCGAACCGCGGTCGCGCGTCGAAGTCGACCACCTCGTCGCGCGTGAGGTGCCAGCGGATCCCGTTGATGTCCGTGAGGTGGATCTCCCCGCTCATCCGGTCGCGGGAAAAGACCTTGCCGCGCTCCAGATCGTACTCGCCCTCCAGCACGGTGCCGTCGCCGAGCGTGAAGCGGATGATCCGCCAGAGACGGCTGTCCTTCGAGGACGTGCAGTTGTCCCCCAGGACGAAGAAGCAGTCCTCGGGAATGCGCACCGTCCCCTCCGTCCCCAGGATGCCCCGCGCGTCTTCCACGTAGTGGATGTCCCGGCACAGGGTGATGTTCTCCAGCACCGCCTCGCCCCCGTCCCCGATCCCGACGCGCACCCGCGGGCGGATCAGGCGGGAATAGTACGGCCCGGGGTCGTACGCGTAGCGAAGCACCGTCTCGCCTTCCGCGCGGAAGACCGCCTCCCCGTCCACGTTGCTGAAGGCCAGGCGGGTCGGGCGACCCGGCGCGAGCGCAAACGGCCCCGACGCCACCACGTCGTCCCCGAAAAAGATCTTCGCCTCCCCTCCCCCGGCAACGGGAAGGACGAGGCGGAGGTTGGCGTCCGAGGAGATGTGGAGATGCACCATCAAGGGCGCGCCCTCGACGGCAGCGTCGAAGGCCAGGCGCACCTCGGCCGTGGGCGTGGATTCCGAGTTGCGCGCGTTGATCTCGTCCCGGTACATGATCCAGCTCTCTTCGTCCGGAAGACCCGCAAGCCTCGCCCGGCCCTCCGACAAGGCGTAGCGGCTCCCCTCGTCCGGGATCCAGGCCCCCGGCCGGTTCCCCTCCGCGGAGTCGTACATCTCCTGCCAGACCGCCTCCTGCACGACGCGCGGCTTCCGTGCGAGGGACCACGCTTCCGGACCTTCTCCCGGCGTCTCGTTCACGTAGACGTTCCCCCCCCAGATCTTGACCTCCTCCCCGGGAAGACCCACCAGCCTCTTGATGAAGTTCTTGCTGCGGTCGAGGGGGTACTTGAACACGATCACGTCCCAGCGGGCGGGATCCCGGAGCTGGTAGACGAACTTGTTCACGAGGATCCGATCGCCCTGGATGCCTTCCTCGGGATGATCGCCGTAGAGCGTGGGCTCCATGGACGACGTCGGGATCTTGAAGGCCTCCACGCAGAAATGGCGGATGACCAGCGCCATGATCACGGCGATCACGATGGCTTCGATGTTCTCCCGGAACCAGGCCGTGGAGGACGAGGCCTCCTCCGCCGCCTCCGGATCGGAACGGTCCCGGCCATCCCCCGCCTTGTTCTTCTTGCCACCCATCGCGTGGATTTCCATCGATCCGTCTCGGGGTCCCGAACGCGCCTGTAGTCTGGAACCCCGTCCCGCCCCTGTCAACCGGCCCTTTGAACGATCCATCACGCCCCGGGTTTTTCTGCAAACTCGTCCTGGCCTCCCCTGCCCTTTCGGCTACAATGTCGGGTTCATTTTCGTCGAACAGGGTGAATCGTGTGAACTTCCGACGGGTGTTTCTGATCGTTCTGGACGGCGTGGGCGCCGGCGCGCTTCCGGACGCGCGCGACTTCGGGGATGAAGGCAGCGACACGCTGGGCCACGCCCTCCCCGAGCGGGGCCTCGAGGTTCCCCATCTCGCTTCCCGGGGGCTTTCCGCGCTTCTGTCCCCGCCCGGCCCCCCCGTGGACGTCGACGGGGCGTGGGGGCGGCTCGTCGAGCGCTCCCCGGGAAAGGACACCACGACCGGCCACTGGGAACTGGCCGGCCTCACCCTGGACCGCCCCTTTCCGGTCTACCCCGAGGGCTTCCCGGCCGAGGTCATGGAACCCTTCGAGAAGGCCGTCGGCCGGAAGGCGCTCTGGAACCGCCCGGCCAGCGGCACCGAGATCATCGCGCGACTCGGCGCGGAGCACGTGCGCACCGGCCGCCCCATCGTCTACACCTCGGCCGATTCCGTCTTCCAGGTCGCCTGCCACGAGGACGTCGTGCCCGTGGAGGATCTCTATCGCATGTGCGAGACGGCCCGCGCCCTTCTCGCGGGGCCCCACGCGGTGAGCCGCGTCATCGCCCGCCCCTTCGAGGGGAGGACGGGAGCGTACCGCCGGACGGCGCGGCGAAAGGACTTCTCGCTGGCCCCGCCGGCGGACACGCTTCTCGACCGCCTCGTTGCGGCGGATCTCGAGGTCCGCGGCATCGGGAAGATCGAGGACATCTTCGCCTTCCGGGGTCTGACCGCTTCCGAGCACACGCCGGACAACGCCTCGAGCACGGAAGCGCTGGTGCGGGAAGCGGCAGACGACTTCACCGGGCTCTGCATGGCGAACCTCATCGATTTCGACATGCTCTACGGGCACCGGCGCGACGCCGAAGGGTTCCTCAAAGCCCTGGAGGCCTTCGACGAGGCCCTGCCGCGCCTCGAGAGGGCGCTGAAGGAAGGAGACCTGCTCGCGATCACGGCCGACCACGGAAACGATCCGCGGCATCCCGGTACCGACCACACGAGGGAATACGTCCCGCTGCTGGTCTGGCGGCCGGGGGTCCGCGGGGAAACGCGGCTCGGAGACCGGAACATGGCGGACCTGGGGGCGACGATCGCGGAGAACTTCGACGTCGTCACGGAAAGCGGCTCGAGTTTCCTGGAGGCCTTGCCGTGACGAAGGGGGCGGGCCGCCGCGCTTTCGGGGCCGGGACTGGATGAAACCTTGCGGGAGGGAAAACGGTGTGTGGTGAATCGGTTGAGGGCGCCATCGACCTGCATGTCCACACGACGCGATCGGACGGGGACTACACTCCCGCCGACGTGGTTCGCAAGGCCGCGGCCATGGGGCTCGTTGCCATCGCCGTCACCGACCACGATACCGTGGACGGCGTGGTCGAGGGGCTGGAAACCGGGGACCGGGAAAACGTGGAAGTGGTTCCCGGCGTGGAACTGAGCGTCCAGTGCCGGGGCTTTTCCCAGGTGCACCTGCTCGGCTACTATTTGGACTGGGAGGCGGAACGCCTGGGGCGCACGCTTTCGGAAATCCGCGAGGCGCGGGTCGAGCGGGGCCGCAAGCTGGTGGACAGGATCAACGATGTCCTCGCCTCACAAGGGCGCGCCCCGCTGGGGTTCGACGAGGTGGAACGACACGCGTCCGGCCTGATCGGACGCCCCCACATCGCGAAGGTCCTTCTGGAGCGGGGCTACGCCAAGAACATGGCGGGCGCCTTCAAGCGCTATCTCATCCCCTACAACATCCCCAAGTTCAAGCCTTTCTTCCGCGAGGCCGTGGAGGCCGTCAAGGGGGCCGGAGGCATCCCCGTGCTCGCCCATCCCAATCTGATCACGCCCGGCGAACGCATGGACCCCGCCGTGTTGGAAGAGATGGTGGACTGGGGCCTGATGGGGCTGGAGGTCTACTACCGCTCCCTCGGTCCCGACGACACCCGCTACTACCGGGATCTGGCCGAGAAGCACGGCCTCCTCGTCACCGGTGGAAGCGATTTCCACGGCGAGCAATCCTACGGAAACCTGGGCCACGTGGGCGAGGCGGGCACGCTTTCCTACGGGCCCCTCCGGAACCTGAAAAAGGCCTACACCGCGAGAAGGGCCTTCCTCGTCGTCCTCTGCGGCCTTCCCCGGACGGGCAAGTCCACGCTGGCCCGCCGGCTCGCCGGTTTCCTGGACGCGGAGGTGCTCTCCTCCGACGCGGTGCGGCTTTCGGCCTTCCCCCCCGAGACCACCGATCCAAAGACGCGGTACGCCGAGGAGGTCTCCGCGGAGGTCTACCGCCGTCTCCGCCTCGAGGCGGAGACGAACCTGCAGAAGGGCCGCTCGGTCGTCCTGGACGCCACCTCGCTCCTGATCGAGGGGCGCCGGGATCTGGTCGAGGTGTCGAGGAAGACGGGCGCGCCCCTCCTCTTCATCTCCTGCTCCGCCGACGAGGAGACGGTGGCGCGCCGGGCGGAAGGCGGCCAGCGGGACCTGGGGGACGTGTCCGAAGCGGATTTCGCCGTGTACAGGCGCATGAAGGAGCAAATGAACGCCCAGCCCGATCGCTTCGCCCTCCCCGAGGACGACCCGAGCCTCGACGGCTTCCCGATCCTCGGGTGGGACTCCACGGGGATGGAACCGGCGCTATCCGTCCTCGCGTCGCCCGACAACCTCGCCTATATGCTGCGCTTCTCCCTGGGCTAGCCGTCCGGGGGACCCTTGTCCGTTTCCTTCTTCTCCTTCTTGCGCCTCTCCTTGTCCGCCTTCTTCTCGCGCTTTTTCCGGTCCTTCTCCGCCTTCTTGTCCCGCTTCGCCCGCTCCCCGTCATCGGCGACGGGCCCCTCGCCGCCGCCGGTCGCCGGCGCGGTCTCCCCGCCCTCACCCTGCTTTTTCGTGATCGCGAGGGATTTCCGACGGTTCTTCACGATCCAGGAGGCGAGGAGCTTTCCGAAGCCGGCGATCACGCCGCCGGCGAAGACCAGCGCGGTCCACTGCAGGATCTCCAGGAACGTCTCCATCGCTTCGCTCCAGCAGCACCGGAACAACCACACGAAGTCAATGCGAGGGAGGATGAAACGCCTCGATCGCCCTGCGCACCGGTTCCGATTCCGTGGCCTTCTCTTCGAGCGTCTTGCCCTCCCGGATCGCTTCCCACGCGTCCACGATGCTCCTCGCGCCCTCCTCCGGGCCGCCCGGATGGCCGAAGACCCCCCGCCCCGGAACGAATCCGAAGTCGACGGTCCCGAGCCTCTCGTGCACGGCGCCGAGCGTCCCGGCCCAGTCGCTGCCCCCGGGCACCGGCAGGCTCCGGCGAAGATTCCCCATCGGATCGAGACAGGCCCGGACGTTGGCCAGGACCTCCGGGGGCGGCGTGTACATCCGGTCGCCGAAGCCCGGCATGATGATCGCGTCGAATCCCGCCAGGCGCTGCAGCTTCGTCCAGACCACGCTGTGGACCCCGAAGAAGGGAAGACGCGAGGAAGGCGCGATCAGGTCGAAGTGCCCCACCATCGGGACGCTCGAGCGCTCGCGCACGAAGCGCACGGCCGGGAGTCCCGTGGCGACCCCGTTGATCATGACGGCGTTGACCCCGCTCGCGACGGCGACGTCGAGCAGCGAAGCCATGCGCTCCACCTCGTCGGTGATGTTCCCGATGAACATCAACGGGCGCCCGGTCTCGTCCTCGGCCCGCTTGCGCAACGACCCGAGCCGTGCGGCCCGCCTCTCGAAGGGGGAATCCTCGGCGTCGGCCAGCATCTCGTCGTCCTTGGGGGCGTCGAGCCCCCCCAGCCAGGAGGCGTAGGCGAGGCGGGCGAAGGCGTCCGGCTCGAGTCCCACGTTGGGCTTCACGACGCCCAGGAAGATCGGCCGGTCCCATGCTTGCAGAAGGGCGCGCAACCCCTCCACCCCGAACGCCGGACCGGGGAAGCGGTCGAGGAAGGAGGAGGGAAACTCGAGGTCCATGAGCTTGATCATGGAGGCGCCCGGCGCGAAGAAGGCCCCCTCCCCGCAGACGGCCGTGAGGAGGTTCGGAATACGCGGCCCGAAGTTCCGGTGGGGATGCGCGATCCGCGCCCGCACGCGCGTGAAGACCTCGCCCCGGTGGTAGGGGAGATCCAGAACGGGCGGGACGCCCTTTTCGAGCACCTCGAGGCGGACCAGCTTCGCCGCGTGGCGGGGGCGATAGTCCTCGTCCACGCCCGGGCGGCTCCACAGCGCCGTGCTGTGCTCCGCGCAGAGATGGACGGCCGTCTCCTCGGCGTCTCCGGCCGTCTCGAACACGTAGGTCTCGAAGACGAAGTCTTCGGGATCCAGCGCGGATTCATCGGCCAGGAAACCGGCTCTATCGGACGCGTTCATTCCTTCCTCCCTGCGGCGCTCACGCCCCCATCACCCTCACGAACGCCTTGCGCGCGGCCCGCGGCCCGTCCAGCTCGACGAAGAAGACGGACTGCCAGCCTCCGAGATCGATCCGGCCCTCCGTGACGGGGAGGACGGCCGCGCCGCCGAGCAGGAGGCTCATCAAGTGCCCCCAGGCGTTGGGGCGGTCGTCGACGGTCTGGAGGTTGTGGCGCCAGGCGCCTTCGGGATGGGCGAGATCGCAGAGGAACCGTTCCATGTCCTCGTGGAGCCTCGGTTCGTTCTCGTTGACGCGGATCGAGGCGGTGGTGTGGGGCGAGCGGACCAGGGCCAGGCCCCGGGCGATGCCGGAGGCTTTCACCGCGTCCTGCACGGTTCCGGTGATGTCGAGGATCTGGAACCGGCGCGTCGTTTCCAGCGGGATCTCGGTATCGTGAAAGCGCATGCGTACACCGAAGTTCGAGGGCCCAAGTCCACTGTCCCAAGTCCAAAGGCCAGAGGCCAAGTCAAACATCCTCTTCATGACGACGTGGGACTTCCGATTTCCGACCGTCCCGGCGGGGCTGTCAGAAGCGCACGCCCACGCCGAGACGGACGCCCAGCCTGGCGATGACGTCTCCCGAGAGGGAAGCGAAGAGCCCCTCTTCGGTTTCGAGTTTCAAGGTGAAGCGGAGCAGGAAGCTCTGGTCCTCTCTCCAGTGGAGGTCCCAGTCGTAGTCCTTGCCGGGGGAGGTGAAATCCGCGGCGCCGCGGACGACGAGGGCGCCGAGCGAGAGTCGGGGCCTGAGGATCCCGCGGAAAGGCTTTTCCAGGCGGATGGGCAGGTCGGCGAAGAGGAGGAACTCGTGCGAGAAGTAGCGGTATTCCCCTTCGATGGGGGTGAGAAAGAACCGCTCGTTCTCCACCTTGGCGACGCCGTAGCCGATCTCGTAGGAGAGTCCGAGGCGTGCCTTGTCTCGGACGGGCATGCGGATCTCGGCGCCCAGGCCGAACGCTGCGCCCAGCTCGCATCGCACGGATTCCCGGATCTCGCCGTCCGGCGCACCGACGATCACGTCGCTCGAGGAATGGAAGCGGTCGTGGAGGGAGGCGCGGAGGAGGCCGGCGCGGAAGTGCCCGCCGAGAAGCGTGCCCGCCTCGATCCTCACGGCCAGGGAGGTGGTGGCGTGGCGGGCGTAGTAGTCGATCTTGTTCGCTTCCGTGCGGCTGGCGGGCTCGGAGGTCCCCCGGACCTTCTCGACGCAGAAATCCGTCCAGTCGTCCCCGAGCTGGATGTCCACGAAGCGCAGGATCTCGCCGACCTTCAGCGAGGACAGGGGCGATTCCTTCTTCTCGTCCTCGTCGCCCTCGTTGGAGGCGAAGACGGGACCGGCCGCGAGGGCGGAGAGAAGACAGGCCGCGAGACAGGCGAGGGCCGGCGTCAGACGAGGGCTTGATCGATGGCGGTGCGGCACGGGCAATCCTCGAAATCGATCCGCGGGATGGACGCCGCGAGCAGAGACTTCACGCGGGCCACGTTGGCGCTCATGATCCTGGCGATCTGCTCCCAGGTGACGTTCTCCTCCGACTCCATGAAGCAGTCGTAGTCCGTGCTCATGGCGATGGGCTGGTAGCACATCCCCGCCTCCCGGGCGAGGGTGGCCTCGGGGATCGTGCTCATGTTGATGATGTCCAGCCCCCAGGCGCGGAAGAGGCGGGATTCGGCCCGCGTGGAGAAGCGCGGCCCCTCGATGGTCACCAGCGTCGCCTTCGCGTGATGGGCGAAGCCCAGGTTCTCCGCTTCCTCGGCCAGGAGGGTCCGCAGGCGGGGGCAGAACGGCTCCTCCATGGCGATGTGGCACACGCGGTCCTTGTCGTAGAAGGTGGATTCCCGCTTCGTGGTGCGGTCCACGAACTGGTCGGGGAAGACGAGGTGCCCGGGTTCGATGGCTTCCCGAAGCGATCCGCAGGCGGTGGTGGCGAGGACGTGGGAGCATCCCTGGTCCTTGAGGGCGCGGACGTTGGCGCGGTAATTCACGCGGCCGGGCATGACGGCGTGCTTCCGGCCGTGGCGGGCCAGGATGACGACGTCCCTCCCCTCGATCCTGCCCAGGGTCAACGGGCTCTCGGGGCGCCCGAAGTCGGTCTCGACCTCGATCTCCCGGCATGCCTCGAGCATCTTCGGGTCGTCCAGCCCCGAGCCGCCGATGATGCCGATCTTGAGCATGGCTCCTCCGTCCGGAAAACGCCCTATTCTATCGCCGGACGCCCGCGGGAACAACCGCAACATTTGGAGGGGGGGATTCCGTTCTATCCATGGCGAAGAACCTGCCATGCGTTTCCTGCAACCCCGGCGGTTGTGGATTGGAGATTTCAGATTGGTGATTCCGGTCCATCCCGCCGCATCCGAAGGAGTCGATCGATGAAGACCCGATTCACGGATCTGGCGGCCCTGGGTATCGTGGTCTGCCTCGTTGCCCAGGCGGCCGCCCAGGGGCCCTCGATGGAGCCCCCACCCGGGGAGAAGAAGATCCTCGAGGTCCTGCAGAAGAAGAAATTGCGCTTCGAGTTCAACGACGCCCCGCTCCCCGTGGTCGTCGATTATCTGCGACGCGAGACCGGCGTCAACATCGTGGTGGACCCGGAAGTGGTCGATCGTTTCGAGGCGGAGGGGAGGACCGTCAACCTCAAGCTCCGGGACATCCAGGCGCTGGATGCGCTGGAGATCCTCCTGCGGTTTTCCGATCTCCGTCGGCTCTTCAAGAACGGCGTGCTGTTCATCACCACCCCCGAGGGGGCCTGGGAGATGGAGGAGACGTTCCTCGTCTTCTTTGATCTCTCGGATCTCGTGCAAGGGAGAAAGGACCACCCCGGCGAGGTGCGGGATCTCTTCAAGGCCTACGAAACGCCCCGGAGCCCGGTGTTCTCCGCGGAGGATTGGGAAGAGTCCCTGTCGGTCGAGGACGTGATCGCCTACGTCCGGGACACCGTCGCGCCGGATACCTGGGACCTGGGAGAGAAGCGGGTCACCTCCGTCGGAGATCAGCTGGCGGTCTGGCACACGCGGGAGGTCCACCGGGAGATCCGAAGGCGCCTGGCCGGAATCGAGCGGCAGCAGGGCCCGGAGATCGGAATGACGGTGAAGGTGCTGCCCGTGCCGGGGAAAACGATCGACGGATTGGGCGGGCGCGTCCTGCTTTCCGAGGACGAGGTCCGCCGGCTCGAAGCGGCCGCGGGCGCGCTCCGTCATCCCGCCGGCGCCTTTCGCCTCACGCTGTACAACAACCGGCGGTCCAGCCTTGCCAGCGGGCGGACGTTCTCCTTTCCCGCCGGCGTGTCCGGAAGCGAGGCCCGCAGGATGACGGCCCGCGACGGCGTGGTGGTGGACGTCCATCCGGCTTACGTCCGGGGGGACGGCGTCCACTGCGTGGTGCGTTTCTTCACTTCCCGCGCCGACGCGGCGCCCTCGGGCCTGGCCCGGCTCCCCTTTCTCCGGTGCGAGACGTCGGCGCACGTGCCCCGGCGAGGGGCCGCCCTCCTCGCCGCGGGAAGCGCCCCGATCGGAAGGGGAGAAGCCGGGGGAGAGATCCTGGCCGTGCTGGCCCGCGCCGAGCCCGGCCCCTGGCCGGCGCCGGCGACCGGCCCGCGCGAGGAGGACGCGGGGAATGCCCGCCTTCGCCGGATCCTCTCGGAAAAGCGTCTCACCCTCGACTTCGTGGACACGCCTCTTCGGGAGGTCACGGACTGGCTGGCGTCGCGGGCCGGGATCAACATCGTGATCAAGCCGCGCGTCTACCAGGAAAAGAGCGAGGACGAGCTTCTCGTGGCTCTCGTCGTGCGGGAGATCCCGCTGGACCAGGGTCTCGATCTCCTTTTGAGCCTGAAGGGCCTGGCGTACACGGTCGAGTGCGGCATGGTCCTCGTCACGACGGACGACGATCTTCTCGAGAGAGGGAGGGAAGCGGTGTTTCCGGTGCACGACCTCTTGCTTCGCGTGCCCGCGTTCCGGCGCCGCCCGCCGGCCTTCCTCCCGGCCGCGGACGAGGGCTTTCTCGCCTTCCCGGAGGCGGAGTCGGATTCGGCGGATTGGACGCTCGAAACGCTCTCGGGAATGATCCAGGACAACATCAAGCCCGACAGCTGGACGCCGCCCAACCATGTCCGATGCGTGCAGAACCACCTCGTCGTACGCAGCAACGCGGAGGTCCTGAAACGGGTGGAGGCGTTTCTCACCGATCTTCGCGCGAAGAGGCTCGTGTACGTGCTGGTGGAGGGTCGGGTCCTTTCCGCCCCGTCCGGCTGGATGGAGCGTCTCGGGCTTTCCGGACCGGCGCTGGACGCCGCGGCATGCGTGCGGCTGGAAAAGGCCCTGGCCGCAGAGGACGCGACGGTGGAGGAGCGGTTCCGGATCGTCGGTCGCGCGGGGAAGCGGTTCTGTCTTTCGGGGGGGCGCCAGTTCACCTACGTGGTCGATCCGGAGAAGGACGGGGACTACGACACGGCGGCGGCCCTGGACGGCTGGTCCTTCGAGGGGCGGGTGACGGGAGGTCTTCTCGGAAAGACGCTCGGGCTGTCGGCGTCGGTCTACCTCTCCCGGTACGAGCCGCCCGATCCTCCACTCTCCGGGCCGGGCGAGTTGTTCGAGACGCGCACCCGGTGGGACTGCACGGTGGAGGACGGCGGGGGCGTCCTGCTCGGCGCCGCGGGGGGCGGGGGGCGGCTTCTCTACCTGCGGGTCCGCAGGCTCCCCTTTCGCGACTGATCCCGGCTGGAAACGCCCGACAAAATCCTTGCATTCCCTCTGCGGACTGATAGGATTTCCGCGTTCATGCAGGGGATGGATCATGTCCAGGAAATGCGATTATTGCGGGAAGAAGACGCAGGTCGGCAATCAGTACGCCCGGCGCGGCCTGGCCAAGGCCAAGGGGGGCGTCGGCCGCCGGATCACGGGGAAGTCCCACCGCACGTTCAAGCCGAACATCCAGCGCGTCCGGGCCGTGGTCAACGGATCGGTCCAGCGCGTCCATGTGTGCACGCGGTGCCTGAAGAAGGGCGTCGTGGTCAAGCCGGCCTGACGATCGAAGACGGCCCCGAGCGTCCCTGATCCCTCCGGAGACCCGGGAGCCGGCCTCTCTTTCGCTCTTTCGGACCGGTATGCGGGAGCGGCGAATGGGTCTGTTCGATCGCATCACCAACCGGAAAGACCTTCTCGAGGAGGTGGCGGAGCTCCGCCGCACGATCCGCCGCCTGAAACGGGAAGGCACGCAGGCCTCGGGAGGCATGCGCAGCATCGCCGGCCTCGAGGAGAAGGTGATCCAGCTCGACGAGAACGACAAGATCGAGTACATCAATTCCGCGCTGGCCAACGCGCTGGGGATCGACCGCGAGAACGTCGTCGGAAGTTCCGTGAAGGAGATCGACGTGTTCGAGTGGGGCCCGGGCCTCTTCCTCACCATGATCGCCGACGCGCGGGAGGGGAACGTTCCCGTCACGGTGGAGCGCACCTACTTCGACAAGAAGCAGGACAAGGAAGTGCACCTGCGGATCCGGGTCACCGTGGGAGACGGCAAGCCCCAGATCCTGATCCAGGATCTCACCGACCTCAGGAACCTGGAGCAGATGTTCCAGCGCTTCGTCTCGCCGGCGGTCATCCAGAAGATGCAGGCCCTGAAACAGGATTTCTTCAAGGCCGAACGGAAGACCATGACCGTCCTCTTCGCGGACCTGAGGGGATTCACCTCCGTGTCCGAGACGATGCAGCCCGAGGAGGTCCGCGACACCATCAACGAGTACCTCGCCACGATGATCAACATCATCGACAAGCACGAGGCCACGCTGGACAAGGTGGTCGGGGACGAGGTGATGGCCCTCTTCGGCGCCCCCATCCCGGACGAGCGCCACGCCCTGAGCGCGCTCGAGGTCGCCGTGGAGATGCAGCGGGCCCAGGAGAGCCTCATCGACCGGTGGCAGGGCCGGAAGCGCGAACCCCTGAAACTCGGCATCGGTATCAACACCGGCGAGATGATGGTGGGGAACATCGGGTCCGACAAACGGATGCAGTACACCGTGCTGGGGCATCACGTGAACCTCGGGCACCGCCTCGTCGAGGCCGCGAAGGGCGGCCAGATCCTCATCGCCCAGAGCACGTTCGACGCCGTGACGAGCCTCTCGAAGGAGATCAAGGGCAAGATGCGGTTCAACGTGGTGGGCTGCATCCGCGCCAAGGGCATCTCCAAGCCCGTCGAGGTCATCGAGGTCATTCCGTGATTCTCGTTCCGGGCCGTTCGCGGTGTCACCGACTCCGGGTTGACGTCGCGTAGGGATTGTAGATTTCAGATGGGAGTCAGCCATGAGCCTTCGGCTCTCCCGGAAACCATGAAAACTGGGAGGGCGAGGGTCTCCGAAGGACCCGCCATAGCCCTTGCATCGGCAAGACAGGCGGCGGCGGTCGAAGGACCCCGGCGCTTGGATTCCTCTGCTACGGAAAGAAAGGGAAGACTACAACGTACTTGCACCGCGAATGGCTCGAAATGTTCAGGAAACCCCGTGGACGCCTCCGAGCTGGTATGATGGATGTGTATGCGATCGCATCGAACCACCCTGCCCGGCCTCTACCGCGGGCGACTCACCAGGCTCTCCCGCTGGACCGGCGGGCTCCTGATCGACCTCACCCTCGCCGCCGGACTGGTCGTGGCCGTCGAGGCCTCCGGACGCACCGTCGAGGCCGACTGGCAGGGGTTTTTGGTCTTCGCCGTGGCGGCCGCCGTCTGGACGCCCTTCTTCTTCGGGCGGGCGTCGGCCCCCCTCGCCGGCGCCGTCGCGAAAGGATTCCAGGACGCCCTGGGCGCGCTCCGGCGCCGGTTCCACTTCCGCTTCGGCCTCGACTTCCGACCCTCGGCCCGCGAGCCCCGATTCCGCCTGCTGCAGGGCATCGCCGTCCTCCTGTTCGCGCTCCTCGCCGCTTCCTGCGCCTTCGCCCCCTTTCCCGCGGCCCTCCTCGAGGGATCCCGGCGGCTTTCCGGACTCCTCTTCGTCTTCCTGGTCGGCGCCGTCTGGCTGGTCCTCGGCGTGACCATCCTGGTCGCCGCCTCCGGGGCCTTCTTCTACTTCCAGACCCTCGTCCAGGAGCCCGCCCTTCGCGAGAATCCCGCCGTCCGCCGCGCCCACCCGCGCCTTCCCCGCAAGGCGCTGGCCGTGGGCGCCGTCGTCCTGCTGGGCGCGGCGGGACTCGAGATCCTCTTCGGGCCGCGCGGCCTCTTCGCCGCGGGCGTCTTCCTGACCCTTCTCCATCTGGCTCTCCTCGCCCTCCCCCGCCCCGGAGAAGCCCCGGCCCTTCTGGTCCACCACCTCGAACGGCGTACCGTCCGGCGGACGGGGATCGTCTCCGTGGAACACACCGTCATGGCGATCGCCTGCTTGTGGGTGACGTGCCTTCTCTGCCTCGCCGCCGGCGCCCGCGCCGTTCCCGGCGCCTTGCAGCTTCCCCTCTCGCTTCCCGAAGCCCCGGCCGGGATGGAAGCGACCGTGCTCCTCGGCCGGGCCGCCGCCTTCGTCTCCCTCCTCTTCCTTCTTCCGGTCACCTTTCACGCCGTGTGGATGGATGCGGCGTGGTTCCTCGCCAACCCCGGCAAGCCCAGACGAAAGACCCTGGGCCACGAACCGGGACGCCTCGAGGGGCGCGCGCCCGGCGACTGGCGCTTCCTCCCCTCCCCGAGAGCCCCCGGCGCCGAGAAGGCCGACCTGGACTACGATCCGGAAGGAAGACGCGGCGCGAAGGGGACCGCGCCCTCCCTCAAGAGGAACTTCGAGGGACTCCCCGACGGGGAACGCCTCTTCCTGCTCGACCATTTCGACTTCATCACCAAGCGGAGGGATTTCTACCGGGGCCTGTCGCGCCTCATGAAGATCGCGTCCGGCCTGACCTTTCGCGCCGGCAACGGCTTTCTCCTCTGCCCGCATCTCTTCTTCATCGAAGGGCTGCACCGCGACGACGAGGGGGGCGAGGAAGGGGAGTCCCGCATCATCGGGCCGCCGTTCCGCAAGCTGTGGCGCCTTCGGACCCGGCGGTTCCTGCACGAGATGCTCTCCGATCTCGAGGTGGACTTCATCTACTTCGAGGACGCCGTGAAGTGGCCCGTGTTGAGAAAGGTGTTCGACCAGATGTTCGAGCGGGCCATGAAGAATCCCCGCGCCGGCCCCCTGTCGGAAGCGGATTTCCGCTTCCTGCCGGGGGTCCGCGTCTTCGTGGAATTCATGGAGCCGGACCGGGAGCTTCCAAAACGGAAAGCCTACGAGGAACCCCATTTCGCCAATCTTTCCCGGGCGAGGGTCCTGATGATCTACAAGGATCGCGGGGACCAGGACCAGAAGGACCGGCAGAACAACCCGGAGGAAAGGGTTCCCGCCCCGCTGGCGCGCTGAACCGCTGCATCTCTCCATGAGGTTTTCGCGAGAGCCCTTCCCGTGCTGCGCAGTCTTTTCGAGCCTGATTCACATGACCTTATTCTGACAGGGTCGAAGGACTTGCCGTATCCGGCTGTTTGCCCGCTGGGGGACGGTGATGCGCCTTGTGAGGGTACCCAAAAAATAGGGCGGGGGGCATCGTGAAATGCTCCCCCGCCGTGGCGAAAAGAGAGGGCTTTGCAAATTCAACCCGTGTTCAGAAAAAAACGTCTCCCGAAAAAGAGCGGCAGGGTTCGGGCACCCGGCGGCATCATGGATGGAGAGCCAGGCATCGTCAACAACCGCCGGAATCGTATCTAGTTGTGGCCCGAACCCCGCGCCGCCACCAAAGCTCCTTTGTATTTCATTTGTCCTTTCTTCGCTTCGTGTTTTCACTGGACTGATAAAGCAACAAGCATGCCCAATCAGGATCGAAAAAGGATGGAAAATCTAATATCATATATATCAACAAGTTAGAAATCACTTGAAAAAACAACTGGATTTGCTACATTGCGGGACCGGGAAGAAAGGTCCCGTTTTGGAATGGTGAGGCTTCCATCATGGAAACCAAAGGCTACCCCTCCTTGCGAGCGTCCGAGATCAATTTCTTCGATCTGCTCACCTTCGATCCCGAGGAGATGGCGATCCGGTTCTACGACCGGAGACAGGTGATCGCGGACGAGGGGTTTCTCGGGATCCTGCACCGGGAACTCGTTCGCGGCCTCGGATGGCAACGGACGAAGGCCTGCCTTCTTCGGCTCGGCTTCTCGGCCGGCTACACGGACTGCCAGTCCCTGAGAAAGGGATACACCTGGGAATCCGAGGAGGATCTCTTCCGGGGAGGCGTCCGTTTCCTCTCCTTCAAGGGGATCGCGCGGGTTTCCCTGGATGCGTTCACCTTCGACCGCGAGAAGGGCGAGCTCGTCCTCGAGGGGTCCTGGAAGAATTCCTGGGAAGCGCTGTGGCACCAGCATTTTCTGGGAACGGCGCCGGCCCAGGTCTGCTGGCTCCTTTCCGGCTATCTCAGCGGCTTCGGCTCGGCCTGGTGGGGGAAGGAGGTCCTGGTCCGCGAAACCGAATGCATCGCCACGGGCCGGGCGGAGACGTGCCGTTTCTCGGGAAAACCCGCCTCGGAGTGGGGAGAGGAGGCCCAGGAGGACCTCGATCTGCTCCGGTTTCCCGACATGGGGGACGACCTTTCCAAGATGGGGAACCTCCCTTCCCAGCCGGGCGCTCCGACGGAGGAGGAGCGCGCGGGAGGCCAGATGGACGTCTATGCCATGGCCCGGCGCGTGGGGATCATCGGCAGCTCGAAGCCGATGGAGCAGTGTCTGAAGCTGGCGCTGCAGGTCGCCGTGGCGGACGCCACCGTCCTTCTGGTCGGGGAGAGCGGAACGGGGAAGGAGCTCTTCGCCCGGCTGATCCACGAGTATTCCGGACGCGCCAGGGCCCCCTTCGTGGCCGTGAACTGCAGCGCCCTCCCGGAGACGCTCCTGGAGAGCGAGCTGTTCGGTCATGTGAAGGGTTCCTTCACGGGGGCGGTGGAGGGACGGAAGGGGCTGTTCGAGGCGGCGCACCGGGGGACGATCCTTCTGGACGAGATCGGGGACATGTCGCCCGCCACGCAGGTGAAACTGCTGCGGGTGATCCAGGAGAAGGAGGTCCGGCCGGTGGGGGGCAACCGGGGCACGCCGGTCAACGTCCGGATCATCGCGGCGACGAACCAGGACCTCGACCGGATGGTCGCCGACGGCACGTTTCGCGAGGATCTCTACTACCGGTTGAAGGTGTTCCCCATCGTGGTGCCGCCGTTGCGGGAACGCCGGGAGGACATCGTTCCCCTGGCCCGGCACTTCCTGACGCGGTTTTCCCACAGCACGGGGAAGAAGGTGAACACGCTGAGCCCCGAGGCGCTGAAGGCGCTGGCTCTCTACGACTGGCCGGGCAACGTGCGGGAGTTGGAGAACATCCTGGAGAGAGCGGTGGTGCTCACTGCGGGGGACCGGGTCCGGAAGGAGGATCTCCCCATCGACGTGTCGCGTGGAGGCGCCCGCCGCTCGGACGAATCGTCGGAGGAGGCCGTGGCTCTCCGGGATGTGGAACGGCGCCACATCTTGAGTGTTCTGGACCGTTTCGAGGGGCACCGCCAGAACACGGCGAAGGCGCTCGGGATCGGCGTGAACACGCTGTGGCGGAAGCTGAAGGACTACGGGATCGAGGGGGGGCCCGGGGGCAAGTCGAAGTGAGGCCGGGCGCGTGGGTCTTCGGGATTTCTGTTGTCAAAGCGCCGTGATTCGGATACACCATCGGCGATGAAGACGAGCGTCATTGGGAGGAAGCCATGAGATTCGAGAAATCCTACATTCCCTACGGGGCGTACTGGAGCACGCCGTTCTGCAAGTGGCAGATGAGCTTCGCGCCCCTCCATCCCATCCCGTTCGCGGCGGAGATCACGAAGCGTTTTTTCGAGGAGCGCAAGATCGCCGTGGAGGCCTTCGACGGGGCCGTTCTCGGCATCACGATTCCGCAGAAGCACCTGTTCTACGGCGGTCCGTGGTACACGGGGCTCATCGGCGCGGGGGAGATCACGGCCCCGATGATCGGCCAGGCCTGCGCCACCGGCGCCCGCTGCCTGGACGCCGCCGCGCAGGAGATCGATATGGAATCGCGGGAATGCGTCCTCGTCGCGACGACGGACAAGTGCAGCAACGGTCCCCACATCTACTATCCGAATCCGATGGGTCCGGGGGGGACGGGCGACAAGGAGGACTGGGTGTGGGACAACTTCGGGTACGATCCGTTCGCCAAGAACGCGATGATCCAGACGGGGGAGAACGTGGCAGGGGAGGTGGGCATCACGCGGGAGGAGCAGGACGCGATGACGCTGCTCCGCTACAACCAGTACCAGGAGGCCCTGAAGGACGACAAGGCGTTCCAGAAGCGGTACATGATCCTCCCCGTCGAGGTCAATCCTTCGGGCCGCAAGGTGATCGGCACGGTGGACGGGGACGAGGGGGTCTTTCCCACCACGGAGGAGGGGTTGAAGAAGCTCAGGCCCGTGCTGAAGGGCGGGACGATCACGTTCGGCAGCCAGACGTACCCTGCGGACGCGAACGCGGGGGTGGTGGTCACGACGCGCGGGAAGGCCGCGGAGATGTCGTCGGACAAGAACATCGAGGTGAAGATCGTTTCCTACGGCGAGGGCCGCGCGAAGAAGGGGTTCATGGCGATGGCGATCCTTCCCGCCGGCCGGCAGGCGCTGAAGCGGGCGGGCCTCGACATCAAGGATGTCAAGGCCATCAAGACCCACAATCCCTTCGCCGTGAACGACGTCCTGTTCTGCCGCGAGTTCGGCGTCAAGCCGGAGGCCATGAACAACTACGGGTCCTCCATGATCTACGGCCACCCCCAGGGGCCGACGGGCACGCGCCTGATCATCGAGCTCATCGAGGAACTCGCCCTTCGCGGCGGCGGTTATGGCCTCTTCGACGGCTGCGCCGCCGGCGACACGGGGGCCGCGATGGTTCTCGAAGTCGACGTCAAGGCCTAGCCCTTTGGAGGATCCCATGGCGGCTCGCCTCCTCCTCGCCGGGCTTCTCGCGGCGGCGCTCGCTTCCCCCGCGGTCGGAAACCCGGCCGGCCGGGACGAGGAGCCGGCCCCCCTCCGGATCGCCCGGGCCCTCTCGATCGCCGCGGAGGACGGGGAGGCGGAGGAGGACGCGTGGGGCATGGAGGAGGAGAGGCAGAGCAGCATCGAGCAGGGGCTGTTCGAGCTGCGCGTGCGTTGCCTGTTGTGGATCGCGGACCTCGACGCCGTCTCCCGGACCTCCACGGGCGACATGCGGCTGGCCGAGGCGCTGAACAACCTGGACGTCTTCGGCACGGGCATCCATCACCTCGATCTCGTCGAGGAGATGGACCTTCCGTCCACCTATGTCCTCGTCAATCCCGAGATCGGCCTCCGCCTCCGTGACACCGCCTTCCGTCTCTCGTGGTGGTGGTTCCGCGAGACGCGCCGGGTGATCCCCGACCGCGTCCACGCCTTCGGGGACGTCGTCTACGCCGAGGACTGGGACACGGCGACCCGGCAGAGGATCCCCCCCGACACCCCGCCCTCCTCCGGGGTCGGGATCCCGAGGATCACCTTCACCGCCGAGCTCATGGACACCAAGCTCCTGTTCGAATACCGGGCGAACGCCTCCGACTCCCTGGAGGTCTACGCCGGGATGGCCGTGCACTGGTTGCGCTACGCCGCCCGGGCCGACACCGACGTCCGCGTGTTCTCCGCCTGGGAGGACGGGTCGATCCGCGACCGGGAGAAGGTGGACGACGACCGGATCGGCGACTACCCGCTCGTCTCGGTCTCGACCCGCGTCGAGTGGCGGCCCCTGGAATCCTTCTACGTCTCCCTCGATCTGCAGGAGATGTACCTCTACTTCGGCAACTACACCGACCTCAAGATCGGCGTCTGGAACCAGGCTTGCCCCTGGGTGCGCGTGGGGCTCGGGTACCGGCTCTGGAACATCCAGGCCGAGCTGTACGAGCTCGGCTCGAGCAAGATGGACATCGACGTGAACGTGGCCCTCAGCGGCCTCTGGTTCGCTGTCTTCGCGATCCTCTAGGGGGCGATAGAGCCATCATTGCTGGAAAGGGATTTCAGATTGCAGCCGTTGCATGGTGCTTTCGACTGAAATCTGACGCCTGGAATCTGGAATCCCCAAGCGTATTCTTTTTTTCGTGAAGGACGGTCAGGAACGGGACGACGCCATGAAGCCACGCATCACGCTTCTGTTTTTCGCCCTCGTCGTGATCGTATCGGCGGGGTGCGTCTCGTGGCCCACGGGCCGCGACGAGGAGAAACCCGCCTACCTCGCGTTCCTGGAGCGGTCGGATCAAGCCACGATCGGCGTGGCCGCCTTCCAGAACGACCTCGGCCTGGAGCGGGACCGGTGGGGGCGGCGCCGCGTCTTCCTCGCCGTCTCCGGGTCCCTCTTCGGCCTCGTCCCCTGGCCCTGGGATCTCCGGCTCATCTGGTCCCCGCCCCCCATCGAGGCCGGCGCCGCCTTCCCCGCCTCCGACTTCGATCCCGCCCTCGCCTCCGCCCTTGCCGAAAGCCTCGGGACCACCGGCTTCCGCGGCCGCGTCATCGATCCCTCCACCCTCGAGGCCGACCCCGTTCCCGTGGGGGATCTGGTCGCGGCCGCGCGGGACGCCGGGTGCGACGCCCTCTACGTCGTCGCCTACAACGAGTTCGTCGACCTTCGCTTCCGCACCGAGACCCGGCGGCACCAGGGGTGCCTTCTCCACCGGATCAAGCGCCTCACCGGCTCCGCCCTCGTCCCCTCCGCCAGCCTCTTCTTTCCCGGCGACGCCGAGCCCGCCCTGGTGAGGGCCGACACGGGACGGCGCGGCCAGGTCTACACGAGGAACTTCTGGGCCCCCCTGTGCACCCTCGGCCGGAGAAGCCCCCTCGACGGGGGCACGGATTCCCTCGTCGCGTTCATCCACGAGGTCTCCGGGGTCACGCTCGAGGAGGCGAGAGAGCGGTGCGCCCTCTTTCTCGCCGAGCGGGATTTCACCCCCAAGCCCCTGCCCGGGGGGGCGATCGAGGATGAGCCGGACGACGGCGAAGAGAAGACGGGAGGGGACGGGGGGGAGGAAGGGGATACACCCGGGCGCAATCGTTCGTAGTGAGCCACGTAGCGCAAGCGGAGTGGCGCAGCACCGCAAGCCGAGGCGCCTCACTTCGAACCGCAGCAACCGACCGGTTTTCACGGAGTGCATCGCCATGGTCTTGAAGCACGTTTCGAGATGGACGCTGGTGCTGGGGACGGTTTTCCTCGCGCGCGCGTCCCGCGTCCTGGGCGCGGAGCCCGGGGCCCTTGCCGCCGGGGCGAGCGGCTGGCTGGAATCGCTGATGCCGGAGAGCCTGAGGCGGACGGGTTTTCTGCTCGAACACTGGCAGTGGATCGGGATCCTCGTCCTCGCTTCGCTGGCGGTCCTGGCGGAACGCATCGTGGCCCTTCTGGGCCGGCGCCTGATCCGGCGTCTCGTCCGGACCGAGCACGCCAAGGTGTCCAAGGTGGTGCGGGAGGTGCCCGAGAACCTCTGGAAGAAGGCGGAGCGGCCCTTCGGTTTCATGGCCTTCGGGCTCGTGGTGGTGCTCGGTCTGCCGGTGCTCGCCATCCCGGAGGCGGCGCACCGCATCCTGTTTCTGGCGGCGACGGTGGTGCTGGCGGGCGCGGGGGTGTGGGCGAGCTACCGGCTGATGGATCTTCTGAGCATCTACCTTTTGCAGCTCGCCGGGAAGACGGAGACGAAGCTGGACGACATGCTGGTTCCGCTGGTCCGCAAGATCGCCAAGGTCTTCGTGCTGGCCATCGGCGTGGTCTTCGTGGCCCAGAACCTGGGCATGGAGGTGGGGAGCCTCCTGGCGGGGCTCGGCATCGGGGGTTTGGCCTTCGCGCTGGCCGCCAAGGACACGGTGGCGAACATCTTCGGGTCGATCACGGTGCTGTTCGACCAGCCGTTCCAGGTGGGGGACTGGGTGCTCGTGGGGGACGTGGAAGGGACGGTGGAGCGCGTGGGGTTCCGGTCGACGCGCATCCGCACCTTCTACAACTCGCTGATCTCCCTGCCCAACTCGAAGCTGATCGACTCGGCGGTGGACAACTACGGGGCCCGGACATACCGGCGCTACTCCACGCACTTCGGCATCGCCTACGACACGCCGCCGTGGAAGATCGAGGCCTTCTGCGAGGGCCTGCGGGAGATCGTCCGGCTCCACCCCTGCACGCGGAAGGACTACTTCCACGTCTACTTCAACGACCTGGGGGAGAGCGCGCTGAAGATCATGGTCTACATCTTCCACCAGGTCCCGGGCTGGGGGGAGGAGCTCGAGGAGCGCCACCGCTTCCTGGTGGATGCGGTCCGGCTGGCCGAGCGCCTCGGGGTGGAATTCGCCTTCCCGACGCAGACGATCCATCTCAAGGAGGCGGAGGTTCCGGCGCCGGCGGGAGCGAAGAAGAAGGCCGGGGGGAAGAAGAAGGCCGGAGGGAGGAAGAAGGGCGGCAAGAAGGCGAAGGACCTCGAATCCCCTCAAGGGGCGCGGGATTTCGGGCGCGAGCTGGCCGTGGAGATCGTCCGCGAGACGCTTCCCGAGGACGGGCCCAAGCCGCCGCCGGTCGGGGCATAGGGGTGCAATCAAGGGGTCAGATCTTAACGTGTCGTTGATCGGTTCCTGCCCCCCGATCTCCTCGAAGACCTCGAGTTCATCGGGGTGGACGAGACCAGCTACAAGCGCGGCCAAGATCAAGATCTGCATCCACAAGGCGTTTGGTTTTCACAGCGTCTCCGCCCTCATCGGGATGATTCATCTGTGTTGCAGCGGAATCGATCTCGATTGATTCCAGAACCGGCGCGGCACCTGCAGGCGGCGGCAGAAGGACCTCTGTCGTGACCAGGAGAAAGGATGCCACCCATCAAGACCCCCATCTTCTCTCTCTCTCTTCACCGGCGGGAATGGTCATGAGAACCCCCTCTTTCCCCCTCCTCGCCCTACTCCTCCTCCCCCTCCTTCTCCTGCAGCTTGGACAGGTAGCGGTCCAGCGCCTTCCAGTGCCACCGGTCGACGTTGACGAACAGCGCGCCGACCTCGAAACGATCCTGGACCGGCTTGACCCAGCGGACCTCCGCGAGCACCACCAGCGGCTTCACCGCCTCCTCGTCGCGGTAGAAGTCGATCCGCTCCTTCTCCCATCCGGGAAGGTCGAGCTCGAGCCGCAACAGGTCCCCGATCGCGTACGTTCCCTCCGCGTCGAACCGCACCCCGGAAAGGCTCAGATCCCGCATCCGGCCGGCTTCCGCGCGCGAGGGCTCCGGGCTGAACTCGAGGCGCTTGTGCCGGACGAGGCTCCGCCGCGGAAGGCGAAAATACCGGCGCCGTTCCTGCCCGCCGGCGGGCTCCTCGTCCCCTGGTCGAATCGATGTCATGGTCCTGCCTTTTCCCGCATCGCGCGGGATGCGTCCCGCGCGGGCCCTGCAGGGATCAATCCGATCGGTCGATCAACACCAGTTCCACGCCGGATTCCGGGTGCAGCAGCGGCGTGACGGTGAGCCGGGCGCCGGCCGCGGCCTCGGCGAGCCCGAAGGGCTCGCCCGAGCGGTTGTCGCAGGCCTCGGGGGGCTGGATCTCGGTGACCTTCCCCATGGCGCTGAGCTTGGCGCAGACGTTTCCGCTGACGATGTTGAGGAACTCGCAGGCGCCGTCCTGGGCGTCCTCGCCGGCGTCCGCCACATCCTCTTCCAGCATTTTCGAGGCCAGGCGGCGCAGGAGATCCTCGGTGAGGTTGAGGACCACAAGCCCCTTGAACCCCCCGAGGAATTCCTGGCGGATGGAGAAGTCGTGGAGGCGGGCGCTGGCGGCGTCGTGGAAGCAGGGGCCGGCCTTGACGGTCTCGTCGGCGATGCGGGTGAACATCTTCGCGGCGGTGTCGGCGAAGACCTCCAGGACCTCGGCGCCGGGCTTGCGGGCGTAGACTTCCGAGACGGTCGAGGGGACGCTCTGCTGGTCCTTCCGGAAGGCCTCCAGTTCCTCCGCGAGGATCTCGAAGGTGAGGAAGTCCTTCTTGACCAGGGCCTCGCCGAGGAGGAGCCTCTCCTGCTTCTGGTCGGCGAGCAGTTCCTCCACCTTCGCATCGGTGAGGAAGCCCTTCTCCACGGCGAGCTCGCCGAATTTCTTGTCGACCGTCCGCTGGAGCTTGTTGACGGTCTCCACGTCCGCGGCCTTCATGTAGCCGCGATCGACGGCCAGCGTTCCCAGCTTCACGTTGACGTGCCGCTGCAGCTCCACCGCCACGAGGAGCTCCTCCCGGTTGATCCGGCCCCGCTCGAGCAGGAACTGTCCGAAGAATTTCGCTGTCATGCTTATTCCTCTTCAAAGACTTTCTTGAGCACCTTCAACAGGTCCTCCTTCTCGTAGGGTTTCATCAAGAAGCTCTTGGCCCCTTTTTCGAGGCACTCCATCACCTTCTCCTTGGTGCCCAGCGAGGAGACCATCACGACGCGGGCCCCGGGGTCGATCCCGCGGAGTTTTTCGAGAATCTGCACTCCGTCCATGTCGGGCATCACGATGTCGAGGATCACCGCGTCCGGCGAGGTCTCCTTGTAGAGGTCCAGCGCTTCCTGCCCCCGTTTGGCCTCGCCGACCACCTCGAACGCCGTGTCCGCCAGCAGTTTCTTCAGGATCTTCAACGTCACCCGGGAATCGTCCACCGTGAGGACGGTCTTCTTCGCCTCGTCGGCCATGGTCCACTTCCTTCCAAAACAAACGCTTCATCGGTCCCGGTCCGGCCCCTCGAAACGGCGAGCGCCCTGCGGCCCCGCCTCCCCGGCAACGCCTCACCCGGGCGGCAGTTCCCGGTCGAATTGCTTCAGGATTTCCAGGTACCGGTCCTCGATCCGGGCCGCGCTCTCCGAGGTCGTCCCGGAAAGGACCGCCGTTTCGCCTTCCCCGCCCCCCGGCACCCGGGCCGCGAGCTCCGCGAGCCGGTCCATGCCTTCCCGCAGGGCCTTGGCCGCCCCCTCCGCGTCGCGCACGCGGAGGAGGTTTTCCTCCGCGGTCTTCCTCAGCCTCTCGATCTCTTCCGCGATGTTGTCGGAGGCCTCGTTCTGCTGCTCGGAGGATTTCGCGATCTCCTGGATCATTTCCGCCACCTTCCTCGCCCCGCCCACGATCTTCTGCAGCCACACGCCCCCCTGCACCGCCAGCCCCGCACCCTTGTCCACCTCCTTGATCCCCTCGTCCATGGCCGCCACCGCCGAGTTCGTCTCGGACTGGATCGAGCGGATCGTCGCGGCGATCTCCTTGGTCGCGATCGTCGTCCTCTCGGCGAGCTTGCGCACCTCGTCGGCCACCACCGCGAACCCACGCCCCTGCTCCCCCGCCCGCGCCGCCTCGATCGCCGCATTCAGCGCCAGCAGGTTCGTCTGGTCCGCGATGTCGTCGATGACCCGGATGATCTCCCCGATCCCCTTGGAACGCTCCCCCAGCTCCCGGATGATCTTGGCCGAGTTCGCCACCGTGATCGTGATGGCGTTCATGTGCTTCACCGTCTGGTTCACCACGTCGCCGCCCTTCTTCGCGTTCTCCACCGCCAGGTTCGCCATCTTCAGCGCGTCCGCCGCGTGGAGGATCACCGTGCTGAGCGTGGCCCCCATCGTCTCCGAGAGACGCTTGATCCCTTCCGTCTGCTTCGCCTGCCGGGAAGCGCCCTTCAAGAGCGCCCCCTGCAGCGACGACAGCGACTGCGACGACGGCCGCAACGACGATCCCGTCTCGGTGACCGCCTCCAGGGCGCTCAGGATCTCCCTGTCGCGCGCCGCGGACGCCTTCCGGAGCTGATCGAGCTCTCCCGCGAGCGACCGCGCCGTCGCCCGGAAGAACGCTGCGTCCGCCTCCATGGCCGTCCGCACGCGGCCGCGGGCCGCGCGAAGCGGACCCGCGATCACCCCCCCGCCGAGCCACCCCGCCAGCGCCGCCGCCGCGACGAGAAGCGCGGACGTCAGGACGAGCGCGCCCGCCTCCGCGCCCGCGCCCGCGATCGCCACCGCGTCGACCACGGCCACGGAGACCGCCGTCACGCCCGCTGCCAGCAGCGCGATCTTGCCCTGCAATGCCCAGGGAGCCGGAAACAGGCGACGCCTCGCCATCAGGTCTTCTCCTCGAGGATCTGCTTCTCCTGCCGCGTCAGGACGCGGTCCACGTCCAAGAGGATCAGCAGGCGGTCCTCGATCTTCCCCACGCCCCGGATGTATTCCGCGTCGATGCCCGCGATGTCCGCGGGCGGCTCCACCTTTTCCGCCGGGATCCTCAGCACCTCCACCACCGTGTCCACGATGAACCCCACCACACGCCGGTCCACCTCCGTCACGATGATCCGCGTGGCCTTGTCCGGCGCCTGCTCCGGGAGGCCGAACCGCTTTCTCAAATCGATGATCGGGATCACGTTCCCGCGCAGGTTCACCACCCCCTCGATGAACGCCGGCGCCCTCGGCACCCGCGTGATCTCCATCATCCGGTTGATCTCGCGCACGCAGAGGATGTCGAACGCGTACTCCTCCTCCCCGAGCCGGAACGTCACCAGCTGCAGCAGCGACGGCCCCTCGCCCGCGGCTTCCTCAGGAGGTTCCTTCGTCATGCTCCTCATCCTTCCTGCCGTCCCCGGCCAGAGGCGCTTCCGGCTTCTCCAGGACCTCGATCCGCCGCACCAGCTGCGCCACCCCTTCCTCGAGGACCTTCAGCGCCTGCGCGATCCCCCGGTGCTCCGCCTCGATGGCCAGCGCCCCCCGCTCCAGCTTCTCCTCCTCGCTTCCCCGGTCCTCCGACAGGGCCCGGACGTCCTCCAGCGCGCGCGAGATCTCCGCCGTGGACGCCGCCACCTTCTCGTGGAACCGCTGGCGCTCCGCCGACTGCTCGCGAAGCATGCCCATGATACCATTCACCTTCTGGATCGACGCCGTGATCTTCCCCAGAGACTGGCCCGCCTTCTTCGTCCGCGCCACCGAGTCCCCCACTTCCCGCGTCCCCCCCTCCATGGACCCCACCGCCCCCCCCGTCTCGTCCTGGATGTTCTTGATCATCAGCACGATCTCCTTCGTCGCCTTCTGCGTCCGCTCCGCGAGCTTCCGCACCTCGTCGGCCACCACCGCGAACCCCCGACCCTGCTCCCCGGCGCGCGCCGCCTCGATCGCCGCGTTCAGCGCCAGCAGGTTCGTCTGGTCGGCGATGTCGTCGATCACGCTGATGATCTCCCCGATCTCGTCGGAACTCTTCCCCAGCTTCTGGATCGTCTCCGCGGCGTTCTTCACGCTGGCGTCCAGCCGGCTCATCCCCTCCGCCACCTCCTTCACCACCTGCGATCCCTCCTCCGCCGACTGGACCGCCTCCTGCGACAGATCCCGCGCCTCGTCCAGCCCCTTCCCCCGCACCGCCAGCCGGGACAGCTCCTCCAGCGCCGACGTGGCGCCCCGCACCGCCAGATCCAGCGACTTGAATCGACGACCCAGCTCCGTCCTCGCCCCCCCCAGACCCGAGGCCGCCTTCGACGTCTCGTTGAGAAGATGCACGTGACCCGACATCCGCGAGGACCAGTCGCGGAAACGGTCCCGCAGATCACGGGCGTCGCGCAACGCGTCGTGCAGCGTGCGGGCCACCGCCTCCCGGTACGCCCGCTGCCCGGCCTCCAGCTCCTCCAAAAGGACGGCCGCCGCCTCCGCTTCCGGAAGACCGCCGTCCGTCCCCTCCAGGCCACCGCCTCCGGGCAGCGAACGCTGGATCCGCCGGCGCGCCTCTTCCAGCGGACGCCCCGCAGACTGCCCGATCCAAAGCCCCGCCACGGCCGCCAGCGGAAGCGCCACCAGCGCCCCCACGAGAATCTCCCAGCCGGACGGTGACGAGAGGACGAGACGGAAAATGCCCACGCTCACAGCCGTGAACGTCACGCCGCCGGCCAGTACCGCCGGAATCAAGACCTTCAAACGAACCCTCATCGATGCCGTTCCTCCAACCGGGTCACCTCCCGCAAAGCCTCTGGAGCGTGCGCTGCAGCTGGTCCCGGTCCAGCGGCTTGCTCAGGTACGCGTCCAGCCCCGCCTCGCTTCCCCGGATCCGGTCCACCATCTTGCCGTGCGTGGAGAGCGCCACCACCGGAAGGGACTTCAGCCTCGGGACCGCCCGGATCCGCTGGGCCAGCGCCAGGCCGTCCATCCCCTCCATCTCGATGTCCGTGATCACGATGTCGAAATCCGCTTCCCCCAGCCGGGCCAGCGCCGACGTCCCGTCCGAAGCCTCCACCGCCCGATGGCCCACCGCCTCCACCGCCTGCCTCACGATCTTGCGCTCCGTCGCGCTGTCGTCCACCACCAGCACCGAAAGGACCGACGGCCGCGCGTGAACGGACCCGGAGGGCGCCGGCGGCCCGGGAAACCTGCGGGCGGGAGCGCGCGGCGCGGGTGCGCGCTCCCGCGACACCGGCGAGAGCTTCACCAGGCTCGCGAAGTCCAGGATCAGCGCCACCTTCCCGTCGCCCCGGATCGTGGCCCCCGCGATGCCCGCCGTGTCCTCGAAGATGTCCCCGAGCGGCTTGATCACCGCCTCCTCCTGGCCGATCAGCCCGTGGATCAGAAGGCCCACGCGCTTCTCCGCCAGCCCCGCCACCACCACGTAGCGCCTCGCGCCGTTTTCCTCTCCCCGGCGCTCCAGACCGAACAGGTCGGTGATCCGGAGCAGGGGAAGAATCTTGCCGCGGAGGTTGATCACCTCCTTGCCGTCGATCGTCTTCACCTCGTCCGGTTGCACGCGCACGGTCTCGATCACCGAGACGGCAGGCAGGGCGAAGACCTCCGTCGAAACCCGAACCATGAGAACGGGAATGATGGCCAGGGTCAAGGGGAGCTTCACTACGAAACGCGTCCCCTTCCCGGCCGTGGAATCGAGCTCCACGAAGCCCCCCAGCTTCTCGATGTTGCTCTTCACCACGTCCATCCCCACGCCGCGTCCCGACGTCCGGTCCACCGTCTCGGCCGTGCTGAACCCGGGCGCGAAGATGAGCGTCCTGATCTCGTTCTCCGGCAGACTCTCCGCCTCCTTCGACGTGATCAGCCCCCGCTCGAGCGCCTTCGCGCGGATGCGCCCCGTGTCCAGCCCCCGGCCGTCGTCGCTCACCTCGATGGCGATCCGGTTCCCCTCCTGGCGGGCCGCGAGCACCAGCGTCCCCTCCCGCGGCTTCCCCGCAGCCTCCCTCCCCTCCGGCGACTCGATCCCGTGGTCGACCGCGTTGCGGACCAGGTGGACCAGCGGGTCGCCGATCTCGTCGATCACCGACTTGTCCAGCTCCGTGTCCGCCCCGCGGATCTCCAGCCTCACCGCCTTCTCCTTCTCCCGGGAGAGGTCCCGCACCAACCGCGGAAACTTGTTGAAGATCCGGCCCACCTGCTGCATCCGCGTCTTGATCACCGCCTTCTGGAGATCGCTGGTGATCATGTCGATGAAGTCGGCCGTCTCCTCCAGCGAAGCGAGCGCGCTCTCCACGTCCTTCTTGCTCTCCGCGCTGCGCACCGCCTGGACCAGCCGGTTCCGCCCCAGCACCATCTCCCCCACCAGGTTCATCAACTCGTCCAGCCGGGTCGTGTCCACACGGATCGAGGCCTCCGACGTCTCCGCGGAAGGGGCCGGGCGCGATGCCGGCTTTTTCGGGGCCTCCGGCGCGGGGGGCGCGGCCTCCGCCTCCGCCGGGCGGTCCGCCGAAACGGCCGCCTTCAACCGGGCCGCGAGGTCCGCGTCGGGCTCGCCCGCCTCCCCGGCTTCCGCCTGCGCCACCCGGGACGCCAGCGCCTCGAGGGCGGTTTCGAGAAGCGAGGCGTCCTCCACGCCAAGCGGAACGCCCCTCTTCCGCCGCGCGTCCAGGAAGGCTTCCAGGGCCTCCGCCAGCGAGGCCATCGCGTCGAGGCCGAGGAAGCGCGCCGTCCCCTTGATCGTGTGGGCGGTCCGGTAGAGCCCGTCCAGCGCCTTCCCGTCGCCGCCCGCGGCGGACTCGCGCAGGCGGTCCGCGTCCGAGAGGGAAGCGCGGCTCTCCTCGATGAAATCGCCGAAGATTTCCCGGTGCTGCTCGTCCGTGAGATCCTTGGGTCGCCGGCCGGGGAGGGGGGCGGGGCCCGTGCCGGATTCTTCCGCGCGCTCTTCGGCACCGGCGGGCGCCGGTTCGGGAGGCGATTCGGGTTTCTTTCCCGAGGGGGCGAAGGATCGGAGCGTGTCGCACAGGGCGCCCGCGTCGAGGGTGTGCTCCCGGCCGGCGCCGACGTCCTGGAGCATCGCCTTGAGTCCGTCGACGCCCTCGAGGATGCGGTCCATCAACGCGGGGGTGAGGGTGAGGGTTCCGGACCGGAGGGGATCGAGCACGTCTTCGAGGGCGTGGGCCAGATTCGTGAGGGCGGAGAGGTGGAGGAAATCCGAGGTGCCCTTGATGGTGTGAACGGCGCGGAACACGCCGTGGAGGAGGTCGAGATCGCCGGGGGCGGACTCGAGCGCGACGAGATCGCGGTCCATGCCCTCGATCATTTCGGCGGATTCGGCGAGAAAGTCCTCGACGATTTCCTGGAAATCTTCGTCACTGAATTCGGCCATGGCGATGGGCTGTCGAAAGCGCCGGTTGAACCGAATGGAGGCATCCAGATGCCGTTGCGGAGCGCAGGAAATCGTACCCCGCGGGCCGGGGCGGGGTCAAGCGCGGCGCTTGAACCGTCTGCGGCTGAAATCTGAAATCCTTACGGGGCTCGCGATGAAGGCCGGCACGTGCCTCAAGCGCCGTCGTTGGTAGTGCGGCTGGGGGGAGTTGAACCCCCATGAGCCGAAGCTCACAAGATCCTGAATCTTGCGCGTCTGCCAATTCCGCCACAGCCGCAAGTCCGCCGGATTGTACGGCGGGAAGGGGGCCCTGTCAATTCCGGACGATCTGGAGTGTTTCGCGCTGTCACCGATTCCGGATTTTCCCTTGCAGCGGGGTAGGGATTTCAGAACGCGCCCTCCGGCTGATCCTTGCGCCCCGGCGCCGCGTCGTGTATCAGGGTCCGTACCATGGCAGGCAAGACGAAGAAGACCGCCGGCGGATCGGAGGAACCTTCCGGATACCGCCTTGTCGCCGGGAACCGCAAGGCCGCGCATCTCTATCACCTCGAAGACCGCCTCGAGGCCGGCGTCGCGCTGCTCGGCACGGAAGTGAAAGCCCTGCGCGGCGGCAAGGCGTCCATCATGGAGGCCTTCGGCCGCATGCGCGGGGGCGAGCTGTGGCTGTTCAACATGGACATCCCGGCGTACGAGATGCGGGGGTACGCCACGCACGAGCCCAAGCGTCCCCGCAAGCTGCTGGTGCACAAGCGGGAACTGCGCCGCATCCAGCGGGCGCTGGTGGAGCGCGGGTACACCCTCGTCCCGCTTTCCCTCTACTTCAACCACCGGGGGATCGTGAAGACGCAGATCGCCCTGGCCCGGGGGAAGAAACTGTTCGACCGGCGGGAAGACGTGAAGCGGCGCGACGCCCGGCGCGACGTGGACCGGGAGCTGGCCCGCCGCCGGAAAAAGCGCTGAGAGGCTGTGAAAAAATCCCTGGTTCCCTGCGCGAGCGGATTTTTCCACATGCTCTGAGTCACGAAGGTGATCCGGACCGGTTCCCCGTCCCCGTCCCCGTCCCCGTTCCCGGCGCCGTTCCCTGGCAGGTAAGCAAGTATCCGGTTTCCCCCGATTTTGTTAACTTGTGATAGCTAGTGTCTGTGCACGGGCCGGATTCGGGATCGCGCCGGCGCCGAAACGTCCTTGCTTCCCATGGAGAAACGGAGCCTGGGCCGTTTTCGGGGAATCGTGGGAATGGTACGGGCTTTGCATCTTTCGTAAAGAGGCGTTGGTGGGAACCGGCTTGTGGCCGGCGACGGTCATGGGTCAATGGGGGGGATCCATGTCCGACCCATCAACCCGCCATTCCACCGTCTTTGACGGTGGAATTTTTTTTTGCGCCCTTCCTGCTCTCTCGGGTAGGATGCGGACTGGCGTTTCCGGGAATCGTTGGACCTTTCGAGGGCAAGGAAAGGAGTGGAGACATGAGAGATCCGTTGAGCGATCCGGAACGGGGCAGGAGCTCCGAGGCACCCGAGGAAGAGGAAGAGGAATGGGAAGAGGAGGAGGAGGAGGAGGAGGAGGAGGAGGACGAGGAGGAAGAAGACGAGGAAGAGGAAGAAGAGGAGGAAAAGGCCGCGAAACCTCCGGAAGCGAAGAAAGAGGAGAAGGCTTCCGCGAAGGCCGAGCCGAAGGCGAAGGAGAAGAAGGCTCCGGCGAAGCCGAAGGAGCCCGCCGATTATCTCAAGATCGGCCGGATCCTCTTCGTGGCGGGCATCTCCCTGTTTTTCCTGGCCACCTGCGCGCACAAGAGCCACGGCCATTGGAAGCTGAAGTACGACGCGCTTCAGACGTACTACCAGGGCCAGAGCAACAAACCCGTTCCGCCCCCCGAGCCCTACAAGAAGCAATCCGTCAAGCTCGATGCGAAGGAGCGGAACGAGGAACAGGAGGAGTTCAACGAGGAATACCAGGAGGCTGTGGAGAAGTACACCGAGAGCGAGGCGTTCAAGGACTACCTGGAGGAGAAGGAGGAATGGAACCGGTGGGTCCATGAGCATCAAACCGACCTGGCCGAGGCGGGGAGATCGCTCGCGGACGCGAAGGACGACGTCGGCAACTGGGCGATGACGCGCTTCTACGCGGCCCACCTCGGCATCTTGATGATGTTGGCGGGGCTGATCCTCTTCTTCTTCCACGGGGACAAGTACGACAAGATCGCGGCGCTTCTCGTCCTGGGCCTCGGTCTCCTCCCGCTTCTCTCGGGGGGACTGGGCCACTGGATGAGCGTCGGCGGCATGTAGCGGCCGGCGACCGGCGGCACCTTGGAAAGCCCCTCCGGGCTCGGCGGGCCCGGAGGGGCTTTTCGGTTCGGTCCGCGCCCGTCCCCTCGATACGGGGGGACGTTCCTGTTTCGGGAACGCGTGTGGGGTGAAAATCACCTTGCGGGCCTTGCGGGCGCCCCTACAATGTCCCAGGCTTTCCTGGGGCCGACCGGCTTTTTCCGTCATTCGTCGAGGGACGCGTGAAAGAGAACGAAGTCCAGCGCTACGTCGAGGATCTCCCCCGTCACGTCGGCGAGGACGTGACGGTCAAGGGATGGCTGTACAACCGCCGCTCGTCGGGGAAGGTTCGTTTCGTGCAGTTGAGGGACGGAACGGGCCTCGTGCAGGGGGTGGCCTCGAAGAAGGACGTGCCGGCGGAGGATTTCGAGCGGATGGACCGTGTTCCCCAGGAGTCCTCGGTGATCGCGCGGGGGACGGTCCGGGAGGACCGGCGGGCGCCGGGCGGGGTGGAGCTGGGCATCCGGTCGTTCGAGGTGGTGCAGGAGGCGGAGGACTACCCGATCACGAAGAAGGACCACGGGATCGGCTTTCTGATGGACCACCGCCACCTGTGGTTGCGATCGCGCAAGCCCTGGGCGATCCTGCGCATCCGACACGAGGTGATCCGGGCCATCCGGCGGTTTTTCGACGAGCGCGGTTTCATCTGCCTGGACACGCCGGTCTTCACGCCGGCGGCCTGCGAGGGGACGTCCACGCTGTTCCAGGTGGACTATTTCGGGGAGCCGGCGTACCTCACGCAGAGCGGCCAGCTCTACGCGGAGGCGGGCGCGATGGCGCTCGGGAAGGTGTACTGTTTCGGGCCGACGTTCCGGGCCGAGAAATCCAAGACGCGCCGTCATCTGACGGAATTCTGGATGGTGGAACCCGAGGTCGCCTACGCCGATCTCGACGACGTGATGGACCTGGCCGAGTCGTTTCTCTCGGCCGTGGTGGCGCAGGTCCTTCGGGAACGGAAGGAGGAGCTGGAGGTTCTCGAGCGGGACACGACGGTGCTTTCGAGGGTGAAGCCGCCCTTCCCGCGCCTGCGCTACGACGAGGCGCTGGCGCTTCTCGAGAAGAAGGGTCTCGCCGTCCCCTGGGGGGAGGATTTCGGGGCGCCCCAGGAGACGGCGCTGGGGGAGGCCTTCGACCGGCCCGTGATGGTGCACCGCTATCCCGCGCGGGCGAAGGCCTTCTACATGAAGGAGGACCCGGAGAATCCGGACCGGTCGCTCTGCGTGGACGTCCTGGCGCCGGAGGGCTACGGGGAGCTCATCGGGGGCAGCGAGCGGGAGGACGACGCGGAAGCGCTGGACCGGCGGATCGACGCCTTCGGCCTCCCGCGGGAGGCCTTCGGATGGTATCTGGACCTTCGCCGGTACGGCAGCGTCCCGCACGGTGGATTCGGGCTGGGGCTGGAGAGGACGGTGGCGTGGCTGACCGGGACGGGGCACATCCGGGAGACGATTCCCTTTCCCCGCATGCTCCACAAGATCTATCCTTGATGTTTGTTCTTTCTGGACCGACCCGTAGCGAACCCTTTCCGGTCGGGGCCCTGCGGGAAGGCGGGGGGTTTTGGAGACCGTCATGGCGAAACGCACGCTGGTGACCTGCGCTCTTCCGTACGCCAACGGCCCCGTCCACATGGGGCACGTGGCGGGCGTCTATCTCCCGGGGGACATCTACGTCAAGTTCCTGCGCCTGAAGGGGGAGGCGTGCCTCTTCGTGTGCGGCACGGACGAGCACGGGGTGCCCATCACGATCTCCGCCGACCAGGAGGGCAAGGCCCCCGAGGACGTGGTCCGCGTGTATCACGACATGCAGAAGAAGGCGTTCGAGGGGCTGGGGATCGAGTTCGACATCTTTTCGGGCACCTCGACCTGTCCGTATCACAAGGAACTGTCCCAGGAATTTTTCCTGAGCCTGCTCCATGCGGGACAGATCGAGTCCCGGGTGACGGCCCAGTACTTCTGCACCCGTTGCGACCGGTTCCTGCCGGACCGGTACGTGGAGGGGGCTTGCCCGTACTGCGGCACGCTGGAGGCCAAGGGCGACCAGTGCGAGGCCTGCGGGAACGCGCTGGACGCGCTGAAGGATCCCCATTGCAAGGTCTGCGGGCAACGGCCCCAGCTGCGCAAGACCCAGCACTGGTTCTTCCGGCTGGACCGCTACGAGGAGCGGCTGAAGAACTGGCTCTCGTCGAAGACGGGCTGGAAGGAGAACGTGCAGCGGTTCGCCATGGGCATGCTGGAGAAGGGCCTGAAGCCGCGGAGCATCACGCGGGATCTCACGTGGGGCGTTCCGGTGCCCGTCGACAAGGGCGAGGGCAAGGTTCTCTACGTCTGGTTCGACGCCCCGATCGGCTACATCTCCTTCACGCGGGAGCTGGGCGAGCAACGGGGGGACCCGGACCTCTGGAAGCGGTACTGGCGGGATCCGGACACGCGCCTGGTCCACTTCATCGGCAAGGACAACATCGTGTTCCACGCCGTCATCTGGCCGGCCATGCTCATGGGGCAGAAGGAGGAGTACCTCCTCCCCGCCGAGATTCCCGCCTTCGAGTTTCTCAACTTCAAGGGGGGCAAGTTCTCCAAGAGCAAGAAGCGGGCGCTATGGGTCCACGACTACCTGGAGATGTTCCCCGCCGATCTGGCCCGCTACTACCTGACGGTCATCGCTCCCGAGACGCGGGACACCAACTGGACGTGGGAGGACTTCACGGCCCGCGTGAACGGGGATCTCGCGGACGTCTTCGGGAACTTCGTGAACCGCACGCTCTCCTTCACGGAACGGTTCTTCGACGGCCGGGTGCCGGACGCCCCCCCCGCGAAGATTCGCGGGATCCTGGGCGTGATCGCCGAGGCGCGCAGGGCCCTGGACGAGACGCTGGGCGCGTTCCACTTCCGCGAGGGGCTCCGCGCCGTGATGGACCTCGCGAGAGAGGGCAACCGCGTGTTCGACAAGGGCGAGCCCTGGGCGACGCGGAAGACCTCCCCCGACGACGCGGCCGCCACCCTGCGCAGCTGCCTGGAACTCGTCTCGGCGCTCTCCGTGATGGCCTGGCCTTTCCTGCCTGCGAGCTGTTCCCGGATCCGGACGTGGCTGGAAAAACCCGAGAGACCCGAAACCGCCGACTGGGAAGACCTGGGCAAGCCCGCCCTGGAGCCGGGGCAGGCGATCGCGAAGCACGAGATCCTGTTTCGGAAACTGGATCTGGAGACGATCCTGGAGCGTGAAGGCGAGACGCCCGGGGAAGCGGCGGAGGAAAAGGAGGAACCCGTGGCCGAACAAGCGAACCTGGTGCCGTTCAAGACCTTTCAGTCGATCGATCTCCGCGTGGGGAAGATCCTCTCCGCCGAGAAGGTCGAGGGCGCGGACAAGCTCTACAAGATGGACGTGGACATCGGAAAGGAGACCCGGACCATGGTGGCCGGCATCGCGCCCTACTATCCCGATCCGCAGGCGCTGGTCGGCACGCTCGTCACGGTCGTGGTCAACCTGGAGCCGGCGAAGATCCGCGGCGTCCTCTCCACCGCGATGCTCCTCGCGGCGGAACACGGGGACGCCGTGCGCCTGATCGTGCCGGACGAGGAGATCCCTCCCGGCGCGGACGTGCACTGATCAGCGGCGACGGGGCGGCCTCTTGGACTCGCCTTCCTTCTTCTTCTTGTAGGCCTCGTACTGCCGCTTCAGGTTCTGGACGGAGAAGACCCGCGGCGTGTTGTCGTTCGCCGACATCAGCTCGAAATCGTAGAAGATCTTCCGCGCCGCCACGAACTGGATCTCCCGGCCCCCGAAGGCGCTGTAGACGGCGAGCTGCTTCTTCTCCGCATCGATCACGTAGAGGACGCTCACTTCCGAACCGAGCCGGCACGCGCCCGTCGCGGCCAGAATGCTGGGCGGCCCCTGCCGCGTCTCGGAGTCCTGGGCCAGGGCGGTCTCCCGGTTGTACCCCACCACGAGCACGACCAGAAGGAGAGCCACGGCGGTCAGGAGTCCGAGCAGGATGAAGTGTCTGTTCCGTTTCATCGCCTGTCCTCCTTACCGTCGACCCCTGTTGCTGCCGCCCTCCTCGCCCTTCAACTTGTGTTCCCGGTACTTCGTGGCGAGGTTCTGCACCTGGTACTGCCGCGGCGAGCCGTCATTGTAGGACACCAGCTCGAAATCGTAGAGGATGCGGCGGGCCCCGACGAACTGGATCCCGCGCCCCCCCGGCGACGTGTAGACCGCCATCTGCTTCTTGTCGGTGTCGATCACGTACAGGACGCTGAAGTCCGCTCCGACGCGCCCGGTCACCGCCAGCATGTTGGGGGCGTTCATCGCGGTTTCCGCTTCCGCTTGCGTGCCGCTCCACGTCTGGATCGCCAGAACGCTCAATACGGCGATCAGGGCCACCAGGCCCACGACCGCCACCCCGAAGATTCTCTCCCGCATGCTTCCTCCTTGTGATCTCTTTCGGTGACCGGGGGGACCCTCGTCCACACGGGTCTCCATGAACTTCTTATACCACAACCGCCCGACGCCTACAACCGAACTCGCCTCACTCGCGGTCCAGAAAATCCAGACGCCATTCCCTCCCCTCACGCACCAGGAACGCCACGTACCGGTTCTCCCCGTAGGCCTCCGCGAACCGCGCCTCCAGCGCCTCGCGTCTGGACCGACGCGCCGGATCCCCCTCGATCCCCTCCAGCGCTTCCTCCCACAGAACCCTGTAGGAATAACGGATCTCCACCCAGGCGGGGTTTCGCCTTTTCCCGCTCTCCAGGCAGATTTCCACCGGAAGCACATCGAGCTTCTCCGCCGTCGATTCGAAGGATTCACGGTCGATCCACGACAGGGCGAAGCGGCTCGTTGCCCTCTGGAAATCCTCCCAGCGCCCACGCCTCATGGCCGCCACCGCCGTTCGCAGGGCGTTCGGCGGCGTCGACGCGTCCGGATACGTCCACGAACCCCCGACCGCGATCTCCTCCCCTGCCTCCTTTCCCGTGCCGGGCCGATCCCCCGGCAGGCGGAAATTGCCGTCCGCCTCCCGGTTCGCCAGCGCCCGCGCCCCCGCCTCCAGAAAAAGGAAGCACGGCCCGTACGAAACCGTCCGGCCCCCCGGCAACTTGAACTCGCATTGCGCCACCGGCGGCGTCTCGCGGGACAAAAAGGAAGAGGGGGCCTTGAACGAGATCCGGACGGTCTTCGGCCGGGGATCCACCGGGACCTCGAATTCTTCTCCCGTCGACAGGACCACAAACCCGATCGAGGACTCCCTCCCCTCCACCCGCACCACCGGCTCGCGGTCCCCCGCCCGGAGAAAGATGTAGTACGCCCTCGATTCCCGCTTCGGCGAAAACATGAACGGCACCGGATCGGGCGCCTCCCCGCCCTCCGCCTCCTTCTTTTCCTCTTGGACCTCCCGTTCCAGATCCCCAAGACCGGCCTCGGATGCGAGGTTCGAGAGGTTCGCCAGCGCCGTCTCCAATCCATCCCGGGCGTGGTACTTCTTGAACAGCGGAATCGCCCGCTCGATGAGAACCCGCGCCGGATCGAAGCGATCCTGCACCAGCATCAGATAGCCCCGGTTGTTGAGCGTCCAGGCGAGGTTGGCCTCGTCCCCGATCTCCTCCCGGAGGCGCTGGGCCATCCGGTACGCCTCGTCGGCCTTGCGGAACCTCTCCGCCCCCAGGCCCTCGTCCTGGGAAAGGACCAGCCCCAGCTTGTGCCAGCCGAAGGCCACCCCGAAACGGTACCCGCGACTCTCCTGGAAGGCGACGTACTCCCGGAGCCTGGAAGCCGCCGCATCCCAGCGTTCGTCCCGGGTCAACACGTACACCCGCTCGTCCATCAACCGCTCCGCGCTGTGCGGCCAGCCCGCGTTCCGATGGAAATCGATCTCCCTCTCGACCACGTCGAAGTAGGACCCCGGCGCCGGTTTCCTGGATCGAAACGAGGCGCGGACACGCTCGGCGGTCCGGGCCAGGCGGACGTAGGCCCCCCGGAGATCGTGCGCCAGCACGGTCTCGAAGCCCTCGAAGAGCCAGGGAAGCGCTTCCGTCGGGTCGGGCCCCTTCACGGCCTCCCGGGCGAGGAGGTCCAGCGAGAGGCAGGCCCCCACCGGGTCCCCGATGCGCTGTTGAAGCTCGAGCGCCGCCTTCAGCTCCCGGATCCCCTCCGCCACGCGGTCCCCCCGGATGCAGACCGCCCCCAGCCGCGTCAGCACCCGGCCCGCCTGGCGGGCGTCGCCGGCAGCGAGGTAGAAGCGGCTCGCGTCGCGCCCCTTGGCGGCGGCGTCCGCCCAGCGCCCCGCTTCCGCGAACGCCTCCATCAACACGACGAGATCGTCCGCGTGCCGGCGGATCTCTTTCGCCTCCGCGCCCTCCTCGGCGGCCCGGGCCGGGACGAACAGGAGGAGCAGGAAACCGAGGAAAACGAAGACGCCGTACACGCATCCACCGCGCATCATCGCTCGTCTCGAAATAGCAACCAGGGGGGGTACCGCATTCTCGCAAACAGGCCGGACGGAAGCCACCCCCGCGGAGAAGGACCGGCCCCCACCGTTCAGAAGCGGCATCCGACCTCCAGGCAGGCGGCGCGCTCCCGGGGATCGTAAAAGACACGCATGCGGACCTTGCGGACGTAGGCGAGCGCGGAAGCGTTGAGGAGGCGGGTTTCGAGATAGGCGGTGCCGGCCGCGACCAGGGCGTTCACCACGTGGATGATCCTCCAGACCTGCGCGTCCCGCTCGGTGATCTCGTCGGCGCCGCCGGAGCCCACCCACGCCACCCGAAGTCCCTTGAACTGGAAGAAGACCGAGAGGCCGAACGTCAACAGGTGAACCCCGCCCTGGCCGTACATCCAGAGGTCGTAGCCTTCGAGCGTGAAGGCCTGGGGGGCCGTCCCGTTGTAGAACTGGCCCGCGCCGGGCAGGACCAGCGAAGCGAGGCCGGAAACCCAGGGGGAGCGATGGCCCCGCTCCAAGAAGTCCGAATCGGCATAGAGGTCCGCGGGAAGGCCGGGGGACGGCCCCGCCGGATAGGACTTCATCTCGTTTTCGAGCACGGGGGCGAGATCGGAGAGCCCCCGCCCGAGGTAGCGCCGCACGCTCGTCCCGGCATCTTGCGCCGGGCCGGGATCCGCGTACAGGCGGGCGGGAACGGACACCAGCGCCGTCAAGGCCAGGACGGCGCACACCGGCGAGACGGAAGCGAAACGGCGCGCAAGCGCCCGGAGGCCGGGCTGGAATCGTATCGGCTCCATGATCTCCCCGCGAAGGTCACGCGTCCCCTGCCGCGGGCATTGTACGCGCGCCCGCGGCCGGGCGAAAGCCTCGCCGTGGAATTGCATTGGCAAGGGGCGCCGGATGGAATAGAATCTTTCCCTTTTCGGGGAGAGGCATCCCCCGGACACGCGGCTGAAGACGAGCGAAGAGGTGGTCATGAGAGAGATGACGGGTCTGGACCGGGAAACATTCGAGATGATCCGGGGGACCTTCAAGGGGCTCGCGGAACGGAAACTGCAGCTGGACGAGAAGCTCGAATGGGACGCCACCCAGGAATTTCCGCTGGATCTGATCCGGGAGATGCTGAGCGAGGAGATCGGTCTCCAGCTGGTGTTTCTTCCCGAGTCGCAGGGAGGGTTCGGGGGCGGGGCCCGGGACATCGCGCTGCTCTCGGAGGAGATGGCCAAGGCGGACCTCGGGGTCGCGACGGCCTTTCTGGCCATCTCGCTGGGGACGGACCCCATCATCGTCGGGTGCACGGAGGCGCAGAAGGACAAGTGGCTCGGGAAGATCGCCGACGGGACGATCGTGGGCTACGCCGTGACGGAACCCGAGGCGGGGAGCAACCTGCAGTCGATCAAGACCACCGCCGAGCGGGTGACGGACGCCTCGGGCGCGGTGACGGGGTACAGGATCAACGGCGCGAAGCAGTTCTGCACCAACGGGGGGTACGCCGAGATCCTCACGGTGCTGGCCAACGCGCCGGACGGCCCCTCGTTCTTCATCGTGGAGAAGGACACGGAGGGTCTCAAGCCCGGCAAGCACGAGGACAAGCACGGGATCCGGTGCTCGAACACGGCGCCGCTGGTGTTCGAGGACATGGTCGTGCCGGCGGAGAATCTCGTGGGGGAGGCGGAGGGCCAGGGCCTCAAGCAGGCCAACGAGGTGTTCGGGTACACGCGGCTGATGGTGGCGGCGTTCGGGCTGGGCGGGGGCATGGCGGCGATGGAGCAGGCGCTGGCGTACGCGAAGGACCGCCGCCAGTTCGGCAAGCCGCTCGTCGAGTTCCAGGGCTACACGCACAAGCTGCTGGTGCCGAACTGGGTCCGCCTGGAGGCGGCGCGCGCCTACATCGAGGAGGTCGCGGACCGGCTCGACGGCCAGGAGACCGACCTCCAGGTGGAGGGGTCCATCGCGAAGTACTTCGCCACGGAAGCGGGCGATGCCGCCGCGAACGACGCCATCCAGGCGCTGGGGGGGTACGGGTACATCCGCGAGTTCGAGGTGGAGAAGATCAAGCGGGACGTGAAGATCACCTGCATCTACGAGGGCACGAGCGAGATCCAGCAGAACATCATCGGTCTGTTCCGGTTCCGGACGGAATTCCGGAGCAAGGGGCGCTACTACGGCGACCGGGCCGACGCGCTCGCCGCCATGGCGCCCGAGACCGGAGGGCCGAGGCTGGCGCCGGCCGCGCGTCTTCTCTCGGAGATCGTCGGCTTCGCCAAGAAGCGCAAGCTCACGCGCGAGCAGCACGTGATGTTCAACATCGCCGACATGGCCACGTGGACGGAGACGGCCCTGGCGCTGTGCCGGAAGGCCGCGGCGGGGAAAGGCGGCGCGCTCTCGGCGGACTCGCTGAAACGCGCGGCGCGGCTCTTCGCGTCCGAGGCCGTGGCGAAGGCCGTCGCCTGCGCTTCCCGGATCACGATCGGCACGGGCGCCGACGCGGACGGGACGTGGGCCGCGCGGCTCAAGGAGATCGACCTCGTCTCCCTCGCGCAGGGCGCCGTGGAGGACATGGACGGCGTCATGGCGGAGCTCAAGGAGCGGTGAGGGGGCGGATCCTGCAGCGCCTCGGCGGCTGGGCCGGCAAGGCCCTTTTGAAACCGTCGTGATCGGCTCGCCGGAGGTGTTGACAGCCCCGCGGCCCCGGATCCACACTACACCGCTTTCATGACCTTCCGGACCCGATGGAAAGGAGCAAGCCGTGTCGAAGAAAGTGCTGATCGCCACCGCGAAACCGTTCGCCCCGGCCGCCGTCGAAGAGGTGGAGGCCCTCCTGAAGGGAAAGGGGTACGAGCTCGTCCTGCTGGAGAAATACGGGGACAAGGGGAAGTTCCTCTCCGCGCTGCCGGGCGTGAACGCCCTGGTCGTGCGATCCGACAAGGTGGACGGCGAGGTGCTCGACGCCGCGAAGGATCTGAAGATCGTGGTGAGGGCGGGGGCGGGATACGACAACGTCGACTGCCAGGCCGCCTCGGACCAGGGCGTGGTCGTGATGAACACGCCGGGGCAGAACGCCAACGCGGTGGCCGAGCTGGCCATCGGCATGATGATCTACATGGCCCGCAACCAGTTCAACGGCAAGCCGGGCACCGAACTCAAGGGCAAGACGCTGGGACTCCTGGGCTTCGGCGCCGTCGGACGGCGGCTGGCGAAGCTCGCCCGGGGGCTGGACATGGAGGTCGAGAGCCTGGACCCCTGGGTGGAAGCCTCCTGCTTCGAGGCGGAGGGCGTCCACCGGTGCGAGCAGCGACCCGAGGTGTTCTCCCGGGGCGACTACGTCTCGCTGCACATCCCCGCCACGAAGGACAACCTGGGCTGCATCGGCTACGACGCCGCGATGGAGATGAAGCCGGGCGCGTGCCTCGTGAACACGGCCCGCAAGGAGATCATCGATGAGGAGGGCCTGTTGCGCGCCCTGGCCGAGCGGGGCGATCTGAAGTACGCCTCCGACATCGCCCCGGACCGGCAGGACGCGTTCCTGTCGTCCTTCGCCGACCAGTGCTTCTTCACGCCCAAGAAGATGGGCGCCCAGACAGCCGAGGCCAACGTCAACGCCGGCGTCGCGGCGGCCCGACAGATCATCGGGTTCTTCGAGAAGGGCGATACGACCTTCCAGGTCAATACGTAGGGGGACCGAACCGGAATCGAGCCATTCGTGCTGTGGCCGTTCTTATGGGGCGAGGGCTGACGTTCGTAAGGAAGAGAGGGCCATGACGTGCCTGCACCACGAACGGCTCGAATCGGCTTGTCTTGCAACCCGAGGGCGTCTGGCGGGAGACCCATGCCCGGAAAAGCCGTCTTCTTCGACCGCGACGGGACGCTGATCGAGAACGAGGCGTACCTGTCCGACCCTGGAAAGGTCCGCGTCCGCCCCGAGGCCGTGTCGTGGGTCCGCGCCGCGAAGAAGGCGGGGTTTTCCACGGTCGTCGTCAGCAACCAGTCCGGCGTGGCGCGGGGGATGTACACGGAAGCGGACGTCCGCGCCGTCAACGAGCGGGTGCGGCGGGACTTCGATGAGCGGCAGGCCCCCCTCGACGCCTTCTACCACTGCCCGCACCACCCGGACTTCCCCCCGCCGGACGGCGCCCCCTGCTCCTGCCGGAAACCCGAGCCCGGGATGCTGTTGCAGGCCCTCGACGATCTGGACCTCGACCCGTCCCGCTCCGCCCTCGTCGGCGACGCGGATTCCGACCTGGAAGCGGGAAGGCGCGCGGGCCTGGCGGCCGTGTTCGACGTCGGAGCGGGGCCGGCCCTGCTGTCGTGGATCGCCGGGCCGAAACGCTACGCCCTGGGCGACAGGAAAAGCCTCGTCTCCGTCGAGGATTTCCCCGTCCTGCCGGAGCCGGGCGCCTTCGCGGGCGCGCGGTTTCTCGAACACCTCCCGGACGTCCTGGCCGCGAAGGGGCTCAAGCGGCTCGTGAAGGCCCTTCGGCGCGCCCGGGATGCGGGACGGCTGCTCGGCTGGGCGCTGGGCGGCCACACCGTGAAGGTGGGCCTCGCGCCCTACCTCAGGGCGATGATCGACGAGGGCTGGATCTCGCTTTTGGCCTGCAACGGGGCCGTTCCCATCCACGACCTGGAAATCGCCCTCTGCGGGCGCACCTCCGAGGACGTGGCCGGAAGCCTCGGCGAGGGCGCCTTTGGCATGGCCCGGGAAACGGGCGACGCCTTCGCCGAGATCGTCGAGGCCGGGGCCGCGGGCCCCGGGCTCGGCCGCGCGGCGGGCGCCTACATCCTGGAGAAGGACCTGCCGCACCGGGAACACAGCGTGCTCGCGCGGGCCCGCGAGAAGGGAGTGCCGGTCTGCGTCTTCCCGGCGCCGGGCGCGGAGATCACGGCCATGCATCCGGGGCACAGCGGGCGGGCGCTGGGGCGCGCGTCGGAGATCGACTTCCACCGCCTCGTCGAGGCCCTTCCCCGCCTCTCGAAGGGGGGGGTGTGGGTGAACGTCGGCTCGGCCGTGATCCTGCCCGAGGTCTTCCTCAAGGCCCTGAACCTCGCGACCAACCTCTACGGGCCGATCTCGGGAACCACCACGGCGAACCTGGACATGATCCGGCACTACCGCCCGAAGGTGAACGTCTTGGACCGGCCGGACGCGGAGGGCATCGAGCTCACCGGCCACCACGAGATCATGATCCCGCTGCTCTGGACCTGCCTGCGCGAGCCCGCGCCTTCGCCGTGATCCGCGCGGACGCGAGCGCGTCCGTCAGCCTCTTTCCCCCCGTCCGGGCCAGATCCATTCGGTTTCTCGCTCGAGCGTTTCGGCCATGCGTGTGTCCGAGGCAAGGATGCGGCCGTATTCCTCCTCGGTGTAGACCAGGAGATCCGCAGGGACGGGACGGGCGCCGAGATCGAAGGGGAGTCCGCGGCGATGGAACGGCCCGGGGGCCTGGCGGACGACCACGACGAGGTCCAGATCGCTTCCCACGCCCCAATCCCCCCGGGCGTACGACCCCCGGTAACCGATCCGGACCACTTCCGGATGAAGGCGCGCCGTTCGAGAAGCCCAGGCGACAAGATCCTCCTTCACCTCGGAAGGGAGCTCCTTCAAGAGACGGGCCACCACGTGACCCCAGGCTTCCTGCCCGAAGGCAAGAAGGAGGGCATTTACCGCCTTTTCCGCCTCGACAAGGGCGAAACCGCAACCAAACCGGGAGGACGTACACCGCCAGGAGCGCAGAGGACGCATGGGCCCACGCACGAAGAAACCGGGGTTGACCCGTGACGCCTCTCACGGGTCCTTGCGGAGCTTCTCGATGAGCTCGCTGGTGCTGAAGCCCGGCGTGAGGGGGGCCAGGACCACCGTGCCGCCGCGCCCCTCCACGAAGGCGCGGCCCACCACCCCCTTCTCGCGCCAGTCCTCCCCCTTCACCAGCACGTCCGGTTCCGCTTCCCGGATGATCGCCTCGGGGGTCTCCTCGTCGAAGAACACGATCAGGTCCACGGACGCCAGCGCCGCCAGGACGGCCGCGCGGTCCTTCCCGGGATTCACGGGGCGGTGCGCGCCCTTGAGCGCCCGCACGGAGCGGTCGTCGTTCAGCCCGACCACGAGGACGTCCCCCTGGCGGCGGCAGAAGCGCAGGTACTCGACGTGGCCCCGGTGGAGGATGTCGAAACAGCCGTTGGTGAAGACGACGGTCTCGCCCCGGTCGCGGCGGGCCTCGAGGAGGGCGGGCAGGTCCGCCCGCGCCACGACCTTGGCGCCGGGCGAGCCGCTTCCGTGAAGGACGCGCTCGAAGATCTCGGACCGGGACACGGCCGTGGTTCCGAGCCGGCCCACGGCGATCCCGCCGGCGATGTTGGCGAGCCTCAGGGCGTCGGCCAGCGGGACGCCTGCGCCGATGAAGCAGGCCAGCGTGGCCATGACCGTGTCGCCGGCGCCCGTGACGTCGAAGACTTCGCGGGCCTCGGCGCGGATCCGGTGGAAGTTCCCCTTCTCGTCGACCCAGGCGAGTCCTCCCGAGCCCAGCGTGACCACGGCGACCTGCAGGGAGATCTCGCGCTTGAGGGCCTCGAGGGCCTCGCGGATCGAGGTCTCGTCGTCGAGGAGGCGTCCGCTCCACGCCTGCACTTCGCCCCGGTTGGGCGTCAGGAGGGTGGCGCCGGCGTACTTGACGAAATCCCGGCCCTTGGGGTCCACGAGGACGGGGATGGAGGCCTTCGCGCCGGCGTCGAGGAGGGCGGAGAGGATCCGGGGCGTCAGGAGGCCCTTCCCGTAGTCCGAGACCACGACGACGTCGGCCTTCCCGGCCGCCACGGCGAGCGCCCGGACGAGGCGCGTCTCGACCTCCGCGTCCAGGGGTCCGGTCTTCTCCCAGTCCACGCGGATGAGGTGCTGCCCTCTCGAGATCACGCGCGTCTTCTTCGTGGTGGGGCGCGCGGGATCCAGGACCACGCCGCCGGGATCGATGCCCCGGTCGCGGAGCGCCTCCCGCAAGGTGCGGCCCTCGGGGTCGTCGCCCGCCACGCCGAAGAGGTCGACGTCGCATCCGAGGACCTTCAGGTTCCGGGCGGTGTTGGCCGCGCCGCCGAGGGAGAAGCGCTCCCCGGCGGCCTGGACCACGGGCACGGGGGCCTCGGGGTTGATGCGCCCCACGTCGCCCTCGACGTACCGGTCGAGGATGAGATCGCCGGCGACGAGGGCCCGGACCGTCTTTTCGTTCTTGAGGGCGGTTTCGAGCGCGTTCAAGACCGCTTCCCCCTACCGCTCCAGCACCATGGCCATGCCCTGGCCGCCGCCGATGCAAAGGGTGGCCAGGCCGCGCCGGGCGCCCTTGGCCTTCATCTGCATGGCCAGGCTGTAGGTGATCCGCGCGCCCGTGCATCCGATGGGGTGTCCCAGCGAGATTCCGGATCCGTTGAGGTTGATCGCTTCCTTGTCCAGGCCCAGTTCCTTCATGCAGGCCAGGGCCTGCACGGCGAAGGCCTCGTTGAGCTCGACGATTTCCATGGTATCGATCTTCATGTCCAGCGAAGAGAGGAGCTTCCGGGTCGCGGGCACCGGCCCCAGGCCCATGTAGGCGGGCTTCACGCCGCCGAAGGCGTAGCCGCGGATCCGGGCCAGCGGCTCGAGTCCCAGCGCCTTCGCCTTTTCCTCCGACATGACCACCACGGCCGCGGCGCCGTCGTTGATGCCCGAGGCGTTGCCCGCGGTCACCGTGCCGTCCTTCTTGAAGGCGGGCCGCAGCTTGGCCATCTTCTCCATGTCCGTCTTCATGGGTCGCTCGTCCACCTCGAAGACGATGGGATCCTTCTTCCGTTGCGGGATGGTGACGGGGACGATTTCGGGCTTGAAGCGCCCCTCGGCGATGGCCGAGAGCGCCCTCTCGTGGCTCATCACGCCGAGGGCGTCCTGCGCCTCGCGGGAGAAGCCGTAGAGCTCCGCGATGTTCTCTGCCGTGAAGCCCATGTGGTAGCCGTTGAAGATCTCCCAGAGGCCGTCGTGGACCATGACGTCGACCAGGGAGCCCTCGAACATGTCCATGCGGTATCCCCAGCGCGCCTTGGGAAGCGCATAGGGGGCGGCGCTCATGTTCTCCATGCCTCCCGCCACCACGACCTCGGCGTCCCCCGCCTTGATCGCCTGGGCCGCGAGGGCGATGGCCTTCATCCCGGACGCGCACACCTTGTTCACGGTGATGGCCCCCGTCTCCTCCGGCAGGCCCGCGTAGAGGGTCGACTGGCGGCCGGGGTTCTGCCCGAGCCCCGCCTGGATGACGTTGCCCATGATGCACTCGTCGACATGGACGGGCGTCGCGTCCTCGTCGTACTGGTAATGCTTTTCCTGGAGTTCCGATTTCTCGTAACCGCCGAACGCGTCGGGACGGCCGGACCGGGACCGGTCGTCGAGCTCGGGCTTGAGCCCCGCGCGGCGGATCGCCTCCCGGATGACGAGCGCACCCATCTCCACCAGCGGGACGGTCTTCAGGGACCCCCCGAAAGTGCCCACCGCCGTACGGGCGCCGCTCACGATCACGGGCATGCTCATGAATCACCTCCTTCTACTGGCTTTCGATATGCTCCTTGAACCGGTCGAGGGTCTTCTGCATTTCCTTGGCGAAGGCGGCGTCCGTGACGGCCCAGGCCATCCAGGCCGGGAATGCGACGTGGTGCCGGTACGTCACGCGGGTCGCCTCGCCCTCGTTCTCGAATCCCCACGCCCCCTCGTTCTCGGTGACCGTGTTGGAATCCACCAGGCTCCACCGGATCGAGCGCGGGCGGTCCGTCTCGTAGCGGAGCCGGTAGACGACCCGTCGCACGGCCAGATCCAGCGCGAAGCGGACGACCGCGCCGTCGTTCCCGGTTTCCTCGACCTCGGATTCGAGGATGGACTTGACGACGTCCTTGTACGCGGGGAAGTCCGCGACGGCGTCGAAGACGGCCGTGGGGGGGGCGTTCACGCGCAGGGTGGTCCTGAATTCGGGCACCGTTCCTCCTCGCCGGGCGCCGGCGCAGGCGCGGGTCTTCGCGCGTCCGCCTCCGCCTTCCCGCCGGTTCGAGGCGGGGCGGATTCGCCTCCCACATTACGGGGCGCCGATGAAGTTTCCAGAAGTTTCCGGGATCTTTTCGCGTCGGGGCGGGGGGGAAATCGGGGAGTGGGGCCTCGAAAGAACGCGCCGGGACTGCTACCTTGTCGGGGATGAAGCAGGACGACGACAGCATGCGGGATCTGCGTCTCGGGCTCGCGGCGCTCCGGAACCAGCTGGTCACGCGGGACGATCTCGAGCCCTTCGTGAAGGACGTCGGGGCGTCCGACCTCGGCGAGGCGCTGTACGAGAAGGGCCTCATCACGGAGGCGGAGAAGGAGGCGCTGGAAGTGATCGAGGAGGGCCGCCGGCGCCGGGGCCAGGAGCCGCTTTCGATGAAGATCCCGAAGAAAGAGGAATCCGAGACGATGGAACTGCAGCCCGCGGCATCCCCCGCGCCGGAGATGGACGACGCGGACCTCATGACCCCCTGCAAGCTGCCCGACGAGCGGTACACGATCCTGGACGAGGTGGGACGCGGCGGCATCGGGGTGGTGTACAACGCCTTCGACCACAACCTCCAGCGCCACCTGGCCTTGAAGGTCGCCCTGCCCGGGAAGGAGCGGTCGAGCCGGCGGGAGCGCTTCCTCAGGGAAGCGCGCCTGTCGGGGCAGCTCCAGCATCCGAACATCGTGCCCGTCTATGACATGGGGGAGCTCGGCGAAAACCTACCCTACTTCTCCATGCGGCTGGTCCGGGGCCGCTCGCTGGCGGAGGTCCTCGACGCCCTCCGGTCGGGGGACGAATCCGTCGAGAAGCGGTTTTCGCGGTGGCGCTTCCTGGCGATCTTCCAGGCGGTCTGCATGGGGATCGCCTACGCGCACGACAAGGGCATCGTCCACCGGGACCTGAAGCCCGAGAACATCATGATCGGGGACTTCGGTGAGGTCCTGATCATGGACTGGGGCCTGGCGAAGTACCGGGACCAGGACGAGATCCGCTCCGCCGGCGAGGGAAGCGGGTCCCCCCTGGATTCGCGCATCACGGCGGAAGGGACGATCCTGGGCACGCCCATCTACATGTCCCCCGAGCAGGCCGAGGGGAAGCTGGGGGAAATCGACGAGCGTAGCGACATCTATTCGCTGGGGACGATCCTCTACGAGATCCTGACGTTTCGCCTTCCCTTCGACGGAAGCGACGTTGGCGCGCTGCTGGACAAGGTGGTCCGGGAGGAGCCGAAGCCGCCTTCGAGACGCGCGACCGAGACGCGCCGGATCCATCCGGAGCTGGACCGGATCTGCCTCAAGGCGCTGCAGAAGAAGAAGAAGGACCGCTACGCCTCGGTGCGCGCGCTCCACGACGACATCCAGCGGTACGCCGAAGGCGCGAAGGAGCGCCTGCGCCGCCGCGAGGAGGCCCGGGAGGCCGTCGAGGAGGGGAAGAAGCTGGCCGAGAGGTACTTCGCCATGCGGGAGGTGGTCCGCCGCTACGAAAAGACGCTGGAAGCCACCGCCAAGAAGTTCAAGGGGTGGGAACCGGTGGAGGAGAAGAAGGAACTGTGGGTCATCGAGGACCAGCTGGAGCGCATGGCCGTGCTGAAGGGGAGGCGTTTCGCCGACGCCGTCAACAAGTTCGTCTCCGCGCTGGAATTCGAGTCCGACAACCGCGAGGCGCGCGAGGTCCTGGCCCAGCTCTACTGGGGCCGTTTTCTCGAGGCGGAGGAGAAGGGCGACCAGGCCGGCGTGAACTACTTTTTGGCCACCGCCAAGTTCTTCAACGACGGCGTGCTGGACGAGGCGCTGAAGGGCGACGGGACGCTGACGCTGGAGACGGACCCTCCCGGCGCGACCGTCCTGCTCTCGCGGTACCGCGAGCGCGGCCGCATCCTCCGCCCGGAGAGGATCGAGTCCTTTCCCGCGTCCGAGGGGGGGCGCAGGACCATCCCCATGGGCTCCTACCTCCTCGAGCTGGACGCCCCGGGGAAGGCCCGCACGCGCCTTCCCCTGCTGGTCCGCCGCGGCGAGGACCGCCTCGTGGAGGGGCGGATGTTCACCGACGACGAGATCGGCGAGGGCTTCGTCCACGTTCCCGCCGGCCCCTTCGTCAGCGGCGGAGACCCCCACGCCCTGGCCCCCAAGCCCCGGTCGGCCCAGGTCCTGCCCGACTACTTCATCGCCGTCTTCCCCGTGACCTGCCGCGCGTACCTGGCGTATCTCAACAGCCTGCCTCCGGACCGGGCATTGTCCGCCGTGCCGGTGGAGCCGGGCACGGGCCGGCCGCTGTGGGCGCGGAACGACGAGGGCGTCTTTGCCCTTCCCGGGCCCGGGACCAAGACCCCCTTCGCCTGGATTCCCGAGATGCCGGTGATCGCGGTGAGCTGGCACATGGCCAAGGCCTATTGCGTCTGGCGGTCCGAGCGCGACGGCCGGGCCTACGCCATGCCCACCGAGGCCCAGTGGGAGAAGGCCGCCCGGGGCGTGGACGGCCGCGTCTATCCCTGGGGCGACAAGTTCGATCCCACCTACTGCAAGAACTCGCGGTCGCGGCCGGGTCCCCCCGCCCCCGAGGCCGTGGGCGCCTACCCGGTCGACGCCTCCCCCTACGGCGTCAGGGACATGGCGGGAGGCGTGCGGGAATGGTGCGAGACGGAATCGGACGCGCTGGCGGGGGTGCGCTCGATCCGGGGAGGATCCTGGGTGAACTTCAGCACGGCCACGCGGTGCGCCTCCCGCTTCGGCGACGCCTCCTTCACCACCTCCTACGTCTACGGCTTCCGCCTGGCCTCGGTCGAGCCGGCGACGAAGTAGGGCGACGAGGGATCAGGACAGCGCCAGCGGAAGGACGATGGCCTTCCTGTCGCCCGGCGTTCCGCGCATGACGACCTTGATCCAGTGCCAGGCCATGGTGCCGATGCCCACTTCCACGTAGTAGTACCGGTCCCCCGGTTTCCCCCGCCATCGCATGATCTGGATGTCGGCGTGTTCCCCCTCCTCGGGCAGGCGTTCCACCGAGGTGGTGATCAGGACCGCGGGATCCGGATTCCCGCCGTCCTCTTCCAGACTCCGGATCGCCTGCATGCGCCCCAGGACGAACTCGTAGGGCCTCTGGGACAAGGGCGTCGGCAGGTTCCCGACGCGGACGTCGGAATAGAGAAGCGGTTCTTCCGCCTTCGAGAGAAACCGGCTGTCGGCGAAGGGATGCTCGAAGACCCCGCCGGTGTCCCGGCCCAGGATCCAGGCGGCGATGACCTCGACGTCCCCCTCGCGAACGTCGCGCTCGGCGGGCGCGGACGCGCAGGACGCGCAGGCGATGACGAAAAGCAGCAGGAACCTCTTCATGAAGCTGGCCTTTCTATCCGGCGTTCTCCGTGGTGGCTTTCCTTCTCCCCAGCGAACCGGAACCCGAGACGGCGCACAATGGCCGGGGGAACATCCATCTACTTGGCCCCGCGTTGATCCAGTCCTGCGAGCGTTTTCCGGCAACGTTCGAGGACCTTCCTCACTGTGGGCCGTATCATGACGAGCGTTCGCTTGAAGTATCCCTTCCTGTAGTGTCCCACGGCCTTTCCCCCCGCCATGCGTCCCGTGACGTCGATGCACTGCTGGAGCCATGTTTCCAGCACGCGGTTCTCGATCCGCACCCGGTCCGACATCTCCGCCATGGCCCCGCAGGCCTCGAGAACCCAGTCGATTTCCTCCCAGGGGCCTCGTTCCACGAGCACGAGGTCCCCGTCCCGCAGGGGCCTCGACAGCACGCCTTCGATCAGGCGGTGGTAGTGGGACATCGCCCCCTGGAAATCCCTTCTCGACCGAAGGAGCCTGGCGAGATGAACGCGGACCATCGTATCGTCCGGTTTGTTCCCGGCCAGATCGAGAAACACCTCCTTCTCCTCCTCGAAGCGCCTCGCGCACCATTTCACCGTGAGGTGATCGTACGCTCCGCCGTGCACGGGCTCCAGGTCGCGGAATTTCCACGTCAGGCCGTCTTCGTCGAGGGTCGCCTCGTCCCCGTAGCTGTACGCTCTCAGGGCTTCGTCCGCCTTCATGCCCTCGAACCGGACGGCGATCTCCGCCGTCCCGATGGGCCCCCTCCATCCCGCGCCCGTGTACAGCACGTAGTGGGCCTTGAAACGCCGGAACGTCTCCTCGAATCCCTCCGGATCCTTGCAGGGGATCTCGTCCAGCCGCTGATTGGCCCGGGAATCCTCGACGGGTTCGTTCCAGTAGCGAACCTTGACGGTGCGGGCCTCCTTGTCCGCGAAATCCATGCTCCAGAGATGCCAGCCCTTGTTCCGCGTGACGGGAACGCTCTTTCCGTCGACTTCCGCGGTGAAATCCCTCAAGGCGTAACGCCGGAACGTGGGGAACCCCACCTGGAGGGTTTCGGCGTCGCCCGTGTTCGTGAGACCGAAGACGGCGGTGACGAGCACCTTGTCCCCCGTCACGACCATCTCCACCTTCTCCCACGTCATCGCCACCGACGTGGGGTCCCCGTGGACGTGGGGACTCGTCCCACCGGCCAGAGGATTCGGGGCGACGTCCCCGAGCGCCGGGCCGGCAACAATCGTGACGACCAGAGCCGTCCCTGCCAGGCACGCCCATCGAAGCATCATGGTTTCCATCCTTTCTGCGGCTTTGCCCGGACCGAAGACCCGGCGCCACGACAGGGCGCGCGAAGACGTCAACGGCCCCGGATCCTCGAAAGCGCCCCGCGCGCGAGCCGCTTCACGCCCTCGGGCCGGGAGACATCGCAGGCGATCTCTTCGAGCACCGGCGCGAGATCCTCCGTCTCCTTCCGGTCCACCAGCGTATCGACCACGCCGGCGAACACGACGGGGGTCGTCTCGCGCCGCACCGCCTCGACAAGCGTCCGGGCGTCGCCCCCGGGCGCCGTCTGCAGAAGGAGGTGGAAGGCGGCGTAGCGTCTCGCGGCGTTCTGCGGCGCGGGGTCCTGCAGGATCGCTTCCAGATCGTCCTTCATCGCGGCGTGGATGCGCCGGCGACCCCGGGCGCGGGACGATTCGTCCAGCAGAGCCAGAGACGCCCGGGCGATGCCGAGCCGGGACCTCTCCTCGTGCGGCAGGCCCAGCTCCAGCATGTTCACCAACGCGGGCGTGGCCCCGCGCTCCTTCTCGCGGACCAGGGCGTCCAGACAGGCGGCCCGGACCCGCTCCTCGCGGTCCTGGCGCACGCGCTCCAGAAGGACGTCCACCCCCGCGGGGAGGCGGCACGCGGCGAGGTGAAAGGCGGCGTGGGCGCGCAGCGCGGGATCCTCGACGGATTCGAGGATCGCCTTCGCGCGCGGAAAGACGGCGGTCTCGTAGGCGGCCTCGATCGCGGACGAGCCGGGATGCGCCGCGCGAAGACCCGCCAGGGCGTCCATGGCCAGCAGGACGGTCGTCGCGTCCTTCGCGGAGCGGATGCAGGAAGCGAGGTCACCGAGGGCCTTCTCGCCCAGGGCCCGGATGCGGGCGTGGAGGGCCTTCATCTCGGCGGATTGTCCCGCCACGAAGGCGGCTTCCAGGTCTTCGAGAAGGCCGGGGACCGCGTCCGGGGCCTTCTCGCCGGCGCTCGGCTCCGGGAGGCGAGCGCGCGCCGTACCGGAAGCGCGGGTGCCTTCCCCTCGCCGAGGCGCGGCACCGAGAGTTTCCTCCGCGGCCGCGCGGGCCCCGGCGGCGCCGGGATCCCGTCCGAACGGTTCCGCGGCGTCGCCCGGGTCGGTTGTCATCGAGGCCGGTACGGAAACCGTCTCCTCCCGGTCCCCGAGGGGGACCGGGAGGATGACGGAAGCCAGAAGACCGGTCGCGAGGAGGATCAGGATGATGCAGAGGGTCTTCATGGCGTCTCTCCTACTTGAAGCTCATGCCGCCGCCGCCCCAGCCCGAGAGGTAGGGTCGCGTGCACCAGATCGAGCCCTCGCCGGCGTCCACGGCGTCTCCGTCGTTGTTCAGATCCCGGAGCTTCCAGATGCCGTGGGAGGGATTCGAGGCGTCCTGTTGCAGCTCGGCCACGTAGAGGCTGTCCTCGGCGTCCATCTCCACCTCGCAGATCCACTGCATTCCGTAGTTCTTGAATACGCCGGATTCGCCCATGCCGTAATAGTTGCCGTCGCTGTTCAGGTCCGTGAGTTTCCACACGTCCTTGTTCCAGAACTCGACGGTGTACAGGTCCCCGTTGGCGTCGGCCGCGATGCTGGTGAACACGTTCATGCCGCTCGTGAAGACGTTCGTGGGTGCCGCGCCCGAGGACGCCCTTGCGATCCCGCCCCAGGTCGCGACGTAGACGTCGCCGTTCATGGGAAGGGTGTCGTGATAGCAGGTCGAGTTCCCCAGGGGGCTGAAGGTGGAGACCGTCCAGGTGGAAGGGTCGATCTTCTCGACGGAGTACATGTTCGTGCTGTTGACGTAGCTGTAGCCCGCCGCGAAGAGGTTCCCCTGCGCGTCGATGCTCAGGGCCTGGCGGAGCAGGGGCGAGCTCGAAGCGATCAGGGTCTGCAGCTGATACGTGGTGAGATCCAGGCCGTACAGCGCCCCGTTCCCGTCCAGCATGTAGAGCGTCTGCTTGTCCCGGCTCACCAGGATGCTGCGGACGCGCGTCGAAGCCACGTAGTCGTTCCGGCCGGACCCGCCGGTGAAGGGAACCGAATCGATGTCGGGATTGTTGTTCATGTACATGCGGGTGAACGGGGCCACCGTCAGCGTCGCGGAGCCCGTCACGCCCGGATTCGCCTGGTAGGCCGCCGTGATCGTCGCCGTCCCCTTCGTGTGACCCGTCGCCACGCCGGAGGCGTCGATCGTCGCCACCGTCGTGTTCGAGCTCGACCACGTCACCGCCACGGGCGCCGTGGACTGGTCCGAGTACGTCCCCGTGGCCGTGAAGGACTGCGTGTTCCCCGGCACCACCGACGCCGTCCCCGGCGTCACCGAGATGGACACCACACCCGGCACCACCGTCAGATCCGCCTCGCCCGTAAGGCTCGCGTCGGAGACGGCCGTGGCCGTGAGGGTCACCACGCCCGCCGCCACGCCCGTGGCCGTGCCCGAGGCGTCGATCACCGCCACGTTCCCGTCGGCGCTCGTCCACGTCGCCTCGATCGGATCCCCCGTGGATCCGTCCGAGTACTTCACCGACGCCGTGAAGGACAGCGTGCAGCCCTCCTCGAGCGACGCGGAAGCGGGCGAGACCGCAAGCCCCACCGGAACGGCCTCGAGCACCGTCACCGTCGCCGCGTCCGAGAAGATCGGCTCTTCCAGGGTCGTCGCCGTGATCGTCGCCTCGCCCAGGGAAACGGTCGTCACGGTGCCCGTCCCGTCCACCGTCGCGATCCCCTCGTCGCTCGAGGACCATTCCACGGAGACCGGGGCCGTCGTCCCGTCGCTGTATTCGGCCTCCACGGAAAACGCCGCGGTCAGGCCCTCGGGAACGCTCGCAGATCCCGGCGACACCACGATGGATTCCATCACCGGCTCGAACACCGTCACGGTGAAATACGCGCTCACCGCCGGCTCCTCCTTCGCTTCCGCCCGGACCGTCAACTCCCCCTCCTCAAGCGTTTGCAGAACGGCCTTCTCCGGCGACCCCGAAACGGCGAGGATTTCGCCCAGCGAGGGATCCGACACGCTCCACTTCACCTCGATCGTCGCCGTGGTCCCGTCGCTGTAGGTCCCTTCCGCTTCCAGGATCTGGGATTTCCCCTTCGCCAGCGCCTCCGTCTCCCCCGTGACCGTCACGGAGGTCAACTCGACCCCCTCCTTCTTGCAGGAGACCGTGAAGAACAGGAACAGGGCCAGGAGAGAGCCGATCCAAACGTGTTTCGAGTTCATGGTTGATCCTCCATCAAAGCTCGTGACGGCTCATGAAGGAGCACCATTCATGCCAACAGCGTCGGTTTTCCCGTCGAAAGAACCCAACCCATTTATTTGATTGAAGTTAAGAATTTCTTTCCGCTGTGGATCCCGGGAACGACGATCGCCGGAGAAGGGAGGAAATGGAGCTTTTCAGCTACAAGAAAAGAGGGAAGGAGGGATGAAGGTGTTATCTTCAATTATCAAAAGGATTTCCGCCGATCCTCGGGAGAACATCTTTGTGTTCACTGCTTGAAATCGGCCGCCTTGAGGCCGTATTTCTTCATCAGACGGTGGAAGTAACCCCGCTGGAGGTCGGCTTCCTCGGACGCCCGGGTCACGTTTCCCTCGTGCCGCCGGAGCATCCTCTCGATGTAGGCCTTCTCGAAGGCGGTCTTGGCCTCGCGGTAGTCGCCGGGCGCATCCGTCTCCTCGGCCTTCTCCTCCCCCGGTTCCCGGTGGAACACCAGTTCGATCTCCTCGGCCGTGATCCGGTCGGAGGAGGCGAAGACCGCGGCCCTTTCGATCGTGTTCTTCAGCTCGCGGACGTTTCCGGGCCAGTGATGCCGCTTCAAGGCCTTCAGGGCGGACTGGGAGAGGATGAGGTCCCTCTCCTTCCTCTTCTCCTTCTTGAGGACCTCCTTGAGGAAATGGGAGGCCAGGAGGGGGATGTCCTCCCGTCTTTCCCTGAGGGAGGGGAGTTCGACGCGGAGGACGTTCAGTCGGTAGAAGAGGTCCTCGCGGAAGGCGCCCGCTTCGACGCGCTCGGCGAGGTCGCGGTTGGTCGCGCAGAGGATGCGCACGTCCACGGGCACGGAGGTTTTTTCGCCCAGGGGCCGGACCTCACCTTCCTGGAGGACGCGGAGGAGCTTGGCCTGGAGCGAGGGGCTCATGTCGCCGATCTCGTCGAGGAAGAGCGAGCCGCCGTCGGCGTGGACGAACAGGCCCAAGCTGTCCTTCGTCGCGCCGGTGAAGGCACCCTTTCGGTAGCCGAAGAGCTCGCTTTCCAGGAGGTTCTCGGGGAGGGCCGCGCAGTTGACGCTCACGAACGGCCGGGCCCGTCGGACGCTGCCCTGGTGAACGGCCCGGGCCGCGAGTTCCTTGCCGGTTCCGGTCTCGCCCTGGAGGACCACGGGAAGGGCGGACGCGCTGACGCGGTCGAGGAGGGAGAAGAGCCGTCGCACGGCCTCGCTCTCCCCGACGATTTCCTTGTAGAGGTCCCGTCCTTTCAGTTCCCGTTCGCGATCGTGCAGCGTGCGCCGGACCTCCTCGACCTCGAGGATCCGCGTCTGGACTTCCTCCGTCAGATCGAGATTCCTCTCCTCCAGCTCGCGCTCGCGCTCTTGAAGGCCTTCGAGCAGCCGGGCGTTCTCGATCGCGATTCCGGCCAGGTCGGCCAGGGCGCCGAGGAGATCCAGGTCTTTTTCCCGGAACGCCTCCTCGAGAGCCGGCTGGTCCAGGTAGAGGGCGCCGACGGCCTCCCCGGCGCTTCTGAGCGGGGCGCACAGGACCGATTGCAACTTCAGCGCGTGCACGCTGTGGCTGTCCAGGAAGGCTTCCTCCTCCAGCACGTTCCCGGTATGGACGCCCCGCCCGGTCTCGAAGACGCGGCGGGCGAGAGTCCGGCTGATCCTGAGGTCCGCCTCGTCTTCCTCGCGGAAGTTCCTGGACACCAGCGGCTCCAGCGCTTTCCCGGTGTCGATCAGGAGGAAGCCGCGCCGGGCGCCGAAGAGGGAAATCGCGTCGTCCAGGATGCGGGTGAGGAGATCCGGGAAATTCGTCTCGGCGTTGAACTCCTTGCAGACCTCGAGGATGGACCGCAGGGTATGGACCTCGCGGGGCGAGGCTTCCGCAGTCGTCGCCGGGGGAGCGCTTTCTCGCGGCGCGCCCGCCTCGGGGCGGAAGATCCGCTCGATATCGCGGCGGATCCCGGCGTTGGTTTTCCGGAAGGCATCCAGCCGTGCTTCCGGCAGGTCCGAGGCCATCTCCTCCTCGATGGACCGGGCCTCGGTCGCGTGCGGCGCGGGGCGTCCGCTTTCCGCCCGCCCCGCCTGCAGGCAGGCCAGCGCATGGTGCGCCCGCCGGACCAGGTCCCGGTCTCCCGACGCGCGCGCGGCGGTGAGCGCCTTCTCGAGGAGGGCTTCGATCCCGGGCGCGGGACCGCTTTCCCGGGCGCGGGATTCCGCCCGTTGCAGGGCGAGCCGGGCCTCGAGATCGGGGGTGCCGGTGTTTTCCAGGAGGCGTTCCGTCTCATCGCGTTGCCGCCGGGCTTCGCCGGCGGGAAGGAGGCGGGCGAGCTCGAGCCGGACCTCGCAGAGCCCTCGGTGGTCCCCGGCGCGCCGGAGGGACGCGAGCGCCCCCTCGAGGTGGGACCGCGCGTTTTCCCGCTTGGCCAGGCGATCCAGGCGCCCCGCCGCGAGGCGGGCGCGTCCGGCAAGGGCGGGATTTCTCAGGGATTCCGCGAGGGCGATCGCCTCGCGGGCGGCGGCCCGTGCTTCGGCGTCGTCGCCGAGCCGCTCGAAGAGACCGGCGCGGGCGAGGCGGATCTCGACGCCCTCGAGGCGGCCCTTCACGCCCTGGTTCAGGGCCGTCGCGCGGTTGAGGCATAGGAGGGCCTTCGCGAGGGATCCTTCACGAACCCGCACCTCGCCCAGGACCGCGAGGGCGCGCAGCTCGAGCGACCGGCGCCCCCGCTCCCGCGCCGTCTCGAGCACCGGCGCGAGGCCGGCCGCCGCGCTCGTGAAATGTCCCCGCTCGCGGGCGCGCAGCGCCTTGTGGAACGCCTCCTCCAGGCCGATGTGGACGTTCCCGTCCTTCGCCAGGCGACGGGAGGCCCGCTCTCCTTCCTCTTCCGCCTCCTTGACCCGTCCGAGGTGCGCCAGGGCCATCGCCCGCAACGACCGGACCACACCCTCGCCCGGGATGCTGCCCTCCGGGCCCCCGCTTTCCAGGCATCGCTCGGTGATGCGAAGGGCCGCGCGCCACTTGCCCCGCGCGAGGTAATGTTCGCCGAGGACGCGGCGGGTATGCAGCATGTACGACGACTGCCCGAGGTCCCGGAAACGGGTGAGCGCCTGCCGGAGATGGAGGAGGGCCTCGGCGGGGCGGCCGGTCGCGACGTGGACCTGGCCGGTGTTGAGCTCGGAGACCGGGATCCAGAGTGGATGCCCCTTCTCCTGCCAGAACCGGAGGACGGAATGCTGCACGGCGATCGCCTCGTCGAACTCGCCCCGCAGGAGGCAGAAATCGCTCTGGTTCTGGTACAGGCGCGTGACCGCGGCCTCGTCCCCCAGCGCCTGGAAGGTCGCCATCCCCTCCTGGACCAGCCGTTCCGCCTCCTCGTAGCGCCCCAGCTCGAGGTTCACGTTCACCAGCGGCTCGAGCGTGAACCCTTCCTCCTTCCGGTGGCCGATCTCGCGCACGAGCGCGAGCGCCGCCTCGAGGTGTTTCCGCGCTTCCTCCAGCCGGCCCGCCTCCATGGCCCAGTAGCCCCGGTACCGCTCGGCGATCACAAGACCGTGCTTCGATCCCCGCCGGCGGGCGTACCGTTCCGAGACGGCGAGCCAGGTCTCCGCCTTGGCGAGATCCCCGCGGCGCGCCTCGCGGTTGGCCAGGTGGAGGCTGGCGACGGCGCCCTCGTTGAGTTCGAGGAGGGCCTCGTGGTCCCCGATCGCCTCCTCGAGGATCCGAAACCCCTCGGCCACCCGGCCCGTGACGCAGAGCCGGTTTCCCTTGTGCAGCCGGATCCGGGCCGCGTCCAGCGGATCCCCCGTCTCCGCCGCGATCGCCTCGCTCCGTTCCAGGAAGCGGAAACCTTCTTCTTCCCTGCCCAGCACGCGCAGGATGTCCCCGATGTGGATGAGGATCTCGAGCCTCTCCTTTCGCGCTTTTGCCCCCTGCCTCTCCAGGTGCCGATCCGCCTTCCGGAACGCTTCCAGCGCGCCGGGCATGTCCCCCGAGTACATCCGGCACTTCCCCGCCAGCGAGTGCAGCGCCGAGAGCGTCGCAGCATCGGCCTCCCCCGTTTCCTCTTCCGCCAGCTTCAACACCGTGATGCCCCGGTCGAACTGCGCCACGTCCAGAAACCTCCGGCCCGCCTCCAGCGCGCGCTCCACGCCCTGCGCTCCCCGACCTCCCGCGAGGAGATGACGGGACACCTCCGCCAGCGCATGCGCGCCTTCCGCGCCCTGCTCCTCGAGAAAGGCCCCCGCCCGGCCGTGGAGACGCTTCTTCTCGTCCGCCGGGATCCGGCCGTAGAGGTACGCCTCGAAAAGGCTTCCCCGAACCCGCCAGCGCGCCCCGGACGCCTCGTCCATTCGTTCCGCCAGATCCCGGCCGTGCAGCCTGGCCAGGGAGGCCGCGGCCGACGCGAGAGACCGCCCGCCCAGCGTCGCCTGGAGCGCGCGCACCCCGGCCGGCCTTCCCCAGACCGCCATCGCTTCCAGGATCCCGCGGTCCTCCTCCTCGACGTCCCGCAACGATTGATCGAAGATCTCCTCGAGATTCTCCGGGATGGACACCGACTCCGGTCTCGCCGGAAATGCCCACCGGCGGCCCGTCCAGCGGAGATCCCCCCGCGCCGCGAGGAGTCTGACGGCCTCTTCCAGGAAAAGGGGGTTGCCCCGGCTCGCCGCGAAGATCCGCTCGAGGAACGTATCCGGAACCTCCCCGGCCCCGAACATGGACTCCAGGAGATCCTGCACGGCCGTCTCGTCCAGGGGGCCGAGCGGGACCTCCGTCCATTCCGCCTTCGTCTCGGTCGCCCCGAACAGGCGGGAAGCGGGGCCTTCCTTCCTACCCGTTTCCCGGATCGTCGCGACGACGAGCAGCGACGGCGCGCCGTCGCCGGAGGCGGGGGTGGACCGGACCAGATAGGCCAGCGCGTCCGCCGTGCCGGGGTCCGCGCGGTCCAGATCGTCCAGCAGGACCACCGTCGGTTTTCCGCGCGCGAAGCCGAGCACCAGCCGGCTCGCCGCGTCCGCGATGCGGATGCTCTCGGCGCGCCCTTCCAGCGGGGGCGGGGGATCGCCGAGCCCGAGGCGTGCCGGCAGGATGCGGGCGAGGGGGGGGCCGTGTTCGCGGACCCGGGGGTGTTCCCGGCCGAGGGTGAGGACGAGTTCCGTGAGGACGCCGGCGAGGTGGGCGTAGGCGCCGGCGCCGCGTTTCGGGGCGGTTCCGCGGAATACGCGCTGGCCCGCGACCTGGGCGCGGACGGCGATCTCGCGGAGGAAGCGGGTCTTGCCGGCGCCGGCCTCGCCGGTGATCAGGACGTGCTTCCGCGCGCCGCGGCCGGCGGCCTCGTCCAGGAGGGTTGTGACGGTTTCCATCTCCTGTTCGCGTCCGACGAAGCGCCCGGAGAGGACGCGTCCTTCCCGGCTTTCCTCGGTTTCGAGGGGGTAGGGTTTTCGGGTGGCGCGCCGGATGTCCTCGATGATGGCGTTGGCGTCGGGATACCGGTTTTCCGGAGAGGCCTCGAGCAGCCGGAGCGTGACGCGGACGAGATAGGGGGGGATGTCGCCGAGGGGGGAGACGGGCGCGTCGACCTGCCGGGAGAACCGCTGGAGGACGGACTCGACGTCCGACTTCGCGGAGAAGGGGTGCTCACCGCCGGAGAGGAGGCGGTAGAGGGTGACGCCGAGGGAATAGAGGTCCGCGCGGTGGTCGGACGCCTCGCCTCGGAGGATCTCCGGGGCCACGTAGGCGAGGGTTCCGCGGATTTCCTCCCCGAGGGGATTGTCCCGTTTCGAGACCAGGCCGAAGTCGATGATCTTGACCTGGGGATCTCCCTCGGGGCCTCGCCGGACGAGGATGTTCTCGGGCTTGATGTCGAGATGGACGAGCCCACGAGAGTGGATGTACTGGAGGGCGCGGCAGATCTGCACGAGGCATTCGGTGAGCGCCCCGAAGTCGAGGTCCTTCGAGGCGGCGCCGAGGTCGGCGCCGTCGACGAGCTCATTGGAGAAGAAGTGGGCGTCTTCGCCCTCGAGGCGGCCGAAGTCGTAGACTTCCTCGAGGTTGGGGTGCTTGAGTCCCTTGAGGGTGCGGAACTCCTGGACGAGGAGTTCCCGCTCGACCGAGTCGTCCCCGCCCTCGAAGAGGACCTTGAGGCAGGCGGCGCGGTCTTCGAGCTCGTCGTGGACGCGATAGACGGAGGCCATGCCGCCGGTGCCGAGTCGCTCCTGCACGCGGTAGCGGCCGTTGAGGATCATCCCGACAAGCCGGTCTTCGGGGCGAGGCATGGAGGCATGGTAGCAGCGCCGCGGTGGGGGTTCAACGCGGAGGAGGCATTCGCGCCGCGGCCGGTTTCGGTCTGGCGTCGCGTAGGGATTTCAGATTGGAGATTTCGGATTTCAGCCGGCGCCGCGTCTGCCTCGCCCGGTCCGCAAGGGCCTTGATCCGAGGCAGGAATGAGCGCTGTACAACAGCGTGTTCGTCAATATCCGCAATTGAAAGTAGAATGCAACGGTTCGTAGTGAAACACGAAGCCGAAGGCGGAGTGCTGTAAACACCTCTGGTTGACTAGGGGATTCTGAAATCTGACGGCTGAAATCTGAAATCACTGGACGGCGCTTGCCGCATCGAGGCCTGCTTGAAGGTCCCGCAGATGAACATCCTCGCGCTCGAGCCCTATTACGGCGGGAGCCACAAGGCGTTTCTCGACGGTTGGGCCAAGCGGAGCCGCCACGAGTGGACCCTGTTGACCCTGCCTCCCCGCAAGTGGAAGTGGCGCATGAGGCACGCTTCCGTGACCTTCGCGGGCGAGGCGGCCCGGCGCGCCGCATCCGGCGAAACATGGGATCTCGTCTTTTGCTCCGACATGCTGGACCTCGCGGCGTTTCTCGGACTCGCGCCGGCGCCGGTGAAGATCCTGCCGAGCCTCGTCTACTTCCACGAGAACCAGATCACCTACCCCGTCCGGCACGCGTCCGAATTCGACTACCACTTCGCCTTCACCAACATGACCTCGGCGCTCGCCGCCTCCTGCGTCTGGTTCAACTCGGCCTTCCACCGGGACAGCTTCCTCGGCGGCCTCGAGGCGTTCCTCGTGAGGATGCCCGACCACCAAAACCTCGAGAGCGTCGAGGCGATCCGCAAGAAGTCGCGCGTGCGGCATCCCGGCATCGACCCCTTCCCGGAACGGGGCCCCCGCAAGCCCGGGCCGCTTCGCATTCTCTGGTCCGCGCGATGGGAGTGGGACAAGGCGCCGGAGACGTTCTTCCGGGCGCTGGACGGGCTCGCGTCGGAGGACGTCCCGTTCCAGCTGTCCGTGGTCGGCGGCGGAAGCGGGCGGAACGTGGAAGCCGTCTTCGAGGAAGCGCGGCAACGCTTCGCCTCGCGCATCCTCCGCTGGGGATACCTCGAATCGCGGGAGGCGTACCGCGAAGCGCTGATGGAATCCGACGTGGCGGTCTCGACGGCGCGGCACGAGTTCTTCGGGATCAGCCTGGTGGAGGCAACGGCGGCCGGCGCCTTCCCGCTGGTGCCGAGGAGGCTCGCGTACCCGGAGGTCTTCGCCGGAGACGAGGGGGAGGGAAAGGACTCCTTCTTCTACGAGGACGACGGGAGGGATCTCGTGCGAAGGCTCGCGGATCTTGCGCGGAGGGTGGAGAGGGATGATTTGTGGCAGGGGGACGGGAAGCGGGGCATCCGCGCGGTGGAGAGGTTCTCGTGGGATCGCATGGTGCCGGCGTGGGACGAGGAGGTGGAGGCGATGGCCGCAACGCGATGAGGGCTCTGGCCGGCCGTTGCTTTCGATGCGGGTTGCGCGGTACGGATCCGCAAATTTCCGCTTCCCTCTATCTCTCCGCCGCGTTGAGCACGACGTTCTTGATCCGGCCGCCGGTGAGCGCGGAAGCGGACAGGGCCTCGAGGTCCACGTCGGAGGCCAGCGGCAGGCTGTCGGGGATCCGCGTCTCCCAGATGCGAAGCCGCATGGCGCGGTCCGGCGGGCCGAAGACCAGCTTCAAGGCGATCCTTCGCGACAGCGCCCTGTCTGGACCGATCGTGCGGTTCGTCGCCAGGATGCACACGCCCTCGAAGCGCTCGATCTCCTGGCGATGTTCTTCTCGGTCTGGCCGACGAAGCCGTTCTGGATGGACGCGTAGTCGGCGACGAGCAGGGGTTTTCCGGGATGGGGGCCGTGTCTTTACTGTTGACATCGAATTCGTACATTTATGCTTCATGCTTTCCCTCGCGGAGCCATCATCAGATCCGCATGCGACCCTACAGCGTCCTCAGACGTTCCCGACATGGCCGAGGTGCACCGCGCGAGATCGCTCTCTCGCGGTCGCGGCTCCGACATCGAGCCGGCGGCTCGTTGTCGTAGTGCGGTTTTCGACTCAACGACGCCGTGGGACATTCCAACGGCCTGCTGGGCAAGAGTGTGCGAGCATACCGCTCGTTAACACTCGCGGCTGGGCCGTCAGTATGGCGATACGCAGGCGGTCTTGATACTTTTTACTGTTTGCAGACGTTCCGAGGGAAACGCCGTTCACTTGCTTCTGAGGCCCCGGGCACGCTCCAGTTCAACGGATCTTGTGAAGCGGGGTGTGGTGCTGTAAAATGGTATGCGTTCCATGAGGCGCGCGGAATGAGCGTTTGCACGGTTTTTGATGGGATCGGATTGATTTCTGTGCACGATATCTG